>NZ_CAXAPT010000004.1:0-408783 GCF_963970475.1 Pseudomonas sp. EA_5y_Pfl2_R50 | reverse complement strand
AGACGGTGTTCCCGAAACTCAAGCCTGTGGCCTACCAGCAAGACTCCGGCATGGTCGCCAGCGACCCGGTGATCAAGCGTTTCGACCTGCGCCTGGAAACCCGCACCAGCCGCACCACCCGTCGCGACTATGACTTCGAAAAACCGCGCCTGACGCTGGAAAGCGAAAACCGTGGCGACGCCCTGCCCGACCTCGAAGACTACGACTACCCGGGTCGATTCATCGACCGCGAGCGCGGCAAACACCTGGCCAAACGCGCCCTCGAACGCCACCGCAGCGACTTCCAGCTCGCCGAAGGCAAGAGCGATCAGCCGCTGCTGGTCAGCGGCCATTTCCTCGCCCTCACCGCGCACCCGAAAGCCAAATGGAACGACCTCTGGCTGCTCACCGAAGTCCACCACGAAGGCAAACAGCCGCAAGTGCTCGAAGAGTCGGTGACCAGTGACACCACCGCACTCAAAGACGATTTCCACCAGGGCTATCGCAACCGCTTTCAAGCGACCCCTTGGGACGTGCCGAACCGCCCGCCCCTGCGCCACCCGAAACCGCGCATCCTCGGCAGCCAGAGCGCCGTGGTCACCGGCCCCAAAGGCGAAGAGATCCACTGCGACCAGTACGGCCGCGTCAAAGTCCAGTTCCACTGGGACCGCGAAGGCCAGGCCGACGACGAAACCAGCTGCTGGCTGCGCGTCTCCAGCGCCTGGGCCGGCGCCCAGTACGGCGGCATCGCCATCCCGCGCATCGGCATGGAAGTGCTGGTCACCTTTCTTGAAGGCGATCCCGATCAGCCACTGATCAGCGGCTGCCTGTATCACAAGGAAAACACCGTCCCCTACGAACTGCCGGCGAACAAGACCCGCAGCACCTTCAAGACCCTGAGTTCGATGGGCGGTGGCGGTTACAACGAACTGCGCATCGAAGACAAAAAAGGTCAGGAACAGATCTACCTGCACGCCCAGCGCGACTGGGACGAAAACATCGAGCACGACCAGAAAATCCGCGTCGGCAACGAACGCCACGACACCGTCGAAAAAAACAGCTACAGCGAGTTCAAGGCCGAAGAACACCACACCGTCTACGCCGACCGCAAAGTCGAAGCCCGCGCCAACGACCACCTGACCGTGGGCGTGAACCAGCACATCAAGATCGGCACCGGTCAGTTCATTGATGCCGGCCAGGAAATCCACCTGAGCAGCGGTATGAAAGTCGTGCTCGAAGCCGGCGCCGAACTGACCCTCATCGGCGGCGGCAGCTTCATCAAGATCGACGCCGGCGGCGTGACGATGAGTGGGCCGGTGATCAACATGAATTCCGGGGGGAGTCCGGGGAGTGGCACGGGGGCGGCGCCGTTGTTGCCGGGGTTGTTGAAGCAGGCAGATGCGGATAAGCCTGGCATGCTACTGCAGCAACGCCTGCGTGAAAATGTACCCATCGTGGAGCTTTGCCAAAAACCTAAGGGCGGAACGCCAATGCAGTGTCCCCTGACGGATTGCCCCTGCAGAAAGGCCTTGTTGGCAGGAACAGAGGCATGACAATTTCAGTATTGCTGGAGCGCTCGGACGATTTACTGGAAAAGCTGTACCAGCGTGTGCCTGACCCCAATCCGAAACTTCTGTTCGACTCGACTGAGCTGCAAGCGTATTCGAAGCAAAGCCCGATCTGGCTCCCTCCCTCCTCCAGCTCAATCATTCTGGAGTCAATGCATCAGGCGCCCACTGAATGGCCAGGGCTGATCATTGAAAGTCACGCCACTGAGGATGTGCTGCTGGGGCATCTGCGACACATTTTATTCGTGCATTTCGAAAACGAACGTAGAGGTGTGCTTCGCTATTCAAGTCCAACGACAGCCAGCTACTTTTTTACGATAAACGACGAAAACACTTCCAGTCTCTGGATGGGACCAATTTCCCGTCTGAGATGGTTTGGTGGTACTTGGTTCGATCTGGCGCATAACAAGCTTCGCTGGTTCAACACGCAGGCAGAGTACGCCCAACACTGGACTAAACCAGATGAACGAAAAACCTTTCATCTGAGTTCACTGCATGAGCGGGCGCTGCACCGGCAACAGAAGGAACATTTCCTCTATCTGTGGTGGCAACGCCAGAGCGATCTATCACTGACCGATGCCTCCAGTTTTCTGGACGAGGGTATGCAATACGGTTTCGTGGAACCCGACGACTTGAACAATTACCTGTCATTGCGCGCAAGTTATCCAAACGACAGGCTGCCCGTCATTTCCCTCGATGGCAGCGCCGAGGAGCGCCTTGCGCGTATACGCCAGCATTTGACCAGTCATCTCAAGGACAAGGAGCTCAGGACATGAGCAAACCCGTTGGAAGCCTGAGTTCCGGCCCAGCTTGCGAAGCCGCAAAAGTAATCGTTCAGGTCATCGGCAAGGATCACCCTTCCGATCAGAGAGTTGTGCTGTGCAATGCTGCCAATCAGGTTCAGAAACCTCAGCTTGAGCCTGTGGATAAAGAAATCTGCAGCAGTGTCCTCAACGTCTGGGACTGTTCCGGACAACCCAAGCGACAACTTTGGCTGGAAATCGCTTCAACACAGGGCAGCCCCATCCGGGTGCCTTTGCTTGCAGATGTTCGTTCAACACCGCGTCAAGAGGACGAACAATGGAATCAACTTGTACCGATTCTTCCTTTCGTCCCGCTTCCCGGATCGAAAATTTCTTATGACTACGGCACACCTGTGCTCGCCCGGCCAGGCTTCGTCTATATATTTTACGAAGGCAAATTGTGGCGCGAACTGGAAATTGGCATTGTGGACGGGGTGACGACTTTTCACGACGTGGATGTCGCCCACTTTCGTCAGGGCAAGACTTTCAGAGCCGGGGCACGCAAAAGGACTGGAGTGGCACTGGAGGATATCTGGATCCCTGCCTCCTGGAACAATAAGCCGGTCTCAGTCCAGCTGTGTTTTTCCGAAATACAACTGCCCGCAATTCGATTGCAGCGTCTGGAGGAAGACAGCCAGCTGCGCAGCCAGCGCTGTAAAAGCTTTCGGACCCTGACGTGCTCGAACAAAGAATTCAAAAATCGATACGCAGGCAAACCTGATGGCAAGGCGATGCTTGAAGCCTATTCCTCCTTCAACATACGCGATTACGCCAATCAAACCAGATGGAGCAAGGCAAACGTCACGAGACTTGAACTTGAAAGCGGTTGCTTCCCAGTTAGCGTGATCGCACCTCAGCGGCCTCGCGAGCCAGGTTTCGAATGGCTGTTTGATCAACCGGCTTGTTACCTCTGTGATCTCACTGGACAATTTCCAGTGACGGCAAAACAAAATGCGGACATGTTTCTCCAGGCATGTACCAAAGGCACCTCGGAAAGAAACGACCCGGTGCTGCGCACAGAACTTCTGGAGTTGGATGCCCTTACCCACTCACTAACCACATCCGTACCTGCCGCAAAAATATCCGACACCCAGGATGAACCCGCTGCCCCTTGGCAGGCCCGCGATAGTGCTGTGGATGTACTGACCAAAGCACGGCAGAGGCAACTCTGCGGTGTGCTACTTGAAGATCCACGCTACCGGCTCCGACATTTGAAAAGTCGTGTGGAAACCCACCATGACCTATTGAGACTCTTTGCTCATCGGGCAGCACAGCAAGCCAACCACGCGAGTGCCCTGGTCATACAGCAATTGGTCGTGCCACATAGCCTGCAAGGCAACACCAATCCCCTCCATGCAAGCTTGGAAAACATTGGCGAAAAAGGAAAACAGAGCATCAATCGCTGCACGGCCGTTCTGGAGCGCGCAATGGTCTGGCAACACATGACCAGCGCGCAAAAGTTGCTCGTCGAAAGCCTGGAAAAGGACATCACGCAGCAAACACTCGCCGATCACTTGAGTACAGACGGCTTCGATTATTTATCGGCCATGATCGTCATCTGTCAGACAGTTGCCGCCGTTGCAGCTCCTCCCTCACGCATTGATCCATTAGCGCCAAGCGGTGATCTCGTCGATGCAACAACCGGCGTCAGCCTTTACAGTTCTAAAGCCACGTTCGGCCAGGAATGGCTCCGTAAATTGGCGTCTACTCCCGAATTGCCCCTGCATCGGATGTTCTGGCCCAAGTCCGATATGGAGCAAGTCTGCAAACCCTATGAAGTACCCGCTGAAACCGCGAAAAATAAAGGTGACGGAAATTTCCGTGGCAGCGAGCTTGCGGCACTTGAGAATACGGCATCGCCCGCGCCTGATCCGAAAGACACACTAGATGCGAGTATTGTGGAAAACATTCTGGCGGGAGCAAGTTTCAAAAGTTTTATGATTACCAGCAGCAAAAATGTCAACGGCGCGCTGCTAAGCATTTATGACACGCTGCAAGGTGCCGTGAATACCGCGTTTGCCGCCACCGAGCCACTAAGCGCCGATCTGGATCAGGCGAGGTCCGCCGCCGACGCAGCTCGAGCCGAGCAAGCCAGATCAAATGATCGGCTGGAGCGCACGCGCGCCCGGTTGGGTGCACGCTCGCGTCCAGTCAGCATGAAACTACACGCGCAAGGTGTACAACAACTTCGCAGCATGCTGCCGAATACTTTCGGCGCTGCCTATTTCATGCGCCGCGCTCAGGTTACACAGAACTATTATCTCTTCGGCCTGGAAGACCTTCCTTCCCGACAGTCTGTACCCAGAACGTTTTATGGGGAGTTTCTGGACAAACAGGGAAACCTGCTCGGTAGTACTGATCGCGCCCGCATGACCGGAACAGGTGTAGAAACTGCAGAACACCTTGTGTTGGTGATTCCACGTAATCACAGTACGGCGCAACTGGTCGGGAATATGAACAGACAGCTTGCCGCTGCACAGCAATCGGCAGCGGCGAGCAATGCTGCAAACAGCCAAGTGACTCAAGCCAACACTGCACTCGCCAATGCGATAGAGCAACACAGTGCCAGACACAATGCATTGGCCTTTCGGATACTCAACACCCACTCCTTTGCAATGAGTGTGTTGATGATCGAAATGTGGAACGTGTGCGTGGAGATACAAAGTAAAGAACAGAATATCCGCGAAAAAGGAAGTATCAGAACCGTAGGTGGTGTGGCAGGCGCTTACATCGACCTGATCATCGCGATGGAGGCTTTGACGGTAAAACTGGCTGGAAGCCAATCTGCCCTAGCGGCTGCACGGAAGCCCCTCTTCACGCTTTCAGATGAAACAGCCAAAAAGCTGTTTGGCAAGGTAGTCGCTGATCGAATCACAAGAGCCGTCACCGCACGCTTGATTGCTCAATCGGTTTCCGGAACGTTGTTTGCCGGGCTAAGCCTTTATGATGCCTGGTATGCCTGGCAGTGGAATGACAATGCCATGTATGGTTATTTGCTGATGACAGGGGGCGCAATGGCAGGTGTTGCTGCCGGTTTGGTCAGTGCAACCCCCGTACTGGGACTGACGCCTTTGGGGTGGCTGGCGCTTTTGTTGATTGGCGCAGGAGCAGGTGTGGTCATCTTGTCGAGTAACACGCCGTTGGCGGATTGGCTGTCGAATGGGCCGTTCGGCTCCGGTCGAAGTGGGGCCACGCGACATCTTCAGGATCCCGAGGAAGCGTTTTACCGCCTGATTGGCCTACTAGCAGGTGTCAGCATCGACGTCAGAAGCAACCCGCTTTTTGACGCCAGCGCAAAGCTGGATAATCAAAACCCCACACCCTATGACGTACGCACTTCAAATACGGTAATTCGTATCGAAAGCAGACTGCCCGGCCTTTTGGGCAGCGTGGGTAGCATTGGCATTCATGCGGAGTGCCGGATGAGAAAAAAAGAAATTTCATACGCCAGGTTTATGCCAATGACTACGCAAACCAGCATTTTGAATGAAATCCCGCCTATTAAAGCGCAACGTCCCTTCCCGGACTTTCTGGAGCTATATCTGGACACTCCGGAATCAACGGGGTCTGCACTGAAAAAGGCTGTCGGGTACGATCTGGCCGTTCGAGCACAATTCGTTCTTAAAACGCCCTCGGAAACACGCTATTTCCCAGCCCCGGGAATAAAAGACTCGACACGCTATGGTCCGAAATATGCGAAAGCCGACTTCGTCAAGACCAACCGACCCTTCTGGGCTGATGAACAGACTAATAAGGCTAACTAATGCCCACGCTCATGGATCCCTCAACCTATTACTCGAAGGAAGCCTACGACTCGCGTCGAATACCAGACCAAGCGGCCGCATCAACCCGCAGTACTCTGCATAAGTTGATCGGTACTCGGCTTCCGTGGGGAAATGCGCAAGAAGTAATTCCGGGCAGTTTATTCCAAGACCCGACTCCCGAGACCATGCGGTTTTGGGAAAAATGGGAAATGGAAAAAAATGAAATGAAAGCAAGCGGGACTTACATGCCACGTCCGCTTGAAGATGTGGAACTTCACATCAAGCATAACCATGAAGTGTTTCGCCATGCGCAACTGCCTTTTCGCTCGCAATTCTGGTTATTTCTGAGGGGCGCGGGGAAGTGGACAACCATAATCTTGATACCCATTCTGATACTGGCTCACATGACAGTTATGTCCGCGTCGGATCAGTCAGCCTGGGGTTTCACAATCCATCTATTTATAAATTTTTATTCTTGGGCATTAGGTTTACCGCTCATTTGCTGGGCGACAGGACACATTGTCATCACCCGTTTCCCGACAATCTGGTTCCGCCCTCCACCTGGTCCGAAGTGGGAATTCAACCGGCGCACCGGCATGGTCAGAATTTTCAATGAAAGGAACACTGTCGATAAAAGCGAAGCCGTCGAATTTGAAGCTCCGTTCACTGAATTTGATGCTTACATCATCACCAGTCCAGATCGGCAGGGCTTAGCCATGAACGGTTTATCGCTCGCCCATCGTTATAGCGGTGCCGGGATTAACTTCAACGATCTGATCACCCCCGACAACACGACTCAGCAACCGTGCGCGCTATGGGACTTTCTGCAGAACTACATGGACATCAGCCGGCCACTACCGGACATAACGATGTTAGAAGCTTCTCGTCACCTTGATCCTGTCTCAATTGCACACGACAAAAAAAATGGTCGTAAGCCTCGTTACTGGATAGACATGGCCGACAACGAATTTAAAGAAAAAGTCGCAGATTTGCTGGTACGGATTGATGCCATCGACACATTTAGTCGATCCAATCTGATGGCAAATCATGTGAAATATACGGATTGACTTCAGTGGAGTCTCAAGACCCCGGCAATTGATCGAAACTGCCATTGCCCCAAAGCCTCGACTTTTGTTCAGCTAGTCGAGGCAGGGGGGCAATGAAAATACCCGGCAAGCGATCTCCTGACTTCGCTGGGGATGGCAAGCGCTTCGATCACACCACCACTGCCCTCACCTGCTTCTCCAACTCAACCTTCAACCCCGGCTCCAGCTTCAACTGTCGCGCCAGTTCATCCAGATAGCTCTTCTCCATAAAGTTTTCCTCATCCACCAACATCACGCTGGCGATATACATCTCCGCCGCCATCTCAGGCGTACTCGCGGCGCGGGCGACGTCGGTCGGGTCGAGGGGTTTGTTGAGTTCGGCGTGCAGCCAGTGCTGCAGTTCCTGGTCGTTGTCGAGCTTGGTGAACTCGCCTTCGATCAGTTGGCGTTCGCGGTCATCGATGTGGCCGTCAGCTTTGGCAGCGGCGACCAGAGCTTTGAGAATGGCCTGGCTATGTTGCTCGGCTTGCGCCGGTGGCAAGCGGTCGAGGGTTTGCGGTTCGCGTTGTGGGGCGCTGCCTTTCTGGGCGTTGTAATTGCCGTAGGCTTTGTAGGCCAACACGCCGAGTGCTGCGAGCCCGCCATAGATCGCGACTTTGCCGCCAACCTTGCGCACTTTCTTGTTGCCGAGCAGCAAGCCCATCGCGCCCGCAGCCAGTGCACCGCCGCCAGCGCCTGACAACAGGCTACCGAGGCCGCCTGAGCCGGAAGCGCCGCCGAGCAGACCGCCCAGGCCACCAGCAGCCGGTTTGTTCTGCGTTCCGCCAGCCTTGTTCTGCAACAGATCCTGACCGGATTTGAGCAATTGATCGAGCAATCCACGGGTGTTCATGTTCCGCCTCCAAAACAGGGGTTATCCGGATCTATAAGGCCTCCAGCCTAGTTCGAAAGTGCCCGTGACCGGCCTGCGAGTGTGCTTCCAGATGTTGCTCAGTACGCGCAGGGCCTTCGTGAAAATAGATATACACTCAGGCCAATCGATAAAAACCGCCCACTGGTTACCCCTCTCATGATGACCCTGCGTCAGATTCGTCACTTCATCGCCGTGGCCGAGACCGGCTCGATTTCCGCCGCCGCGCAAACCGCGTTTATTTCCCAATCGACGCTGACTCTGGCGATCCAGCAACTGGAAGAGGAAATCGGCGTCAGCCTGTTCAGCCGTCACGCCAAGGGCATGACCCTTACGCATCAAGGTCATCAATTCCTACGCCAGGCGCACCTGATTCTCGCGACCGTGGACAACGCCAAGCGCAGCTTGCAGCAAAGCACCGATCAGGTTGCCGGGCAGTTGATCGTCGGCGTGACCAGTCTGGTCGCCGGTTATTACCTCGCGGATCTGCTCACTCGATTTCAACGCGCCTATCCCAACGTCGAAATTCGCGTAATGGAAGACGAACGCCCCTACATCGAGCATTTGTTGGTCAGCGGAGAGATCGATGTCGGCGTTTTGATCCTCTCCAACCTGGAAGATCGCCACGCGTTGCAGACTGAAGTGCTGACACACTCGCCGCATCGGCTGTGGCTTCCAGCCCAGCATCCTTTGCTGGAACACGACAGCATCAACCTCGCCGATGTCGCCCGTGAGCCGCTGATTCAGCTGAACGTGGATGAAATGGATCGCAACGCTCAACGCCTGTGGCGGGGCGCGGGGCTGCAACCCAGAATCACACTGAGAACCGCGTCCACCGAGGCTGTGCGAAGTCTGGTCGCCGCCGGTCTGGGCGTGTCGATCCAGCCGGACATGACTTACCGCCCATGGTCGTTGGAAGGCGACATCATCGAGGCACGGCCCATCGCCGACCTCAACCAGACCCTCGACGTCGGCCTGGCCTGGCGTCGTGGCACCGCACGTCCGGCGCTGGTCGATCCATTTCTCACTGTGGCCCGCGAGCAACCCCATGGCGGACGCAAGCCATCTATTTAATCGAACGCAGCCTTCAGTATTTAGAATTTGTCGACCTCGGAGCCGCGCACTAGTCTTGCTGCATCTATAAGACGGTCGGCTCCCGGTTCAAGGGAGCATCAATGGCCACACAAGAAAAGAGATCGCGGAAAATGGCTGGCGCGCAGACCCCGATGTGTACCGCGTTGTTGATCGACGGCGAACTGGTCGCCGGGGAAGGGTTTGTCGAGCCGATTATCAATCCGGCCACCGGCGAAATCCTCACCCACATCGCCGAAGCCAGCACCGAGCAGGTTGAAGCCGCCATCCTCGCCGCCCATCGCGCCTTCGCCGAGTGGTCGCGCACCACGCCGCAGCAACGTTCCAACCTGCTGCTGGACATTGCCAGCGCCGTCGAAAAAAACGCCGACCACCTCGCCCGTCTCGAATCGCTGAACTGCGGCAAGCCGTTGCACCTGGCGCGTCAGGACGATTTGACGGCGACCGTCGATGTATTCCGCTTCTTCGCCGGCGCCGTGCGCTGCCAGACGGGTCAGCTCAGCGGCGAATACCTGCCGGGCTACACCAGCATGGTGCGCCGCGATCCGATTGGCGTGGTCGCATCGATTGCGCCGTGGAATTACCCGATCATGATGGCCGCGTGGAAAATCGCCCCGGCCCTCGCCGCCGGCAACACGCTGGTGTTCAAACCGTCCGAACACACGCCGCTGTCGATCCTCGCCCTGGCGCCGATGCTGGCTGAAATCCTGCCGCGCGGGGTGCTCAACATCATCTGCGGTGGCGGCGAAGGCGTCGGCAGCCATTTGGTTGGCCACGCGAAAGTGCGCATGGTCTCGCTGACCGGCGATATCGTCACCGGGCAGAAAATCCTCCAGGCCGCTGCTAAAACCCTGAAACGCACGCACCTGGAACTCGGCGGCAAAGCGCCGGTGATCGTCTGCAACGACGCCGACATCCAAGCCGTAGTCGAAGGCGTGCGCACCTACGGCTACTACAACGCCGGTCAGGATTGCACCGCCGCCTGCCGCATCTACGCGCAGGCCGGAATTCACGACCAATTGGTCGCCGAACTCGGTGCCGCCGTCAGCACCCTGCGCTTCGCCGGCAAGCGTGACGCCGACAACGAGATCGGCCCGCTGATCAGCACCCGCCAGCGTGACCGCGTCGCCAGTTTCGTCGAGCGTGCCCTCGGCCAGCCACACATCGAACGCGTGACCGGTGCTGCGGTGCATTCCGGCGCCGGTTTCTACTATCAGCCGACGCTGCTCGCCGGTTGCAAACAAAGCGATGAAATCGTTCAACGCGAAGTGTTCGGCCCGGTAGTCACCGTGACTCGCTTCGATGAACTCGCGCAGGCCGTCGACTGGGCCAACGATTCCGAGTACGGCCTCGCCTCGTCGGTGTGGACGCAAAATCTGGACAAAGCGATGCAGGTCGCCGCGCGTCTGCAATACGGCTGCACGTGGATCAACAGCCATTTCATGCTGGTCAGCGAAATGCCCCACGGTGGCCTGAAACGTTCGGGCTACGGCAAAGACTTATCCAGTGATTCGCTGCAGGACTACAGCGTGGTGAGGCACATCATGGCCCGGCATAGCCGGGAGCTTTAAGCGGCGAGCGACAAGCCGCAAGTTAAAAGCAAATCCGCTGTGCCTTGCAGCTTGGGGCTTGCAGCTTGCGACTACTCTTAACAAAAACCTGAAAACCGAAGAGGTGTGTCTCATGTTCGTGCACAAGACCGCACTGCTCAGTGCAATCACCACGGCCCTGCTGGCCAGCGCAAGCCTTTCAGCCGCCGAGCCACTGAAGGCTGTTGGCGCTGGCGAAGGTCAGCTGGATATCGTTGCGTGGCCGGGTTACATCGAACGTGGCGAGAGCGACAAGGCTTACGATTGGGTGACCGGTTTCGAGCAGGAAACCGGCTGCAAGGTCAACGTCAAGACCGCCGCTACCTCTGACGAAATGGTCAGCCTGATGGCCAAGGGCGGTTACGACCTGGTCACCGCGTCGGGCGATGCCTCGCTGCGGCTGATCGTCGGCAAGCGTGTGCAACCGATCAACACCGCGCTGATCGCGAACTGGAACACCCTCGATCCGCGCCTGAAAGATGCGCCGTGGTACGTGGTCAACAAACAGACTTACGGCACCCCGTACCAGTGGGGCCCGAACGTCTTGATGTACAACAC
Organism: Pseudomonas sp. EA_5y_Pfl2_R50; assembly: GCF_963970475.1. Classification (NCBI taxonomy): domain Bacteria; kingdom Pseudomonadati; phylum Pseudomonadota; class Gammaproteobacteria; order Pseudomonadales; family Pseudomonadaceae; genus Pseudomonas; species Pseudomonas sp. EA_5y_Pfl2_R50. The sequence goes on along the minus strand of NZ_CAXAPT010000004.1, from coordinate 397,474 downwards.
CAACGTGTTCAAGACCGCGCCGACCAGTTGGAACGTGGTGTTCACCGCTCAGGACCTGCCCGACGGCAAGCCGAACAAGGGCCGTGTGCAGGCCTATGACGGGCCGATCTACATTGCCGATGCGGCGCTGTATCTGAAGTCGACCAAACCGGAATTGGGCATCAAAGACCCGTACCAGCTGACCGAAGATCAGTACAAAGCCGTGCTCGATCTGCTGCGCGCGCAGCAGCCGTTGATCCACCGCTACTGGCACGACACCACGGTGCAGATGAGCGACTTCAAAAACGAAGGTGTGGTCGCGTCCAGCGCCTGGCCGTATCAGGTCAACGGCCTGATGAACGAGAAGCAGCCGATTGCTTCGACCATTCCGAAAGAAGGCGCTACGGGCTGGGCTGACACCACCATGTTGCACGCCGAGGCCAAGCATCCGAACTGCGCGTACAAGTGGATGGACTGGTCGCTGAAACCGAAAGTCCAGGGCGATGTGGCGGCGTGGTTCGGTTCGTTGCCGGCAGTTCCGGCGGCGTGCAAGGAGAGCGAATTGCTCGGTGCTGAAGGTTGCAAAACCAACGGTTTCGACCAGTTCGACAAGATCGCCTTCTGGAAAACGCCGCAGGCTGAGGGCGGCAAATTTGTGCCGTATAGCCGCTGGACGCAGGACTACATTGCGATCATGGGCGGTCGCTAGTCTTTGAGTTGACTCCGCTCTCCCTGTGGGAGCGGGCTTGCTCGCGAAAGCGCCAGGTCAGTCAGCATCAAAGTCGAATGAAAAACCGCGTTCGCGAGCAAGCCCGCCCCCACATTTGATCGCCATCACGGGTAGATCGCATTCGTTTCAGATTTTTCAGAAGTCCAGGCAGGGCCGCTGCGACGGCTTTCGCCTTTTTGGAGCATCGCACCATGACGCTTGCAGTCCAGTTCACCAACGTTTCCCGGCAGTTCGGCGAGGTGAAGGCCGTTGACCGGGTTTCCATCGATATCCAGGACGGCGAGTTCTTTTCCATGCTCGGCCCTTCCGGGTCGGGTAAAACTACATGCCTGCGCCTGATCGCCGGGTTCGAACAACCGAGCACCGGTTCGATCCGCATCCACGGCGCAGAAGCAGCCGGTTTGCCGCCGTATCAACGCGACGTCAACACGGTGTTTCAGGATTACGCGCTGTTCCCGCACATGAACGTTCTCGACAACGTCGCTTACGGTCTGAAGGTCAAAGGCGTCGGCAAAACCGAGCGGCACAGCCGCGCCGAAGAAGCCTTGGACATGGTCGCCCTCGGCGGCTACGGCGCACGCAAACCGGTGCAGTTGTCCGGCGGTCAGCGCCAGCGCGTCGCCCTCGCCCGCGCCTTGGTCAATCGACCACGCGTGCTGTTACTCGATGAGCCGTTGGGCGCGCTCGACCTGAAGCTTCGCGAGCAAATGCAAAGCGAACTGAAGAGGCTGCAACGCCAGCTCGGCATCACCTTTATTTTCGTCACCCACGATCAAACCGAAGCGCTGTCGATGTCTGATCGCGTCGCGGTGTTCAACAAGGGTCGCATCGAACAGGTCGACACTCCGCGCAATCTGTACATGAAACCGACCACCACATTTGTCGCTGAATTCGTCGGCACCTCGAACGTGATTCGTGGCGATCTGGCCCGGGAAATCAGTGGTGATCCGCAGCCGTTTTCGATCCGCCCCGAACATGTGCGGTTTGCCGAAGGCCCACTCGCCAGTCACGAGATCGAAGTCAGCGGCTTGCTCCACGACATCCAGTATCAGGGCAGTGCCACGCGCTATGAATTGAAGCTGGAAAACGGCCAGACCCTGAGCATCAGCCACGCCAACAATCAGTGGATCGACAGCAGCGCGCAACACCACACCGGTCAGCGTCTGAGCGCACGTTGGGCGCGGGAAGCGATGGTTCCGTTGCACGACACCTTGGCCAGCGGGGTGTGACATGAGCACGCTCGCAATGACGCCATTGCCGCCCTTGCGCAGGTTTTCCAATCTGCTCTACCGCAAGCCAAACCTGTATCTGTCGATGCTGCTGGTGCCGCCGCTGCTGTGGTTTGGCGCGATCTATCTAGGCTCGCTGCTGGTGCTGTTGTGGCAGGGTTTCTACACCTTCGACGACTTCACCATGGCGGTCACCCCTGACCTGACCCTGGCGAATTTCGCCGCGCTTTTTCGGCCGTCGAACTTCGACATCATCCTGCGCACGCTGAGCATGGCCATCGTCGTATCGATTGCCAGCGCCATCGTCGCGTTCCCGATTGCCTACTACATGGCGCGCTACACCACCGGCAAGACCAAGGCGTTTTTCTACATCGCGGTGATGATGCCGATGTGGGCCAGTTACATCGTCAAGGCGTATGCGTGGACATTGCTGCTGGCCAAGGGCGGCGTGGCGCAGTGGTTCGTGCAACATATGGGGCTGGAGCCGGTATTGCAGTTCATTCTGGGGATTCCCGGCGTCGGTGGAAGCACTTTGTCGACCTCGCATCTGGGGCGGTTCATGGTGTTCGTTTATATCTGGCTGCCGTTCATGATCCTGCCGATTCAGGCGTCGCTGGAGCGTCTGCCGCCGTCGCTGTTGCAGGCATCCGCCGACCTTGGCGCCAAGCCGCGTCAAACGTTTATGCAGGTGATTTTGCCGTTGTCGATTCCGGGCATTGCGGCGGGTTCGATCTTCACGTTCTCGCTGACCCTGGGCGACTTCATCGTGCCGCAACTGGTCGGCCCGCCAGGCTACTTCGTCGGCAGCATGGTGTACGCGCAGCAAGGGGCGATTGGCAACATGCCGATGGCGGCAGCGTTTACGTTGGTGCCGATTGTGTTGATCGCGGTTTACCTGTCCATCGTCAAACGACTGGGGGCCTTCGATGCACTCTGACTCTTCATCACAAGGGCATGCCTCCAAAGGCCTGAAAATCGCGGCCTGGGGCGGATTGGTGTTTCTGCACTTCCCGATCCTGATCATCTTCCTTTACGCCTTCAACACCGAGGAAGCCGCGTTCAGCTTTCCACCGAAGGGCTTCACGTTGCACTGGTTCAGCGTGGCGTTTTCACGGCCTGACGTTCTGGAGGCGATCAAGCTTTCATTGCAGATTGCTGCCATTGCCACGCTGATTGCGATGGTGCTCGGAACGCTGGCCTCGGCGGCGTTGTACCGCCGGGATTTCTTCGGCAAACAGGGTATTTCGCTGATGCTGATCCTGCCGATTGCATTGCCGGGGATCATCACCGGGATCGCCTTGCTGGCGACGTTCAAAACGCTGGGAATCGAACCGGGGATGTTCACCATCATCGTCGGTCACGCGACCTTCTGCGTGGTGATCGTCTACAACAACGTCATCGCCCGCCTGCGCCGCACTTCACACAGTCTGATCGAGGCTTCGATGGACCTCGGCGCCGATGGCTGGCAGACCTTTCGCTACATCATCCTGCCGAACCTCGGCTCGGCGTTGCTGGCCGGTGGCATGCTGGCCTTTGCGCTGTCGTTCGACGAAATCATCGTCACCACGTTCACCGCCGGGCATGAGCGCACGTTGCCGTTGTGGCTGCTCAATCAACTGAGCCGACCACGGGATGTGCCGGTGACCAACGTCGTCGCGATGCTGGTGATGATGGTGACCATGCTGCCTATCCTTGGCGCGTATTACCTGACGCGCGGGGGCGAGAGCGTGGCCGGCAGCGGCGGCAAATAAATATCCAACAGACACCAAAAGTCCCCCTGTGGGAGCGGGCTCGCTCGCGAAGAGGCCATTACATTCAACATTGATGTCGGCTGACACACCGCCTTCGCGAGCAAGCCCGCTCCCACAGTTTTAAATCGGTTTCGGCAGAAAAATAATAGATTCGAAGAGGACAAACCCATGCAAACCAAACTCTTGATCAACGGCCAACTGGTCAACGGCGAAGGCCCGGCGCAAACGGTGCTCAATCCTTCGCTCGGCGAAGTGCTGGTAGAAATCAACGAAGCCACTGAAGCCCAGGTCGATGCCGCCGTGCGCGCAGCCGACAACGCCTTCGCCGACTGGTCGCAAACCGCGCCGAAAGATCGCTCGCTGCTGCTGCTCAAACTCGCCGACGCCATCGAAGCCCACGGCGAAGAGTTGGCCAGACTCGAATCCGACAACTGCGGCAAACCTTACAGCGCTGCACTCAACGACGAGATTCCGGCGATTGCCGACGTGTTCCGTTTCTTCGCCGGTGCCAGCCGTTGCATGGGCGGCTCGGCGGCTGGCGAATACCTGCCCGGCCACACCTCGATGATCCGCCGCGACCCGGTCGGCGTGATCGCCTCCATCGCACCGTGGAACTACCCGCTGATGATGGTCGCCTGGAAAATCGCTCCGGCGCTGGCCGCCGGTAATACCGTGGTGCTCAAGCCGTCGGAACAAACCCCGCTGACGGCGTTGCGTCTGGCCGAACTGGCGTCGGAAATCTTCCCGGCTGGCGTACTCAATCTGGTGTTTGGTCGCGGTCCTACCGTAGGCAGTCCGTTGGTTACTCATCCGAAAGTGCGCATGGTTTCGCTGACCGGTTCGATTGCCACCGGCGCCAACATCATTTCCAGCACCGCCGACAGCGTCAAACGCATGCACATGGAACTGGGCGGCAAGGCGCCGGTGATCATTTTCGACGACGCCGATATCGATGCGGCGGTTGACGGTATTCGTACCTTCGGTTTCTACAACGCCGGCCAGGATTGCACCGCCGCATGCCGGATTTATGCGCAAGAAGGCATCTACGACACGTTCGTGGAAAAACTCGGCGCAGCGGTCAAGAGCATTAAACACGGCTTGCAGGATGATCCGTCGACCGAGTTGGGGCCGTTGATCACTGCGCAACATCGCGACCGCGTCGCCGGGTTTGTCGAGCGTGCAGTGGCGCAGCCGCATATCCGTTTGATCACGGGCGGCAAGGCTGTTGAAGGCAACGGATTCTTCTTCGAACCGACCGTGTTGGCCGATGCGCAACAGGACGACGAAATCGTTCGACGCGAAGTGTTTGGGCCGGTGGTTTCGGTGACGAAATTCACCGATGAAGCGCAGGCACTGGAATGGGCCAACGATTCGGACTACGGCCTCGCGTCTTCTGTATGGACAGCGGATGTCGGACGCGCGCATCGCATTTCGGCACGTTTGCAGTACGGCTGCACGTGGGTCAACACGCACTTCATGCTCGTCAGCGAAATGCCCCATGGCGGTCAGAAATTGTCCGGTTACGGCAAGGACATGTCCATGTATGGGCTAGAGGACTACACCACGGTTCGGCATGTGATGTTCAAGCACTAAAAGGCAAAGGCTTCGCGAGCAGGCTCGCTCCCACAGGGAACCGCATTCCAAACCGTGGGAGCGGGCTTGCTCGCGAAGGCGTCACCCCGGCATCAGTAAGAACCCGGCTGGGGAACAAGGTGCCGGGGTTCAGGAAAGCCGAGAAAAACCATCAAAAAGAAAGCTCTGCCTGATCGTGTTTCAGCAAGGAAATACGATCGAACAGTTTGATTTTTTCATTGGCTTTTTGCTTGGCATGATCTGACATGAAAGTAATCAACTCTTCGAGCTGACTGACGTCTCCGACTACTTTGAATTCCTTTTTCTTGTTGACGAAAACAAGCGACTTCTTCTTTCTCGACAACAGTTCAATGACGTTACTGAGCGTACCGGTGCTCTTTGCATCCCAGATCATCAAGCCGTAGTCGGCTGCTTCGGCCATGACGACGTCTTTCTCGGTGAAGAAGGCTCTCGACCCTTTGGAGTGCTTGGAGTCGACTGTTCTGGCGGGCCAATGCCCAAGGTTGTTCCTTGGTGTCGAACCGCTGCAGAACACCGTGGTTCTGGATCGTTCGAGACTCAGCAGGTACTCCTGAATGGAGGTATCGGCGCCCCCTGCATCCCCAACCACCACCTCAAAATCTGACGCTACGATATTATTGATGCGCTCTTTAACCTTCGGATCAAGGTTCTTGATGTTGATAGAGCCGGCAATAAATACAGTCGTCATTGAGTTCACTTCCAAGTTAGCGCTGCGACGTAAATTTTCCCTACCTTCGGATATTTACGCAAAACAGCGCAGGCCGCGTCCATGGACGCCCCACTATCAAACAAATCATCTACAACCAAAACATTCCAGCGCCCATTTGTGGTGATTTCATCATTGACGCTGAAACTGTCTCCAATCGCAGCAACCTTGTCTGCTTTCGAATGCAAATCCTTGAGAGACTTCCCCGTGACTGCTTTTCGAAGCAAATCCGAGAAAACCGGCAGCCCGATAATTTGTCCCAACGCCTGGGCAATCTCGGTTACCGGTTGTCGCTGACGAATATTCGAAGCAGGCATAGGCACCACAAAACCAACCTGATCCAATTTCGGGAATACATTTGTTGCTACCGCTTGGGCAAGTGGACCGACCTGAGTCCAATCCTTCTGGTATTTGAGCTGGTAGGTCGCCTCGCCTATCTCAGTGCGCTGGTTATCGAAGCACGGATGCCCGCGATCATCGTTGCCAAGAAAGGTACTACTTACCATGTGTTTGTCCAAAAACGCTGGTTAGGGGCCGGTTCGCTGGCCCCCATGCAAAAACAGGCATTTCCTACAGATACGACCTTCAGAGATAAGTCCTCTTTCCTACAGAAGGTATCGATAGAGCCAACTTGGCGTCGTAGGTGGCTAGCCGATAGGCTTTCTCTCGGCGGCGAAATCAGCGACCCGATGTCGGAGCCGGAGTAAATATCAAAACGGCGTGACTGCACGCAATTGAGTGGCGGCTCTATTCTCAATATTGGAGTCGAAAAAGTGCCTGACCACGCTGAACGAACGCCTTACTCTGAAACTCGATCCCGACCAGCGTCGCCATGTCCTCCTGCGTCGGGACAGCGAAATCATCGATTGCGCGATGGTCAGCGAGTCCGGCCTGTTTGCCCTGCTCGCCCATCACTTCGTCCCGGAAAACCGTCACCTGCGCCAATGGCTGAGCCATGAAGTCATCCCGATGCTGCGTGAAACCCATTCAAGCCCAATGGAAAGCCACCCGAGCCTGAGTTCGATGCATTGGGCGGGCGTCACTGTGCCGCGGCTGCACTGGCAACAGCAGGCGAGGGTCAAGTAGCGGGATGTACCGGAGTTGATGCACGGCCAGCGGCCGTATCCCGTACTGGGAACGTGAAGCTGATTCCATAAAAAAGGGGCGGACTTCTCAGTCCGCCCCTTTTTATCTTCTCTTAAAACCGCGAAACACTGCGCATCGCATCCACCAGATACCGCATCGCAATCCGGTCACTCTCCGAAAGCTCACGATAACGCTCCACCAGCTTCAGCTCCTCCGAGCTCAGCCGACGCCTTCTGCGGCCGCTGCCGAGGCACGGAAAGATGCCCAACATGTCGGTGATGCCTTGTATTTTTGCCATGGACGATGTCCTTCTCTAATACCGCAAAGAATTGCTTAAACACCACATCGCCCTGCCCCTTACAGCAGCGCCTTGTGCCCTGCCGGCCAAATGAGTCGCGCCGGACATGCCCATAGAATAGAAATTTAATCGGCGCTGAAAAGCGGTTTTTAGAGTAATTAGTCGAGAAAAGCAGATATGCCATGAAAATCAGAAGTTCCTGTCAGATTTTTAACCGACATGTCTTGTTTCATTGACACCCTGTCGCAATGAATCAACGAATTTTGCATTGTCCGCGAACGGTTTAAGCTAGCGGGCATCTGTTTATAGTCCGTTGCGTTTGGCCGAGGGCTTGTCCGAACCGTTATTTCTGATCCAGCACGTGCCAGGAACGGCGCGGGATTGCACACGACAGGTTGTATTTATGCACCGCAGGAATTTGCTCAAAGCGTCCATGGCCATTGCGGCTTACACCGGTCTTTCGGCCACCGGGCTGCTGGCCACCCGAGCGTGGGCTGCCAGTGGCGGCGCCGCTGATGGCGAGGCACAGGCCTTCGATTTCGAAGCGCTGAAACGCCAGGCCAAGCAACTTGCCGGCAATGCCTATCAGGACACCAAACAGGTGCTGCCGCCGACGCTGGCGACAATGACGCCGCAAAATTTCAACGCGATCCGCTATGACGGCGAGCACTCGTTGTGGAAGGAGAACAAGGGTCAGCTCGACGTGCAGTTCTTCCACGTCGGCATGGGCTTCCGCCAGCCGGTGCGCATGTACAGCGTCGACCCGAAGACCCATACCGCCCGCGAAGTGCACTTCCGCCCGACGCTGTTCAATTACGAGAACACGTCGGTCGATACCCAGCAGCTCAAGGGCGACCTCGGTTTTGCCGGTTTCAAGCTGTTCAAGGCGCCGGAACTGGATCGCCATGATGTGGTGTCGTTCCTCGGCGCCAGCTATTTCCGCGCCGTCGACGCGACTGGCCAATACGGCCTCTCCGCGCGGGGCCTGGCGATCGACACCTACGCCAAGAAACGCGAAGAATTCCCTGACTTCACCAAATTCTGGTTCGAGACGCCGGATCAGAACGCCACGCGCTTTGTGGTCTACGCCCTGCTCGACTCGCCGAGCGCCACCGGCGCCTATCGCTTCGACATCGATTGCCAGGCGGAGCGCGTGGTAATGGAAATCGACGCGCACATCAACGCGCGCACGGCTATCGAACAACTGGGCATATCGCCAATGACCAGCATGTTCAGTTGCGGCACCCACGAACGCCGCATGTGCGACACCATTCACCCGCAAATTCACGACTCGGATCGCCTGGCCATGTGGCGCGGCAACGGGGAATGGATTTGCCGTCCGTTGAACAATCCGGCGACTCTGCAATTCAACGCCTTCGCCGACAAGGACCCGAAAGGTTTCGGCCTGGTGCAGACCGACCACGAGTTCGCCAACTATCAGGACACCGTCGACTGGTACAGCAAGCGCCCGAGCCTGTGGGTCGAACCCACCACCGCGTGGGGCGAAGGCTCCATCGATCTGCTGGAAATTCCGACTACCGGCGAAACCCTCGATAACATCGTGGCATTCTGGACACCGAAAAAGCCGGTGGCTGCCGGGGATTCGCTGAACTATGGCTACAAACTCTACTGGAGCGCATTGCCGCCGGTGGGGACGCCGTTGGCGCGGGTGCATGCGACCCGTTCGGGCATGGGCGGCTTCACTGAAGGCTGGGCACCCGGCGAGCATTACCCGCCGGTATGGGCGCGCCGGTTTGCCGTCGACTTCACCGGGGGCGGACTGGATCGTCTGCCGCAGGGCACCGGCATCGAGCCCGTGGTGACGTGCTCGAACGGCAAGGTGCAGGACTTCAGCGTGCTGGTGCTGGATGACATCAAGGGTTACCGGATTCTGTTCGACTGGTACCCGACCAATGACAGCGTTGAGCCGGTGGAACTGCGCTTGTTCATTCGCACCAATGACCGCACGTTGAGCGAGACCTGGTTGTACCAGTACTTCCCGCCGGCACCGGACAAGCGCAAATATCCTTGATGATTTGAGGAGCCCGGACGGGCCTCATCGCTGGCTTGCCAGCGATGACGGCAGCATTTCAACAAAAAACCATCAGACAAAACAAAGCCCCGGCCATCACTGACCGGGGTTTTTTGCTTTCTCGTGCCCCACTCAATCGCGCAAATCAGACTCATGAATCGGCTGATCCCGATGGGTAGCGCGTTGATACTGCGCCGGCCACACCGCTTTGCGTCCACCCAGATCATCATCGGCATGCAACGGCCAATACGGATCACGCAGCAGTTCGCGGGCGAGGAAGATGATGTCGGCCTGACAGGTGCGAAGAATGTGCTCGGCCTGCGCTGGCTCGGTAATCATTCCTACGGTACCGGTGGCGATGCCTGACTCCTTGCGCACGCGCTCGGCGAAACGCGTCTGATAACCCGGCCCCACAGGAATCTCGGCGTTGGCTGCGGTTCCGCCCGAAGACACATCAATGAGATCTGCGCCAAGGCTGTGCAGGCGTCGCGCCAGCTCCACGGTTTCGTCCGGGTTCCAGCCGTCCTCAACCCAGTCAGTGGCCGACACCCGAACAAACACTGGTAACTCCTGCGGCCACACCGCCCTCACCGCTTCGGTCACTTGCAGCACCAGACGAATACGATTTTCAAACGAACCACCGTACTGATCGCGGCGCTGGTTGCTCAGAGGCGAGAGGAACTGGTGCAGCAGATAACCATGCGCCGCATGCACCTCGACCACACTGAAACCCGCCTTCAGCGCGCGTTTGGCGGCATCGACAAAGGCCTGGATGACCTCGGCAATCTGCCCTTCATCGAGTTGTTTCGGCTGGGTGTGTTGCGGGTCGAACGCAATCGGCGAAGGCCCGACCGGCGTCCATCCGCCATCGTCCGGTTTGACGCTGCCATGCTTGCCGATCCAGGGACGATGAGTGCTGGCCTTGCGTCCGGCGTGAGCCAGTTGAATGCCGGCGACCGCGCCCTGAGACGTGATGAAGCGGGTAATGCGTTGCAGCGGTTCGATCTGTTCGTCGTTCCATAACCCCAAATCTTCGGCGGTGATCCGCCCGTCGGCGGTGACCGCCGTGGCTTCGGTGAATACCAATCCCGCGCCGCCCACCGCGCGGCTGCCGAGGTGCACCAGGTGCCAGTCGTTGGCCAGGCCGTCGACGCTGGAGTACTGGCACATCGGCGAGACAGCGATGCGGTTGGGCAGGGTCAGTTGGCGCAGGGTGAAGGGTTCAAGCAGCAGACTCATGGGGCACCTCTCAAATCAGTGGGCAGGCTCCAGGGTTCTGTTTGAATAGTCGACGAGTGACAGGAAAAGGTGCAGCACCCGCCCCCGCGGGCAAAAAATTCGACAAGACGTCACAAGGCCAATCAAGCAGTGCTTAGAGCCTAGTCGACAACCGGGGATGCGGGAGGGTTCAGAGTGATTCTGTGTGTGAAAGTCCGCCTTCGCGAGCAGGCTCGCTCCCACAAGGACAACACCGTACCTGTGGGAGCGAGCCTGCTCGCGAAGGGGTCAGCGCGGTTCGATATGAGCAATCATCAGTTGCACAGTCTCGTTGCCGCGAAACTCGTTAACGTCGAGCTTGTAAGCCAGTTCAACCCACTGAATGGTCGGATTCGGCCAGATATCCCGGTCAATCCCAAAGGCAATGCCATCCAGCTTCACCGAGCCGCATTCACTCTTCAACACGACTTTCAGGTGTCGCTCACCGACCACGCGCTGCTCGACCAACTGAAACACGCCGTGGAACAGCGGCTCCGGGAAGTGCTGACCCCAAGGCCCGGCGTGGCGCAGGGCGCGGGCCAGTTCGAGGTGGAACTCTTCAACCGCCAGCGTACCGTCCGAAAGCATGCGCCCGGTCAGATCCTCCTCACGAAGTTGCCTACGCACTTCAGCGTCGAATGCCTCGGCGAACAGCGCAAAATTCTCCTGCGGCAAGGTCAGACCGGCGGCCATCGCGTGGCCGCCGTACTTGGCGATCAGGTTCGGATGTTGCGCAGCGACCACACTCAAGGCATCGCGAATGTGAAAGCCTTGTACAGAACGCCCGGAGCCCTTGAGCAAACCATCGCCTGCATCGGCAAAGGCAATGGTCGGACGGAAATAACGCTCTTTCATTCGCGAGGCGAGAATACCGATAACGCCCTGGTGCCATTCCGGATCGAACAGACACAGACCAAACGGCATCGATTCCACTGGCAAGTCCTTGAGCTGTGCCAGCGCTTCACGCTGCATGCCCTGCTCGATGGATTTGCGATCCTGGTTCATGCCGTCCAGTTGCGCGGCCATTTCCCGCGCCAGATTGGCGTCGGCGGTGAGCAGGCATTCGATACCCAGGCTCATGTCGTCCAGACGTCCCGCCGCGTTCAGGCGCGGGCCGACGATAAATCCGAGGTCAGTGGAGGTAATACGTGCGGCGTCGCGCTTGGCCACTTCAAGGATCGCTTTGATCCCCGGCCGCGCACGCCCGGCGCGAATCCGCTCGAGGCCCTGATGCACCAGAATCCGGTTGTTGGCGTCCAGCGGCACCACGTCGGCAACGCTGCCCAGCGCCACCAGATCGAGCAACTCGCCGATGTTCGGCTGTGGCTTGTTTTCGTACCAGCCCAGGCTGCGCAAACGCGCACGCAGCGCCATCAACACGTAAAAGATCACCCCTACGCCGGCCAGTGCCTTGCTCGGGAACTCGCAGCCCGGCTGGTTCGGATTGACCAGCGCATCGGCCAGCGGCAGCTCATCACCGGGCAAGTGGTGGTCGGTGATCAAGACCTTGAGCCCGGCCCTCTTTGCTGCCGCCACGCCCTCGACGCTGGAGATACCGTTGTCGACGGTGACCAGCAAATGCGGCTCGCGAGTCAGCGCGACCTCGACGATTTCCGGGGTCAGGCCGTAGCCGTATTCGAAGCGGTTGGGCACCAGATAATCGACGTGCGCCGCGCCGAGCAAACGCAAACCGAGCATGCCGACCGTACTGGCCGTTGCGCCGTCCGCATCGAAGTCGCCGACGATGAGGATGCGCTGACGTTGCTCCAGCGCCGTCACCAGCAGGTCTACCGCTGCGTCTATGCCCTTGAGTTGCTGGAAGGGGATCAACCGCGCCAGGCTCTTGTCCAGCTCCGCTTCGGACTGCACGCCCCGCGCCGCGTACAAGCGGGTCAACAGCGGCGGCAGATCACCGAGAAAAGGCAGAGTGGCAGGCAGTTGGCGAGGTTCGATACGCATGGGGTGACGAAGACTTCTCTTGATTACGTGGGATTATTCCGGTGGTGACGCAGGATCAGCCCCGCTCACCTTGCAGCCATTGCAACTGGACTTCGTGCTGACCACGGTCGTCGGTGACGAAGATCGTCCCTTCGCTGATCATCACGTCCCACTTGATGACGCGGGGCATGTCCTTGGCCAGGGTTTCCAGCACTTCTTGCGGAACCGCTGCGATGTTGACGTTTTTCAGGTTCTTGATCGCCGGGATCACTTTGGTTTCCCAGACGCGCAGGCTGCCGTAAGCGAGCAGGCTGGTGCGCTCGGTGCGGCGCGAGCACCAGGTCAGGCGATCGGCGTCTGGCTGGCCGACTTCGATCCAGTGCAGGACACGGTCATCCAGGCTTTTTTCCCACAGCGCAGGTTCATCCACGTCTGACAGACCACGACCAAACGACAACTGCTCGTTGTACCAAAGTGCGTAGGCCAGCAGGCGCACGGTCATGCGCTCTTCAGTTTCCGAGGGGTGACGGGCGATGGTCTGCTTGACGCTCTCGTAGACGCTGCGATCAAGATCAGTGAGGTTCAGTTCAAACTTGTAGGTCGTGGACGGCTGGGCCATGAACGGGCTTCTTGATACGAGGAAAGTCGGCAAGTCTAACCGATGCGGTAGTCAATCATCGAATTGATGGCGATCAAGCTGCGGCGTCTGACAGCCGGCTATGTTAAAACGCTGTATCTGCACAGCCTTGTCCTACAGGATTCAGTATGCCGTTCGCCAACAAACCGCTCTCGGGTGTGAAAGTCATTGAATTGGGTACGTTGATTGCCGGGCCGTTTGCCTCGCGTATTTGCGGCGAGTTCGGCGCCGAAGTGATCAAGGTCGAATCGCCCGACGGCGGCGACCCGTTGCGCAAATGGCGCAAGTTGTACGAAGGCACTTCGTTGTGGTGGTTCGTCCAAGCGCGCAACAAGAAGTCGCTGACGCTGAACCTCAAGCACCCTGACGGGCTGGCGATCCTGAAAAGACTTCTCAGCGAAGCCGACATCCTCATTGAGAACTTCCGCCCCGGCGTGCTGGAAAAACTCGGTCTGAGCTGGGAAACCCTGCACGCGCTCAATCCGAAACTGGTGATGGTGCGCCTGTCCGGTTTCGGCCAGACCGGGCCGATGAAAGACCAGCCAGGTTTCGGCGCGGTCGGCGAATCCATGGGCGGCTTGCGCTACATCACCGGTTTCGAAGACCGCCCGCCAGTGCGCACCGGAATTTCCATCGGCGACTCGATTGCTGCGCTGTGGGGCGTGATCGGCGCACTGATGGCGCTGCGTCATCGCGAGGTCAACGGCGGCACGGGTCAAGTGGTCGATGTGGCGTTGTACGAAGCGATTTTCGCAATGATGGAAAGCATGGTGCCGGAGTTCGATGTGTTCGGCTTCATCCGCGAGCGCAGCGGCAATATCATGCCCGGCATCACACCGTCGTCGATCCACACCAGCGCCGACGGCAAGCATGTGCAGATCGGCGCCAACGGCGACGCGATCTTCAAGCGTTTCATGCTGATCATCGGTCGCGACGACCTGGCCCATGATCCGACACTGGCGAGCAACGACGGGCGCGATCTTCGTCGCGACGAGTTGTATGGCGTGATTGATCGCTGGGTCAATTCGCTGCCACTGCAATCAGTACTCGAACGGCTCAATCAGGCCGACGTCCCGGCCAGCAGGATCTTCAGTGCCGAGGACATGTTCAGCGATCCGCAATACCTGGCCCGGGAAATGTTCCTGCACGCCAAGCTACCGGACGGCAAAGACTTCAAGATGCCGGGCATCGTGCCGAAACTCTCTGAGACACCGGGCTCTTCCGAATGGGTCGGACCGCAGTTGGGTGAACACAATGCGCAGGTACTCAACGATCTTGGCTACGACGAGCAACAGATCGCCCGGTTGCGCAAAGACGGAGCCATTTAAGCTGAAGCGCCGGCAGACATCGCACGCCAACCGCGCTCACCACGGGTGGAGGTGGCGGCTGTTCGGCCTGTTGGTTCTGCTGACGGCGGCGAACACTGCGCAGGCAAAACCGACATTGGTCTGGTTATTGCGCGACCTGCCACCGCTGACCATTTTCGAAGGCCCGAAAAAAGGCCAGGGCGTGATCGATCAACTGATGCCTCAGCTCATCGCCGGCATGCCGCAATACGAACACAGGCTGATGCGGGTCAATCGCGCCCGCGGCTTGCAAATGCTTCACGAAAATCCCTTCGCCTGTGACCCTGCCCTGCTGTGGAATAAAGAGCGCGCGCAGTGGGTCGCGTATTCGATCCCGGCGATTCGTGCGGTGAGCAACGGTCTGGTGGTGCGCCAACAGGATCGCGCAGTGCTCGAACCCTATGTGGTCAACGGCGAAGTGAATCTGTCGGCGTTGCTGGCCGCGACTGACCGGAAAGTCGGCGTGGTTGCCGAACGCAGCTATGGCGAACTCATCGATACCGTGTTGCTTCAGGCACCCGGCGGTGCCCTGACGGCGCATTACGGTAACGATGCGCTGAGCAACCTGCTGTCGATGCAGCGACTGGGCCGGTTGCAGGTGGTGCTGGGTTATTGGCCGGAGATTCGCTATCAGGCGAAACAGGCACAGATCAATGAAGATGAGCTGGAGTTTTACCCGATACAGGGAAACGGGAAATATCTGTCAGGTTACGTGGCATGTTCCGACACCACCCAAGGACGTCAGGCCATCACCGAGATCAACCATCTGCTGCGGACCCTGCCCCACGATCATCTGAATGAACTCTACGCCGCGTGGCTGGACCCCGACAGACGCGAGGACTATCTGGAGCACGCTCGCCTGTTTTTTGAACATCAGGCTGCGCAATAGACAAACGCCGGGCAAAAGAAACCCCGAGAAGTGGGGAGACGACTCGGGGTTAAACGTGGCCTGTATCAAAGACCCGTAGCAGCAAGCGACAAGCACCGGAGCACAATGCTTGATCTTGCTGTTACGGGGTCTGACTGACAGAGATGCAGGAAGGTTCCCACAAAATAAATTTCATCTTTACAGCTGCGCACGCTTGTCCAGCGCCGCGTTGCGCAATGCCGCGATCACACAGGGCTCAATCCGCCCTTCGGCGATCAGAACGTCGCGGTGCAAGCCATCGACCACATCGGTCAGCAGACGTTTATCGGTCAACTGCGCCTGATTGAATTGGCGCTCCACCACGATGGCACCGAGGCGGTTCTTCAAGGTCACCAGGCATTCGCCATGGGCACCGCTTGGAGACAACGAAACCTGATACGGGCTCAGAGCCTCACCGAGCAATAGACTGATACTTTCCATCTCGATCTCCACTCAATAGTCCGAAAACATTGTGCCTGGGGCGTGTTCACAATAAATGACCACCGGCCCGAGAAGAAAGTTCTGAAACCAGGCTCGTCCCTGAGGCTTTACCGGTCTGTCAGAGCATGCCCGCCGAAGATGACAGAAACATAACCATGCCCCTCACACGTTCGCCGACCGCCTTGTCGTTTGCAGGTAAGTATCCAGCAACCCCCTCATCAATACGGCTGACACCGGCGTGTGAAGTTGCCCCAGCAGTTTGATCCCATGCACCTGCAGGATGCTTTCAAGATCGCTCAGCAGCGCCTTGGCGACCCGCCCCAGGAGAATGATGGCGCGGGCCTCTTGCCTGCCCGCCAGATGGCGGATGAGCGCCATTCCCTCGCCGCCCTTCATTTGTGGATCGCAGATCGCAATATCAATCGCAGCCCCCAAGGCCAGCGAACGTTTTGCCGACTCCAGTGATGAGGCGGTCAAAACGTCATAGATTCCGACCGCGTTGAGCATCTGGTGCAAAGCCATCAGTTGGTAAGGATCGGGTTCAAGAATCAGGATTTTGAGCAAGCGCATGGCAACCTCGAAAACGGCATGTGCGGACACTGCCGCAATAGCGGATCACTCTAGGGCAGCCTCCTTCAGCCTCCCATCGGAAAAGGCAGCGCGATGTATAGGAATTTTCCCTACTTCGCTCGTGCGTCCAGACCTCCCACCGTTTCCTTGCCTGGCGTGATGTCGGTCCACCCACCGAGCAGGCCGCGCAACTCGCCTTCGGCGCTGTAAAAAGGCACCGTCCACTGGTAAATCTCGCGGTGCCCGCACTTGAATTGCAGGTGACGTTTGCTGAAGCGCGTGGTGCGTGCGCTCAGTTGGGCCATGAATTCTTCGTGGAGCAGAATCGCAGTGCCCCGCGGAAAAGCATCGACATCAATCAGGCGTCGGCCCTGCACCTGATCGAAGCGCACCGACAAAGCCTCTTCATAGCTTTTGTTGCAAAGGATCAGGCGCCCCTCCAGATCTCGGACAAACACCGGATCGGGCATCGCATCGATCAGCGCACGCTGAAACACCAGTTGATCGTTCAGATCAACCTGCACGTCCCGCCGCTGTTTGATCACGATTTTCAACCGACGATTCCATAGCAGCGACAACGCACCGAACACGCAGCCGGCAAACACGCCCAAATAAATCAGGCGAGTCCAGCCCTGCCGTTGCTTCGAAGGCGGTTGCGGGCCGATGCCGCCCAGCCATTTCTGGCGAATGGCGCGCAACTCGGCGGGCGGGAACGCTTCCAGCGCCTTGTTGAGGATATCGAGCAACTCAGGCTGCCCCTTGCGGACCGCCAGATGATCGGCCTCCCATTTGCCCTCAAGGAGTTCGCCGACATGCAGGCGTCCCGGCGGATAGAGCTGGGAGCCGATTTCATTCTCGATGGTCGCATAGGCCTCACCACTTTCCACCAGCGCCCGGGCTTCCGCGTAGGTCTTCACCGAGCGAATGGAAATCAAAGGGTAATCACGCCGGATACTGCCCTCCAGCGCATGCCTGGCCGGCAACACCAGAACCCGGTTTGCCAACTGCTCCAGTGACTGCAACGGCGGCTCGCTCGCACGCCCGACAAACACCCAGCCGGCGCCCCCGAATGCAAGACTGAAGTCGAGGGCCTCCTTGCGCTCATCGTTCATCGCCAGGGTTGTGCTCATGTCAGCCATGCCATTTTCCAGGCTATCGAGCATCTGGTCAGTGGAAAATGACTCCAGATAAACAAACTGCAATCCGGTCATGGCGCTGATGTGCTTCAGCAAGTCGTCGTTCAGGCCGTTCCAGTGACCGTGCTCATCCTGGAACAGATACAACGGATATTGCACCGAAGCGACGATGACCTGGGGGTTGTCGCGAATCCATTGGCGTTCGCGTTCGTTCAGTTCAATCGGGTGCACGCTGAGCACCCGCCCTTCATCCAGCGCCAGATGTGCCGCTGCGACAATGCGCCAGCCGCTCAACAGGCCTAGCAGTAAAACCCCGCACAGGGCGTGTTTCCATCCTCTCTCAAACAGCATTGCCACTTCCCTCGTGATCGACTCACCCGTCCTTTCATGGGCGAAAACCCGATCAGTGTGGCAGCAGAAACAAAAAAGCCCGTCAGGAGACGGGCTTCAAAATGTGACAGCTTTTTCCGGTTTAAAGCGGTTTGCCGCGGTTGCCATGCTGGCTGACAAAGGCTTGCACGGCTTTCAGCTCGTTTGGCAGAACAGTGCAGCGCTCGTTTCGCTCAAACAAATCAGAAAGATGTGCAGGTAGTTCGAGCGCTTTTCCTACACCAGCTTTCTCCACCGCATCGGGGAATTTCACCGGGTGAGCGGTGCCCAGAATCACCATCGGGATGTCCAGGCTACGACGGCACTCGCGCGCTGCCTTGACGCCGATAGCGGTGTGCGGGTCGAGCACTTCACCGGTCTGCTCATAGATTTCGGCGATGGTTTCGCAGGTCTGTGCATCGTCGACAGCCAAGGAATCAAACAGCTTGCGTGCTTCGGTCCAGCGCTCTTGCTCGACGCTGAAACCGCCGCCCTGCTTGAACGAGTCCATCAGTCCGGCAATGGCAGCACCGTTGCGACCGTGCAGGTCGAACAGCAGGCGTTCGAAGTTCGACGAGACCATGATGTCCATCGACGGCGACAGCGTGGCGTGCAGGGTTTCCTTGACGTACTGGTTGCCGCTCATGAAGCGGTGCAGGATGTCGTTGCGGTTGGTGGCGACGATCAACTGGTTGATCGGCAGGCCCATATTGCGTGCCAGGTAACCGGCGAAGATGTCGCCGAAGTTGCCGGTCGGCACCGAGAACGACACCGAACGCGCCGGACCGCCCAACTGCAGGGCTGCGTGGAAGTAGTAGACGATCTGGGCCATGATCCGCGCCCAGTTGATCGAGTTCACCGCGACCAGACGCGTGCCTTTGAGGAAACCCTGGTCGGCGAAGCTCGCCTTGACCATTTCCTGGCAGTCATCGAAGTTGCCTTCGATGGCGATGTTGTGGATGTTCTCGCCGAAAATCGTGGTCATCTGGCGACGCTGCACTTCGGACACACGGTTGTGCGGGTGCAGGATGAAGATGTCGACGTTTTCGCAGTGCTTGCAGCCTTCAATGGCCGCCGAGCCGGTATCACCTGAAGTAGCACCGACGATCACCACGCGCTCGCCGCGCTTTTCCAGCACGTAGTCAAGCAGGCGACCGAGCAGTTGCAGGGCGAAGTCCTTGAACGCCAGGGTCGGGCCGTGGAACAGCTCCATGATCCATTCGTTGCCGTTCAGTTGCCGCAACGGCGCGACGGCGCTGTGGGCAAAGACACCGTAGGTTTCTTCAAGGATTTTTTTGAAATCGGCGTCCGGGATGCTGCCGGTGACGAACGGGCGCATCACCCGGAAGGCCAGTTCGTGATACGGCAGGCCGGCCCAGGAAGCGATTTCTTCCTGAGTGAAGCGCGGCAGGTTTTCCGGGACGTACAGACCGCCGTCGGTGGCAAGACCAGCCAGCAGGACGTCTTCAAAATTCAGGGCCGGTGCCTGGCCGCGGGTACTGATATAACGCATATGGGCAAACCTTCGGTTTGAGCTTCAAGCCGCAAGCTGCAAGCTACAAGTGAAAAGCGGCTCTGCTTTTACTTGCAGCTTGAAGCTCGAAGCCTGCAGCTGATTCTGTTTAGTTCAGGTGCTCGACCCGGATACGTACAACCGGACCGTTCACGCCGGCCAGCGCTTCGAGTGCAGTAATCGCATCGTTGATACGCCGCTCGACCACACGGTGGGTCAGCAGGATCATCGGCACCAGACCGTCGTGTTCCTCGACTTCCTTCTGCATGATCGACTCGATGTTGATGCCGCGCTCCGAGAGGATGCTCGCCACCTGAGCGAGAACGCCCGGATGGTCCTTGGCCTGAATGCGCAGGTAGTAAGCGCTTTCGCAGTCTTCGATCGGCAGGATCGGATGGGCCGACAGCGAATCCGGCTGGAAGGCCAGATGCGGTACACGATTTTCCGGATCGGAGGTCATGGCGCGAACCACGTCGACCAGATCGGCGATGACCGACGAAGCCGTTGGCTCCATGCCAGCGCCAGCGCCGTAGAACAGCGTCGAACCGGCAGCGTCACCGTTGACCATCACCGCGTTCATCACGCCGTTGACGTTGGCGATCAGGCGATCAGCCGGGATCAGCGTCGGGTGTACGCGCAACTCGATGCCGGCGGCAGTGCTGCGCGCCACGCCGAGGTGCTTGATGCGGTAGCCCAGCGCTTCGGCGTAATTGACGTCGGCGGTGGTCAGCCTGGTGATGCCTTCGGTGTAGGCCTTGTCGAATTGCAGCGGAATGCCGAACGCGATGGACGCCAGAATCGTCAGCTTGTGCGCCGCGTCGATGCCCTCAACGTCGAAGGTCGGATCGGCTTCGGCGTAACCCAGCGCCTGCGCTTCGGCCAGCACGTCTTCGAAGGTGCGACCCTTCTCGCGCATTTCGGTGAGGATGAAGTTGCCGGTGCCGTTGATGATACCGGCGACCCAGTTGATGCGGTTGGCGGACAGGCCTTCACGGATCGCCTTGATCACCGGAATGCCACCGGCCACGGCCGCTTCGAACGCCACGATCACGCCTTTCTCGCGTGCCTTGGCGAAAATTTCATTACCGTGAACGGCAATCAGAGCCTTGTTCGCGGTGACCACATGCTTGCCATTCTCGATGGCCTTGAGTACCAGCTCGCGGGCAACGGTGTAGCCGCCCATCAGCTCTATGACGATGTCGATCTCAGGGTTCGTGGCCACTTCGAAGACATCGTTGGTAATCGCAATACCGGTCGTCTGGAACTGAGGCTTTGGCGTGCGCATGGCAATTTGTGCCACTTCAATCCCACGCCCGGCACGACGAGCAATTTCCTCGGCGTTGCGCTGAAGTACGTTGAAGGTACCGCCACCGACGGTCCCTAACCCACAGATGCCTACTTTGACCGGATTCACTGTGAACTCCCCATGAAACGGCCGACTCAGGGTCGGCCGGAAAACAACCGCGTGCTCGCGGCTCTCTATTAATGGCCCGGCGATGATGCTGCCAGGCCATGATCGTCAAAGGCTGACCGTGACGATGCGAATTACTTCGCGCCCAGCGCCAGTTTGGCGACTTGTGGCGCAGGCTGGTAGCCCGGAATGACTTGTCCGTCGGCCAAAACGATGGCCGGTGTACCGTTCACACCAATCGACTGACCGAGGGCGAACTGTTTGGAAACCGGGTTGGCGCACTTGGCGGCCTTGATTTCCTTGCCATCGACCATTTTGTCCATGGCGGCTTTTTTGTCTTTCGAGCACCACACGGCCTGCAGTTGCTCGTCACCCGGGGAGCCGAGGCCCTGGCGCGGGAACGCGACATAACGCACTTCGATGCCGCGCTTGTTCAGCTCGGGCACTTCGGCGTGCAGCTTGTGGCAGTACGGGCAAGTGGTGTCGGTGAAGACGGTGATGTGCGATTTTGTCTCGCCCACGGCCGGGTAGACCACGGTTTCGGCCACTGGAATGGCGTTGATCAGTTTGGACACGCCCAGGCGTTCGGTCTTCTCGGTCAGGTTGACCGGTTTGCCGTCCTTGAGCTGGAACAGATAGCCCTGAACAATGTACTGGCCGTCGGCGCTGGCGTAGAGCACGCGGCTGCCCTTGAGCTTGACTTCGTACATGCCCGGCAACGGGCTGGCGGAAATGCTCTCGACCGGAACTTCGAGCTGGAGGTTTTCCAGGCTTTTACGAATAGCTTTATCAGCCGCGTCATCGGCGACGGCAAAGGTGCTGACCAACGCAATGGCTGCGGCGGCGAAAATCTGGATCAGACGCATGAGAACTCCTGAAGGCGGACAACTGGAGCGATCAGAACGCCCGTGCGGAACACCGGGTCATAACCGTCCATCGTGCAAACCGGCAAAGCCTAACACATAAGGCCACGGTGGCCGAATGCGCCTGTCGCCACACTTTCTGGACTGCACAGATCCTTGTGGGAGCGAGCCTGCTCGCGAAAGCGGAGGGTCAGCAAAATGAACACTGACTGACGCGCCCTCTTCGCCAGCAAGTCCGCTCCCACAGTTTTTTCATTAGCCTCTGGGGTGGTGTTTGGCGTGCAGGTCCTGCAATCGGGCGCGGGCGACGTGGGTGTAGATCTGCGTCGTGGACAGGTCGCTATGGCCGAGCAGCATTTGCACCACCCGCAGATCGGCACCGTGATTGAGCAGGTGCGTGGCGAACGCGTGACGCAAGGTGTGTGGCGACAGCGACTTGCCGATCCCGGCGACCTTGGCCCAATGCTTGATACGGTGCCAGAACGTCTGCCGCGTCATCTGTTCGCCGCGCTGGCTGGGGAACAGCACATCGCTGGGCCGGCCGCCGAGCAGCTCGCTGCGGCCATCGCGCATGTAGCGCTCAACCCAGACAATCGCCTCCTCGCCCATCGGTACCAGCCGTTCCTTGCTGCCCTTGCCCATCACCCTTAATACGCCCTGACGCAAGTTGACCTGCTCCAGCGTCAGACTCACCAGCTCGGTCACCCGCAAGCCGCAGGCGTACAGCACTTCGAGCATGGCGCGGTCACGCTGACCGATGGCTTCGCTCAGATCCGGTGCCTTGAGCAATGCTTCGACGTCGGCTTCCGACAGGGATTTGGGCAATGGCCTACCTAGCTGCGGCATATCGACACGCAACGTCGGGTCGACGCTGATCAGCTTTTCCCGCAGCAGATAACGATAAAAGCCACGTACACCGGAGAGAAATCTGGCGGTCGAGCGCGGCTTGTAGTTCTGCTCCAGTCGCCAGGCCAAGTGATCGAGGATCAGTTCGCGCCCGGCATTGATCATCTGCAGGTTTTTCTCCTGCAACCAGCCGTTGAACAGCGCCAGATCGCTGCGATAGGCGCCACGGGTGTTGTCGGACAGGCCTTTTTCCAGCCACAAGGCGTCAAGGAATTGGTCAATCAAGGGATGGTCGATGGCAGGCATGGGCGCTCAGGACACGCGACCTTGAGGCCGACGCGTAAATGTAGAGTGAACTGTAGGAATGGGCGCTAGTCTTTCATAGCCCGCTAATTCAAGGAACAGGGAGCTTCAATGAACGAACAGCAAATTCTGTTGGCATTTGGCGGGATTGGTGCGGCGGCGCTGGGCTGTCAATGGCTGGCCTGGCGCTTGAAGTTGCCGGCGATTCTGTTTCTGTTGTTGACCGGCATTCTGGTCGGCCCGGTGCTTGGCTGGCTCGATCCGCAGGAAATGTTCGGCCCGCTGCTGATGCCGCTGGTATCGCTGGCGGTTGCACTGATTCTGTTCGAAGGCAGCCTGACCCTGCACCTGTCGGAATGGAAAGAGATCGGCAGCGTCGTCCATCGTTTGGTGACCATTGGCGCGATCTCGACCTGGATTGTCATCGCGGTGGCCACGCACTTCCTGCTCGGCTTCGACTGGATGCTGGCCATCCTCTTCGGCAGCCTGACACTGGTCACCGGCCCGACGGTGATCGTGCCGATGCTGCGCGTAGTAAGGCCGAAAGCCTCGATTGCCAACATCCTGCGCTGGGAAGGTATCGTCATCGACCCGATCGGCGCCCTGCTCGCCGTTGTGGTGTACAGCTTCATCATCGCCAATGCCGAGGGCCATGGGCTCAAGCAGAGTCTGCTTACCTTCGGCGGGGTGATTCTGTGCGGCGCGGTGTTCGGGATTGTTGGCGGCTGGGTGTTGGGGACGATTATTCGTCGGCAATGGTTGCCGGAATACCTGCACAACCTCGCCTCGCTGGCGGCGGTACTGGGGATTTTCATTGCCTCCAACGAGGTCATGCACGAGTCCGGCCTGCTGGCGGTAACGCTGATGGGCATGTGGCTGGCGAACATGAAGGGCGTGGACGTGCGGCACATCCTGCACTTCAAGGAAAACCTCAGCGTGCTGCTGATTTCCGGATTGTTCATTTTGCTGGCGGCGCGACTGGATGTGTATGCCCTGCTCGGGCTGGGCCCGCTGGTGCTGATTCTGCTGCTGGTGATTCAGTTGGTCGCCCGACCGCTGAACGTGTTGCTCAGCACGGCTGGCTCGAGCCTGAGCTGGCGTGAGCGTGCGTTGCTGTGCTGGATTGCCCCAAGGGGGATTGTCGCGGCGGCAGTATCGGCAATTTTCGCGATTCGCCTGCATGAGGCCGGGCATCAAGGCGCGCTGCTGCTAGTGCCGCTGACCTTTGCCGTGATCATCGGCACCGTCGTACTGCAAAGCGCTACGGCTCGACCGCTGGCACGACTGTTGAAGGTTGCCGAGCCTGCGCCAAGCGGTTTCCTGATCGTCGGCGCCAACGGCCCGGCACGGGAGCTGGGCAAGTCGCTGCAGCAATTGGGCAGCCGCGTGCTGCTGACGGACTCGAGCTGGGAGAACATTCGTGCGGCGCGCATGGAAGGCTTGCCGACGTACTTCGGTAACCCGGCTTCGCAACATGCCGATGCACACCTGGATCTGGTCGGGCTGGGACATTTGTTGGCGCTGTCGCCGTCAGGGGAACTCAATACCTTGGCAGCCATGCGCTTTCGACATGACTTTGGCCATCAGCGCTTGTTCGGGTTGGCCAGCGGTCATGAAAGCCGACGTAGCGACAAGCACCGGGCGAGCCTGGAACATCGCGGCAATCAGTTGGGCAGCGAGGCGCTCACTTACGCGAAACTGGCCAGCCAGATGGGCCAGGGCGCCGAGTTGTACAGCACGACGCTGACCGACGGGTTCGGCTGGGAGGATTACCGGGCGCTGCATGGGAATCGCGCCACGTTGCTGTTCATGCGCGATGACAGCGGCTGGGTGCACGTTGTGACGCCGGAGACCGCCGTGAAACCAGGGGCGGGGTGGACGTTGTTGGCGTTGATTCAGCCTGAGAGCAGCGTCGCCTGACCCGACGCCTTCGCGAGCAAGCCCGCTCCCACATGAGACCGCGACCCCATGTGGGAGCGGGCTTGCTCGCGAAGGGCTCGACTCGCATTCGGCTCAGACAGCAAAACCAGGCAACACCGGCACCGGCCGCTTGTCATCATCGATCGCAACAAAGCTGAACTGCCCATGAATCGCCTTCTCGCGGCCGTCACAGCTCATGCTTTCGACAAACACTTCCACTTCGACCTTGAGGCTGGTGTTACCGACCTTGATCACCTTGCCGACCAGCTCAACGATGGAGCCCGCGGGGATCGCGTGGTTGAAGTCGATACGGTCGGTGGACACGGTCACCAGTGGCAAGCGGCAGAAACGCGTGGCGGTGATGAATGACACCTCGTCCATCCACGCCAGTGCGGTGCCACCGAACAGGGTGTTGTGATGATTGGTGGTCGGCGGGAAGACGGCTTTGGTTACGCGGGTCACCGAGAGTTCGGTGCGGCGTTCAATTTCCTGGTCACGGGTAGTCATGGTCTGGCCTAAAAAAAGTGCTGTGGATAAATCGCAGGCAACAAAAAAGCAGCCCGTAGGCTGCTTTTTTCTGCATCGGAAGCTGGACTTAAGCCAGTTTTTCCTTGATGCGAGCTGCTTTACCCGACAGGTCGCGCAGGTAGTACAGCTTGGCTTTACGTACATCACCGCGACGTTTAACAGCCATGCTGTCGATCTGCGGGGAGTAGGTCTGGAAAGTACGTTCTACGCCAACACCGTTGGAGATTTTACGAACGGTGAACGCACTGTTCACGCCGCGGTTACGCTTGGCGATTACAACGCCTTCGAACGCTTGCAGACGGGAACGATCGCCTTCCTTCACTTTCACCTGCACGACAATAGTGTCGCCTGGGGCGAAGGTAGGGATTTCTTTGGTCATCTGCTCTGCTTCGAGTGCAAGGATGATTTTGTTGGTCATGCTGTGCTCCTAAGGTAAATCGTTCGATCTACCATCGATACGTTGTTAACTATCGTCCCGCTCGCGGATGTATTCCTCGAGCAGCTTCTTCTCTTCTCCAGAAAGCGAGCGGCTTTCCAGAAGATCGGCGCGTCGTTCAAAGGTCCTGCCAAGGGACTGCTGTAAACGCCAACGCCGGATATGCGCGTGATTGCCACTCAGCAACACGTCGGGAACACGCTGATCCGCATACACCTCAGGTCGGGTGTAGTGCGGGCAATCCAGCAGACCATCCGTAAAGGAATCTTCCTCAGCGGAATCCGCATGCCCTAAAGCTCCAGGCAGCAGTCGTGTAACCGCATCGATCAGGACCATCGCCGGCAGCTCGCCGCCAGACAGTACATAGTCGCCAATCGACCACTCTTCATCGACATGAGCCTCAATAAAGCGCTCGTCAATGCCTTCATAACGGCCGGCAATCAGGATCAATGCATCCGATTGTGCCAGCTCGCGTACCGCCGACTGAGTCAGTTGACGGCCTTGGGGGGACAGGTAAATCACCTTCGCCGCCTCCCCGGCTGCTGCCTTGGCCTGAACCAGAGCATCTTCCAGGGGCTTGATCTTCATCACCATGCCCGGACCACCGCCAAACGGGCGATCGTCCACAGTGTGATGCCGATCCGTCGTGTAATCTCGCGGATTCCAACAGGTCAACTGCAAGAGCCCCTGTTTGACCGCACGACTGGTGATGCCGTAGTCGCCAATGGCGGAAAACATCTCGGGAAACAAACTGATCACTTCTACGCGCAAGTTAGCC
The DNA here is from genome assembly GCF_963970475.1 of Pseudomonas sp. EA_5y_Pfl2_R50. Classification (NCBI taxonomy): domain Bacteria; kingdom Pseudomonadati; phylum Pseudomonadota; class Gammaproteobacteria; order Pseudomonadales; family Pseudomonadaceae; genus Pseudomonas; species Pseudomonas sp. EA_5y_Pfl2_R50. The sequence continues at coordinate 370,850 of NZ_CAXAPT010000004.1, read as the reverse complement.
ACGCTTAGAAGTCCGCGTCCCAATCCACCTTCATCTCGCCCGCTGCCAGGTCGACGGCCAACACGCACTGCTCCGTATAGGGCAACAGGCGTTCGCGATCATCCAGGCTGCCAGCGCAAGGCTTGACTACCATTACATCATTGGCGCCGGTTTCCAGAAGATGATCGATTTTCCCGAGCAATTGCCCAAGTGTATCGATGACCTTCAGACCTTCCAGCTGGTACCAGTAGTACTCGCCTTCGGTCAATTCAGCGAACAGATTGCGCGGCACGCAGATCTCGTAACCGGCCAGAAGACGAGCTTCTTCACGATCATCAAGACCCTTGAGCTTTGCGACCAGGAACTTGTCGCTCCCGCGTCCACTGACCAGCTCTACCTGTTTGACATTGCCTTCACGCTTGAGCGTCCAGGTTTTGTACTGCAACAGGTTTTCAGTCGGATCAGTAAAGGAATAAACCTTCACTTCGCCGCGAACGCCATGAACAGAATAAATTTTGCCAATAACGATCAAATCATCGGCAACAGCAGGCGTCGCGTTCATATTGCTCAGGCCGCAGCCTTTGCAGATTCCTTCAGCAACTGAGCAACACGCTCAGAAGGCTGTGCACCAACGCTCAGCCAGTAGGCTACGCGCTCTTGGTTCACGGACAGACGAACTTCCTGACCACGGGCAACAGGGTTGAAGAAACCAACCTGTTCTTTGTGGGAGCCGTCACGCGGGTTACGCGAGTCGGTTACGGTCAGGTGGTAAAACGGGCGCTTTTTGGAGCCGCCAAGGGCAAGACGGATTGTTAGCATGTGAACATCGTTCCTGTAGTCGGTGCTGCAAATCTAAATGCACAGCGGGCATGGGTGCCCGAAAGGCCGCATATTCTAAGGAATATCCGGACTTTTGCAAATGACTTTTTCCGGCGCCTATGGCATGCCGTGCAGATCTGCATATAGAGCCGTCGATGAAAACGGCCAGTCAGCTCCCGCCGAGTGCGGGTTTGCTGTTGATCCTGCGTCCTTGCAGGGTCTACGCCGGTGCGACGACCGGCGAAGTTCTTGGTGTCCTGTCTCACCCGTTGCACTCGCCATGAGCAGAATGGGTGAGACGGGGCACCTTACATCTTCGGCATGCCGCCGCCGGGCAACATTCCGCCCATGCCGCGCATCATCTTCGCCATTCCGCCTTTGGCGGTGAATTTCTTCATCATCTTCTGCATCTGCTTGTGCTGCTTGATCAAGCGACCGATGTCCTGCACCTGAGTGCCGGAACCCATGGCGATACGGCGCTTGCGCGAACCGCTGATCAGCTCAGGGTCGCGGCGCTCGGCCGGGGTCATGGAGTTGATGATGGCTTCCATCTGCTTGAACTGTTTCTCTGCGGCATTCTGGGCGTTGCCCATTTGCGACAGGTTGACGCCGCCGATGCTCGGCAGTTTGTCCATGAGCCCGCCAAGGCCGCCCATGTTCTTCATCTGTTGCAGTTGATCGCGGAAGTCTTCGAGGTCGAAGCCCTTGCCTTTCTTCAGCTTCTTGGCCAGTTTGTCGGCCTTGTCCTTGTCGAGCGTGGCTTCGGCCTGCTCGATCAGGCTGAGCACGTCGCCCATGCCAAGGATGCGCGAGGCGATACGCTCAGGGTGGAACGGATCGAGCGCTTCGCTCTTCTCGCCCATACCGATGAACTTGATCGGCTTGCCGGTGATGGCACGCACCGACAGGGCGGCACCGCCACGGGCGTCGCCGTCGACCTTGGTCAGGATCACACCGGTCAACGGCAGCGCATCTCCGAAAGCCTTGGCCGTGTTGGCGGCGTCCTGGCCGGTCATGGCATCGACCACGAACAGGGTTTCGACCGGATTGATCGCGGCGTGCAGCGCCTTGATCTCGCCCATCATCTCTTCGTCGATGTGCAGACGACCGGCGGTGTCGACGATGACCACGTCGATGAATTTCAGTTTTGCTTCTTTAATAGCCGCGCTGGCGATGTCGACCGGCTTCTGGCTCAGGTCCGACGGGAAGAACGTCACGCCGATGTCGTTGGCCAGGGTTTCCAGCTGCTTGATAGCGGCCGGGCGGTAAACGTCCGCCGACACGACCATGACCGACTTTTTCTTGCGCTCTTTAAGGAAGCGCGCCAGTTTGCCAGCGGTGGTGGTTTTACCTGCACCTTGCAAACCGGCCATCAGAATAACGGCTGGTGGCACGGCGCTCAGGTTCAAATCTTCGTTGGCCGCGCCCATCAGGCTTTCGAGTTCAGCCTGGACGATCTTCACGAACGCCTGGCCCGGCGTCAGACTGCGCGACACCTCGGTGCCGACAGCGCGCTCCTTGACCGAATTGACGAAGTCCTTCACCACCGGCAGGGCGACGTCGGCTTCGAGCAACGCCATGCGCACTTCGCGCAGGGTGTCTTTGATATTGTCTTCGGTCAGCTTCGCCTTGCCGGTGACATGGCGCAGCGTCTGCGAGAGACGGTCGGTTAAGTTTTCAAACATTGCGCGATCCTTTCAGGCCCTGTGTAGACCGGGATAATGGCGGCCCAGACCGGAATCAACATGTGCTCGGCGAGCCTGCGGCGTGGGCAGGTCGCGGATTATAGCGAAGACTGCGGCTGGCGGACACCTCGCTGTCAGCTTCCGGAGTCTTTCGTGCCATGGCGGTTCTATGCCAAACTCAGCCCCTTTCGGGCTTGCCTAACAGGATTTATGCTCCCCTTGTCACCCAGTTTATTGACCACCCTCGCCGCCGCCCTTCTATATGCCGCTGCGACCCTTTATCAGAGCACCCGCCTGGCCACCGGCGCCAAGGCGAACAAGCGCCTGCTGGTCAGCCTCGGCGCCCTCGCCGTGGTCGCCCATGGCGCCAGCCTGCTCACGCATCTGCTGACCCCGATCGGTTTGGGCCTGGATTTCTTCAGCGCCTCGAGCCTGATCGCGGCGGCAGTCATTGCCCTGACCTTGCTCGCCTGTTCGCGCATCCCGGTGGAAAACCTGCTGGTGCTGCTGTTCCCGCTCGGCGCGATCACCGTGTTGCTGGCGCAGTTCGCGCCGACCGGCACGGTGCAGATCATCGACGAAGAGCCGGGCATCCTCGCGCACATCCTGCTGTCGATCCTCGCCTACGGCATGTTCACCATCGCGGTGTTCCAGGCCTTGCTGCTACTGGTGCAAGATCACCAGCTCAAGCACAAGCATCCGTCCGGACTGATCAAGAACTTCCCGCCGCTGCAAACCATGGAAAGCCTGCTGTTCGGTTTCCTCTGGGCCGGCTGGACGCTGCTGTCGCTGTCGCTGATTTCCGGCTGGCTGTTCGTCGAGAACCTGTTCGCCCAGCATCTGGTGCACAAGACCCTGCTGGCGTGCCTGGCCTGGATCGTGTTCAGCGTGCTGCTGTGGGGCCGCAATCGCCTTGGCTGGCGCGGTCACAAGGCGATTCGCTGGACCCTCGCCGGTTTCTGCCTGCTGATGTTGGCGTATTTCGGCAGCAAGCTGGTTCGTGAATACATCCTGCACATCTGACGGGCGGCATAAATGGACGGTTTGCCCCTAGGGCCGATGCTCGCGGTATTTGTCCTGCTGATTTTATGGTCCGGGCTGTTCACCGCCGTCGAAATCGCGCAGCAGTACCTGCTCGCGCAACACACCGCTTCGCGCGCCAGCGATAAACCGCTGGCGAAACTGAGTTTCCCGCTCGACAGCCTGATCCTCTGCAACACCCTGTGCCGGGCACTCGCGGTGATCATCGCGACATTGCTGGCGATTTTCCTCTGCGAAGAAAACGGACCTTGGGCTGCATGCCTCGGCGTCGGGGCAATCCTGCTGGTGTTCGCCGATTACTTTCCGCGCGCCCTCGCCCAGCGCTACCCCGATGCCGTGCTGAGCTTCGGTAATTCCTTGCTGGCGGTGCCGCTGAAGATCGCTTATCCGTTTGCCTGGCTGTTCAGCCGCATCAGCGGTTTGCTGATGACCCCGTTCGTGCGCAAGGCCCAGGTCGTAAAACCAAGCGAAGATGACTCGCTTGCCGACCGTTACGACGATCCCGAGCACTCGGTCCGAGTCCACCCGGTTTCTGGCATCCATGCGCTGGACAACATCACCGTCAACGACATTCTGGTGCCGCGCAGTGAAGTCGACGGCATCAACCTCGACGAGTCAATCGAGACCATCATCGAACAGTTGCGCCATACCAAGCGCACACGCCTGCCGGTGTTCCATAGCGACATCAATCAGGTAGAAGCAGTGCTCAACACCCGGCAGATCCGTCATCTGCTGAACAATGGCGACCTGACTCTCGACGCGCTGCTGGCGGCGAGTTATGAGCCGTACTTCGTGCCGGAAAGCACGCCGCTGCAACTGCAGTTGCTGAACTTCCATAAACAACAGCGACGCCTGGGCATGGTGGTCGACGAGTACGGCGAAGTGCTCGGTATCGTGACGCTGGAAGACATTCTCGAAGAAATCGTCGGCGAATTCGAAAGCGAACACAGCCTCGATAACCCGCACATTCATCCGCAGGCCGATGGCCGCATGGTGATTGACGGTGCCGCGTCGATCCGCGAATTGAACAAATGCCTGGGCTGGCATTTGCCGAGCGATGGGCCAAAGACCCTCAACGGTCTGGTCACCGAGGCGCTGGAAACCATTCCGGAAAGTGCGGTGTGCCTGAAAATTGGCCGCTATCGCCTGGAGATTCTCGAGACCGAGGAGAACCGGGTGAGCAGGGTGCTGATCTGGCATACCTCTTCGGTGCCGGCTCTGGTGCCTGCCCGATAGAAGACCTTTTGTTCTTGTTTGATTATTAGCCTCCTTCCTATAATCGAATCGCTTACCCAAGCGCTGCCAAACCGTGTGCTTACCCCGCACCAGACCGGTTTCGGCCATTTCCGCTGCACACCGGCGACTGTTCCTACCTGAAACAGCGACCGCGCCCCATCCCACATCCCTGGGTGTTCGACCATAATAATTCGCTCCAACGGAGCTCATGACTGTCAGGGATCACCGCATGACGACCAGTACCACTTACAGCGACACCACGCCTGCGCAACCGACCAACTCGGCCACCCGCGTCGCCACGGCGAGTTTTATCGGCACCGCCATCGAGTTCTACGATTTCTATGTTTACGCCACCGCTGCCGCGCTGGTGATCGGGCCGGTGTTCTTTCCGCAGACCTCCGGCACCGCGCAGATGCTCTCGGCGTTTCTCACCTTCGGCATTGCCTTCCTCGCCCGTCCGCTGGGCTCGGCACTGTTCGGCCATTTCGGTGACCGCATCGGGCGCAAGTCGACGCTAGTGGCTTCGCTGCTGCTGATGGGCGTGTGCACGACGCTGATCGGCGTGCTGCCAGGTTACGCCACCATCGGCGCATGGGCGCCGATTCTGCTGTGTGTGCTGCGCTTCGGCCAAGGGCTGGGACTGGGCGGCGAGTGGGGAGGTGCCGCCCTGCTCGCCACGGAAAACGCGCCGAAAGGCAAACGCGCGTGGTTTGGCATGTTCCCGCAACTCGGCCCTTCGATTGGTTTTCTTGCCGCCAACGGCTTGTTTCTGACCTTGGCCATGACGCTCACCGACGAGCAATTTCGCAGCTGGGGCTGGCGGATTCCGTTTCTGCTCAGTGCAGCACTGGTGATGGTGGGTCTTTACGTTCGGCTCAAACTCCACGAAACGCCAGTGTTCGCCAACGCCATCGCCCGCCACGAACGGGTGAAAATCCCGCTGGTCGAGCTGTTCAGCCAGTACTGGGCGCCCACCTTGCTGGGCGCAGCGGCGATGGTGGTTTGCTATGCGCTGTTCTATATCTCGACAGTCTTTTCCCTGAGCTACGGAGTTTCCACACTCGGCTATAGCCGCGAGACTTTCCTCGGGTTGCTGTGTTTTGCCGTGCTGTTCATGGCCGCCGCCACACCCTTGTCGGCCTGGGCGAGCGACCGATACGGGCGTAAACCGGTGCTGATCATCGGTGGCGTACTGGCAATACTTTCCGGGTTTCTGATGGAGCCACTGCTGACTCAGGGTTCGACCTGGGGCGTGGCGCTGTTCCTGTGCATCGAACTGTTCTTGATGGGCGTGACGTTTGCGCCGATGGGGGCGCTGTTACCTGAGCTGTTTCCAACCCATGTGCGTTACACCGGTGCTTCAGCGGCGTACAACCTGGGCGGCATTGTCGGAGCCTCGGCGGCGCCGTTCTTTGCGCAGAAACTGGTGGCGATGGGTGGTTTGAGCTATGTCGGCGGGTATGTGTCGGGGGCGGCGGTGCTGAGTTTTATTGCGGTACTGTGTCTGAAAGAGACGCGGGATAACGATCTGAATCGGGTGGCCTGACAGAGGATCAAAAGCTTCGCGAGCAAGCCCGCTCCCACATTGGAATACGTAGTCCTGTGGGAGCGGGCTTGCTCGCGAATGCCACGACGCGGTTTAGAGCTCGACCACAACCGCCTGAGCAGCGCGGGTGGCCTTGGCACGAGCCGCTTCGATTGACTCATCCCGCGCCAGCGCCACGCCCATGCGACGCTGACCATTCACTTCCGGCTTGCCAAACAGACGCAACGCGGTATCTGGCTCGCTCAACGCAGCGCCGAGGTTGGCGAATGCAGTCTGCGTCGACTGCCCTTCCACCAGAATCACCGCCGAAGCCGATGGCCCGAACTGACGGATCAGCGGCACCGGCAGGCCCAGAATGGCGCGTGCATGCAGGGCGAACTGCGACAGATCCTGGGAAATCAGCGTGACCAAACCGGTATCATGCGGGCGCGGCGAGACTTCGCTGAACCACACTTGATCACCTTTGATGAACAGCTCGACGCCAAACAGTCCACGACCGCCCAGCGCTTCAGTCACGGCTTTGGCAACGCGCTCGGACTCAGCCAGGGCAATCGGACTCATGGCCTGCGGCTGCCACGATTCCTGATAGTCACCCTTCTCCTGACGGTGACCGACCGGTGCGCAGAAGGTGGTGCCGCCGATGTGGCGCACGGTCAGCAGGGTGATTTCGTAGTCGAAATCGATAAAGCCTTCGATGATCACGCGACCTTTGCCGGCGCGACCGCCCTCTTGCGCATAATCCCAGGCTTTCTGCACGTCATCGGCGCTGCGCAGCAGGCTCTGGCCCTTACCTGACGAACTCATCACCGGTTTGACGACGCAAGGGAAACCCAGGTCCTCAACGGCTTTGCTGTAGTCCTCGAAGGTATCGGCAAAGTGGTATGGCGAGGTTGGCAGGTCCAGCTCTTCAGCGGCCAGACGCCGGATGCCTTCGCGGTTCATGGTCAGTTGCGCAGCGCGCGCGGTCGGGATCACGGTGAAGCCTTCGGCTTCCAGCTCAACCAGGGTGGCGGTGGCGATGGCTTCGATTTCCGGCACGATGAAGTGCGGTTTCTCGGCTTCGATCACGGCACGCAGGGCCGCGCCGTCGAGCATGTTGATCACGTGGCTGCGATGGGCAACTTGCATCGCCGGCGCATTGGCGTAGCGGTCAACGGCGATCACTTCAACGCCCAGGCGTTGCAGTTCGATCACCACTTCCTTGCCCAACTCACCACAGCCACACAGCAATACGCGGGTCGCGGTTGGCGACAATGGAGTTCCGATACGGGTCATCTCAGGTCCTCAAAGAAGCGGATCATCGAGGAAAGCAACGCCAGACGCGCTTTCCATGGGGAGAAAGCGCGGCATTTTACATGAACCGCAGACTTTGGCTTCAGCCGGCGACAGCCTGTTTGCGCTCGCGCCAGGCCATGATCAGCCAGACGGCAGTGACGCCGGCGAATTTCGAGAGCAGCGCAGTGATGATCACCGGCGGCGTCAGCAGGTCGATCATGCCGAAGAAGATGAAGGTGTCGATGGGAATACTCAGCGCCGAACTGATCCACAAGCGGTCGCGCAATTGCCGCTTGGTGATGCTGAACACCAGCCAGTCGATGATTTCCGACACCGCGAACGCCGTGGCACTGGCCAACGCGATGGACGGATCGGAAGTGACGTAGGACAGCACCAGCGCCACCAGCATCGCCACGAGCGCGCCGTGGCCGAAACGGGTTTGCACCATGTCACGCAGCACGAACACCAGACCGCCCCAGGCCGACCAGATAATGTCCAGGTGTGGCGCGGTGGAGAAGGCGAAGTTGATCAGCACAACGCTGCTGATGTAGGCGATGAGGAAAATCATGGGGGCGACCTGTCAGATTGGCGCACAGGTTACTTGAGCTCTGGTTGTGCGCCAATAGATACGATGACCGTACCGACCTCTTCGCCAGCGGGCTTGCTCCCACAGGGGAATGCCTTTCAAAGGTGGGAGCGAGCCTGCTCGCGAAAGCGGTCGGTCAGGCGCCAGATTTCCCGGGGATCATCCACACCAACCCACTGGCCTTCGCCCGCTCATGGCACAAACCCAGCACCACCCGGCGCTCGTCGTTGGTCATGCGACCCCAGCGCGTGATCTCTTCAACCGTGCGCTGGCAGCCCGTACAGATGTCAGCCTCATCCAGTGCACAAATATTCACGCACGGTGAGGGGACAGGTCTTTCGGGGGTCGTCATTCTTCTTGCTCAACCAGATCGCGCGCATAACGCTGCGAGTTATGCACATAGTGGGCGGCGCTGGCCTCAAGCATCTTCTTCTGCGGCTCGGTCAGCTCGCGCACAACTTTGCCCGGCGAGCCCATCACCAACGAACCATCGGGGATTTCCTTGCCTTCGCCGATCAGCGAATTGGCGCCGATGATGCAGTTCTTGCCGATCTTCGCGCCGTTGAGAATCACCGCGTTAATGCCGATCAGGCTGTAGTCGCCGACAGTGCAGCCATGGAGCATGGCATTATGACCAATGGTCACACCGGTGCCGATGGTCAGCGGGAAGCCCATGTCGGTGTGCATCACCGTGCCGTCCTGCACATTGCTGTTCTTGCCGATCAGGATCAATTCATTGTCGCCGCGCAGCACAGCGTTGAACCAGACGTTGGCGCCCTCTTCCAGTTTGACCTTGCCCACCAGCACGGCATTGGGGGCGACCCAGCTCTGTGGATGGGTCTCGACACGGGCGTCGCCCAAGCGGTATTTCATCTTGTTTCCCTCAGGGCTCACGGTCACGGCCATTCGAACGATGGCTCAGGTGTTGATAAAACTTTTTGGCGGTTGGTGCAGGCTGATCCTGGCGTCATAGAGCAGGTTGATCAACTCGACGATCATGATCGCCGTCAGGCCCCAGATCTTGTATTCGCCAAATCGATAGCTCGGCACGTACCAGCTGCGACCTTGATAGTCGATGCGATGGGTGTGCTCGCGGGGGTCTTCGCGGAAGAACTCCAGCGGAACGCTGAAGACTGCAGCGATTTCGGCATCATTGGCCTGATATTCGACAAAATCGGGGATCACACCGACATAAGGCGTGACCTTGATGCCATGCAGGGAAATCAGTGGGCTAAGCGGGCCGATGACTTCGACCAGCCCGGGCGGCAGGCCGATTTCTTCCTCTGCTTCGCGCAGGGCTGTGAAAATCAGGTCCGGGTCTTCCGGATCGCGGCGACCGCCAGGAAAGGCCACTTCGCCACCGTGGGTCGACAGCCCGCTGGCGCGCAGGGTCAGCAGCAATTCCGGCTCGTCGCTGCGGGTGATCGGCACCAGAACAGCGGCCTCGGGGAAACGTTTGTCGGTCTCCAGCGTGCGCGGTGTGTGGTTGCTTACCCGATGCAGTAGCTCATCCAGCATGAGTGTTCTCGATCTGTGCCTTACCCTGCATCATGCACCAATCATTGCGTGCGCCCAAGCCCCCGAAACCCGCCGTGTCGCGAAACGACAACTTGCCGACCAGCACCGCTGCACGCCAAGATAGGCGCAGCATTCAGGAAACCCAGCATGAAATTTTGCAGCCACTGCGGTAACCCGGTCACCCAGCGCATTCCCGACGGCGATTCGCGGCTGCGATTTGTCTGTGAGAGCTGTCAGACCATTCACTATCAGAACCCCAATATCGTCGCCGGCTGCGTGCCGACCTGGGGCACGAAGGTGTTGTTGTGCCGTCGCGCCATCGAGCCACGCCTGGGTTACTGGACGTTACCCGCCGGCTTCATGGAGAACGGCGAAACCATCGAGCAGGCCGCCATGCGCGAAACGGCCGAAGAGGCCTGCGCCCGGGTGCGCAACCTGAGCATCTACACGCTGATCGACGTGCCGCACATCAGCCAGGTGCATGTGTTCTTCCGTGCCGAGCTGGTGGATCTGGACTTCGCCGCCGGCCCCGAGAGCCTCGAAGTGCAACTATTCGATGAAGCCGACATTCCGTGGGACGAGCTGGCTTTCCGCACGGTGGGGCGTACCTTAGAATGCTTCTTCGCTGATCGGCGTGTTGAGACGTTTCCGGTTCGTTCGGAATCGATTCCCCCGCTCGTTCAGCCTGCCATCACCTAAAATATCCATAAATAAAATATCTGCGTCACTCCTGGGGAATCGTTTCAATGCGCTGGTTGCTTGCCCTGTTCTGCCTGTCGTTCGTTACCGTCTCCCAAGCGTCATTCGTGACCACCGTGACGCCGTCGAACACCCCGTTCATCGAGAAAGTCCTGGTGCTTAAATCGGCCCATCAACTGCAATTGATCGCCGACGGCAAACCCGTCAGGACCTATCGCATTTCCTTGGGCAAGGGCGCGAAAAAAGGTCCGAAACTGATTGAAGGCGACAAACGCACACCGGAAGGTTTCTATTGGATCGACTGGCGCAAGACCAGCGATAAATTCAACCTGTCGATGCACATCTCCTACCCGAACATCACTGATTCGGCCCGCGCCCGTCGCGAAGGCGTCGAGCCTGGCGGGATGATCATGATCCACGGCACGCCGGACTCGGCAGACAACCCGGAAAACCTGTTCCACACCCTGGACTGGACCGACGGTTGCATCGCCATGCGTAACGTTGATATGCGCGAAGTGTGGAACATGGTGCAGGATGGCACGATGATCGAAATTCGCCCTTAATCATCGACCGCTGGTCACCCGCAAAAAAATAAATCAAAAGATCGCAGCCTGCCGCAGCGCCTACAGAGGTGATACCACTTCCCGATGTAGGCGCTGCCGCAGGCTGCGATCTTTTGCGTTTCTGCAGCACCCGCTAATACCACTTCAGACCACCACCCCGCAGAGCCGCGATCCACATGGGCTGCAGACATTTTCCCTGCGTTGACATGGTATGCAAGTGGTATTAGTTTTCGCCCGACAACCGACTTAAAACAATCCTACATCGGTGCCGGAAACGACTGACATGAATGACCTCCAGGCCTTACGCCCCGACGACACTCAACCGACACCGTTGTACCTGCAACTGGCGCGCAACCTAGAGGCCGCCATCCATGCCGGACAGTGGAAGTCCGAGCAGGCGATGCCTTCGGAGCGCAATCTCAGCGAGTTACTGGGCATTTCCCGGGTCACTGCACGCAAGGCCTTGGAAGTCCTTCTCGATCAAGGTTTGATCCGTCGCCTGCAAGGCTCCGGCACCTTCATTACTCCACGCCTGGAACAACCGCTGTCGCGCCTGTCGGGATTCAGCGAGATGCTGCGCTTGAAAGGCTTCGTGCCCAGCTCGCAATGGCTGGAACGCGAAATCACCCTGCCGACCCACGAAGAACTGATCCGCCTAGGCCTGTCGCCGAACGACAAGGTCGCGCGCATGAAACGTCTGCGCAAAGCCGATGACACGGTCATGGCCATCGAAATGAGCACCCTGCCCGCCTCGATCATGCCCAAGCCGCAGCAGGTCGGCGATTCGCTCTACGAATACCTCGATGGCATCGGCAAACCGATCGTCCGCGCCTTGCAGCACATCCAGGCGATCAACGCCTCGGACGAGTTCGCCGCGCTGGTTGGCATCGCCCCCGGCACCGCGATGCTGCTGATGACCCGGGTCGGCTACCTCGAAGACAACACCCCTATCGAAGTCACCGACACCTATTGCCGCAACGACTACTACGACTTTGTTGCAGAGCTGCGTCGATAAGCGCAGCCAAAAGCGAGAATCAAAATGTCCGAAGACAACATCCTCACCGCTGACGGCTGGATTCGCGGCCGGCTGATCCACGAACACGGCAAAGTGGTGTCCATCGAAGGCCTGCCTTGCGATCCGGCGAGCAATGACCTGCCGTATCTGCTGCCCGGCTTCATTGATCTGCACGTTCACGGCGGTGGCGGCAAAGACATCATGGAAGGCGCCAGCGCCTTCGAAACCATCAGCAAAACCCATGTGCGTTTCGGCACCACTTCGCTGCTGGCTACCACCATGACCGCGCCGAGTGCCGAGATCTCCAGCGTGTTGAAGGAGGTCGGAGAATTCTGCGAACAGCGTCCGAAAGGTGCCGCGAGGGTCCTCGGCGTACACCTCGAAGGCCCGTACATCAACCCGGGAAAACTCGGTGCACAACCGAACTTTGCCCACACCGCGTTGATGGCTGAGGTCGAAGAGTATCTGGCACTGGCGCCGATCCGGGTGATCACCATCGCCCCGGAAATCGCCGGTCATGATGCGTTGATTCGCGAGCTGAGCAGCCGTGGCATCCGCATGCAGATCGGCCATACCCTCGGCAGTTACGAGGAAGGCGTCGCCGCACTTGACGCCGGCGCGACCAGTTTCACGCACCTCTACAACGCCATGAGCCCGCTGCACCACCGCGAGCCGGGCATCGTCGGCGCGGCACTGGCCCACGCCAAATTCGCCGAGCTGATTCCGGATTTGCTGCACGTGCATCCCGGCGCCATTCGCGTCGCCCTGCGCTCGATCCCATGCCTGTATTGCGTCACCGACTCGACCGCCGCCGCCGGCATGCCTGACGGCGAATACAAGCTGGGCAGCCACACCGTGACCAAATGCCTGGGCGGCGTGCGTCTGCCCGACGGCACGTTGGCGGGCAGCACGCTGACCATGGATCAGGCCCTGCGCAACCTGGTGAAGATCGGTTTGCCGATCGCCGAGGCTTCGCAGCGTCTGTCGCAATTTCCCGCCGACTACCTCGGCATCACTGAACGCGGGCGCCTTGCACCCGGGGCCTGGGCCGACTGCGTGCGGCTGGATCGCTCACTCACACTGACCGCCGTCATGGTCGAAGGAGAAGACATTGACTTCAAAAATGCTTGAGGAGGCGCTGTCCTCCTTCGATGCCGTGCAAGCCCAACTGCAACAGCTCGACCCGCCGATGATCGAGATCGCCGGACGCCTGCGCCGTCAGCCGCCGCAAGTGGCGATGACCGTCGCCCGTGGCAGCTCCGACCACGCGGCGAGCTACTTCGCCTACCTGACCATGCAGCAACTGGGGGTGCCGGTGGCGTCGTTGCCGATGTCGGTGGTGACCATGCAGCAGGCGCCGCTGAAGGTCAGCGGTCAGGTCGCCTTCGCGTTTTCGCAATCGGGCCAGAGCCCCGATCTGGTCAACAGCCTGCGTCTGCTGCGCAAGCGTGGCGCGTTGAGCGTGTCGATGGTCAACGCCGCCGATTCGCCACTGGAAGCGGCGTGTGAGTTCAGCGTGCCACTGCTCGCCGGGACTGAAAGCAGCGTCGCCGCGACCAAGAGTTTTATCGCCACCCTCAGCGCCAGCGCCCGTTTGGTCGCGCACTGGAAAGAGGACAGCGAATTGCTCGAGGCCGGCAATGCCCTGCCGGAAGGCCTGCGCGAAGCGGCGCAACAGGACTGGAGCGTGGCCATCGAAGCGCTGCGCGATTGCGAGCGTTTGATGGTCATCGGCCGTGGTGCCGGCTTCGCCATCGCCCAGGAAGCGGCACTGAAATTCAAGGAAACCTCGGCGATTCAGGCCGAAGCCTTCAGCAGCGCCGAAGTCCGTCACGGCCCGATGGCGCTCATCGACGAACACTATCCGCTGCTGGTCTTCGCCCCACGCGGCGCCGAGCAGGCTGGCCTGCTGAGTCTGGCAGCCGAAATGCGTCAACGCGGCGCCCGCGTGCTGCTGGCCGCGCCGGACGATGTCAGCGAACGCGACCTGACCCTGACTCGCGCCGAACACCCGGCCCTTGATCCGATTCTGGCGATTCAGAGCTTCTACGTGATGGCCGCCGGTTTGGCCGTGGCCCGCGGCATGGACCCTGATCAGCCGCGCCACCTGAGCAAAGTTACCCGCACGCACTAAGCCCGAATGACTGCAGACCTGATGAGACCGAGCCATGCACAACAACAATAAAGAGCTGACCCTCAGCGCCCCGCTCAGCGGCCCGGTGCTCACGCTCGCCAAAGTCCCGGACGCGGTGTTCGCCAGCGGCGCGATGGGTGACGGCATCGCTATCGACCCGCTCAACGACACGCTGTACTCGCCCTGCGCTGGCGTGATCATTCACGTTGCGCGCACCGGCCACGCGCTCACCGTGCGGGCCGACAATGGCGCGGAGATCCTCCTGCATCTGGGCCTCGACACTGTCGAGTTGAACGGTGAAGGTTTCTCGATGCTGGTCAAGGAAGGTGGCCGCGTGACCAAGGGGCAGCCGTTGTTGCGCTATGACCTGGACCAGGTCGGCCAGCAATGCAAAAGCCTGGTCAGCCTGTTGATTCTGACCAACAGCGAGGATTTTCAGGTACGACCGATCACCCTCAAAACGGTGAAGGTCGGCGAGCCGTTGCTGCACATTGTGGCGCGCAACGGTTCGCCAGCGAATGTTGCCGAGGTCGACGGGCCAGAGGTTCACGGGCATGTGCTGGTCGCCCATCGCGGAGGATTGCACGCACGCCCAGCCGCTTTGGTCCGGCAGACTGCACAGGGTTTCAACAGCCAGTCGCAACTGCACTTCGCCGGTAAATCGGCACCGTGCAACAGCCTGATCGGTTTGATGGGACTGGCGGTTGGCGAGCAGGATGAGGTGCAGGTCAGCTGTCAGGGCCCGGACGCTGAAGCGGCGCTGCAAGCATTGCTCACGGCATTGGCGACTGCCCTGCCCGAGGATCATCACGCAGCAGCACCGGCCAGTGCGGCGGCGGCTAAACGCCCCGCTGAAGCAGGTGTGTTACACGGTGTGTGCGCTGCGCCGGGACTGGTCGGCGGGCCGCTGTTTCACTTGAATGCGATCAGTCTGCCGGCGGATGCGGGCAATCACGATCCCTCGCAACAACAGCAGGTTCTCGACGCGGCGCTGACTCAGGTGCGCAACGAAATCGACGGCACCCTCGCCCAAGCGAAAAAGCACAAGAACGCCGATGAAGAAACAATCTTCGCCGCGCATTTGGCACTGCTCGAAGATCCCGCCCTGCTTGACGCAGCACAGCAATCCATCGAACAAGGCACTGCGGCAACTCACGCCTGGAGCCGGTCGATCGATGTGCAGTGCGAAGTCCTGCAACACATCGGCAGCGCGCTGCTGGCTGAGCGCGCCAATGATCTTCGCGACCTCAAACAACGTGTGTTGCGTGCCTTGCTCGGCGAAGCCTGGCATCACGACGTGCCTGCCGGCGCCATCGTTGCCGCCCATGAGCTGACGCCCTCGGATCTGCTGCAACTCAGCGCTCAAGGTGTTGCCGGGTTGTGCATGGCCGAGGGTGGCGCGACATCGCACGTCGCGATTCTGGCGCGCGGCAAAGGTCTGCCGTGCCTGGTGGCACTCGGCGCAGCGCTGCTTGATCAGCCGCAAGGTCAAGCGGTCGTGCTCGATGCTGACAGTGGTCGCCTGGAACTGACGCCAAATGCTGAACGTCTGGCTGAAGTTCAGCAGGCGCAAATCGACCGTCAGCAACGCCGCGACGCACAGCAAGCCAAGGCTCACCTGCCTGCCGAAACCCGCAATGGCGTGCACATCGAAGTCGTCGCCAATGTCGCCTCCAGTGCTGAAGCAGCCGATGCCTTTGCCAACGGTGCCGATGGCGTCGGCCTGCTGCGCACTGAATTCCTGTTCGTTGATCGTCACACCGCTCCGGACGTCGAGGAGCAACGCAGTGCCTATCAAGCGGTGATCGATGCGATGGGCGACAAGTCGGTGATCATCCGCACCATCGACGTCGGCGGCGACAAGCAACTCGACTACCTGCCGCTGCCCATCGAGGCCAATCCGGTGCTCGGCCTGCGCGGCATTCGACTGGCTCAGGCGCGCCCGGAAATCCTCGATCAGCAATTGCGCGCACTGCTGCAAGTCAGTCCGTTGCGGCGTTGCCGCATCCTGCTGCCGATGGTCACCGAAGTGGACGAACTGCTGCAGATTCGCCAACGCGTCGACGCCTTGTGCCGGGAGATGAACATGACCCAGCGCCCGGAAATCGGCGTAATGATCGAAGTCCCCGCCGCCGCACTGCAAGCCGAGCAACTGGCCGAACACGCCGACTTCCTTTCCATTGGCACCAACGATTTGTCGCAGTACACCTTGGCGATGGATCGCGACCACGCAGGCCTGGCCGCCCGCGTCGACGCGATGCACCCGGCGCTGCTGCGCCTGATCGCCATGACCTGCGCAGGCGCGGCGGTGCACAAACGCTGGGTTGGCGTGTGCGGCGCCCTCGCCTCCGATCCGCTGGCGACGCCGGTGCTGATCGGTCTGGGCGTCACCGAGCTGTCGGTCAGCCCGGTGCAGATCGGTGAAATCAAGGATCGCGTGCGCCAGGTGCACGAGACCGAATGCCAGCGCCTGAGCCGCGACCTGCTCAAGCTGAGCAGCGCCGCCGCCGTCCGTCACGCCTGCCACCAGCATTGGCCGCTGCCCTAACAACAAGCTCTCTATAAAGAGCCGGGAGAACCACCATGTACCAACTCTTCATCGAAGGCCTGCAACGCCTCGGCCGCGCGCTGATGCTGCCGATCGCGATCCTGCCGATTGCCGGCCTGCTGCTGCGTCTGGGTGACACCGACCTGCTCAACATCGCGATCATTCACGATGCCGGCCAGGTGATCTTCGCCAACCTGGCGATGATCTTCGCCATCGGCATCGCCGTCGGTTTCGCCAAGGACAACAACGGCACCGCCGGTCTCGCCGGGGTGATCGGTTATCTGGTGATGATCTCGACGCTCAAGGTGCTCGATTCAACCATCAACATGGGCATGCTCGCCGGTATCGTCAGCGGCTTGATGGCCGGCGCGCTGTACAACCGCTTCAAGGACATCAAATTGCCGGAGTATCTGGCGTTCTTTGGCGGTCGGCGATTTGTGCCGATTGTCACCGGTTTTGCCGCGGTCGGTCTGGGCGTGGTGTTCGGCTACATCTGGCCGCCGATCCAGCACGGCATCAACGCCTTCGGCGCCTTGATGATGGAAAGCGGCAGCATCGGCGCGTTCGTGTTTGGCGTGTTCAACCGCCTGCTGATCGTCACCGGCCTGCACCATATCCTCAACAACATGGCGTGGTTCGTGTTCGGCAACTTCACCGATCCAGCCACGGGGGCGCTGGTGACCGGTGACCTGACGCGCTACTTCGCCGGCGATCCGAAGGGCGGCCAGTTCATGACCGGCATGTTCCCGATGATGATCTTCGGCCTGCCGGCAGCGTGTTTGGCGATGTACCGCAACGCACTGCCGGAACGCCGCAAGGTGATGGGCGGGATTTTCCTGTCGATGGCTTTGACTTCGTTTTTGACCGGGGTGACCGAACCCATCGAGTTCGCCTTCATGTTTTTAGCGCCGCTGCTGTTTCTGCTGCATGCGCTGCTGACCGGGTTGTCGATGGCGATCACCAATGCGCTGAACATTCACCTCGGCTTCACCTTCTCCGGCGGTTTTATCGACATGGTGCTGGGCTGGGGCCGCTCGACCAATGGTTGGTTGGTGGTTCCGGTGGGGCTGGCTTACGCGGTCATCTACTACTTCGTCTTCGACTTCTGCATTCGCCGCTTCAACCTGAAAACGCCGGGGCGTGAGGATGTGGCGGTCAGTGAAAAAGCCGTGTTGACCGAGAACGAGCGCGCCAGTGCTTACATCAAGGCATTGGGTGGTGCCCAGAATTTGCTCACCGTCGGCGCTTGCACCACGCGCTTGCGACTAGAAATGGTTGATCGCAACAAGGCATCCGATGCCGAGCTGAAAGCGCTGGGTGCGATGGCGGTGGTGCGTCCGGGCAAGGGTGGGAGTTTGCAAGTTGTTGTGGGACCGATGGCGGATAGCATTGCGGATGAGATTCGTCTGGCGATGCCGACTCTCGGACGTGCAGTTCTGGTTGAAACGGCTGTTGTTGCTGATGAGCCGAAAGCCGTCGTGGTTGCTGGTTCTGAAGCGCAGCAATGGCTGAATGCGTTGGGCGGTGGCGACAATGTCTTGCGCCTGGATTGCATTGCAATGACCCGGATTCGTCTGCAACTGGCGGATGGCGAAGCGTTGTCGCAAGCGCAGTTGAAAGACCTGGGATGCCATGGCGTCAGCCAGCTGGATGGCGGGGTCTGGCATTTGCTGGTGGGCGACAAGGCGGCGAGTTTGAGTGGGGCATTAGAAAGCCTGGTCAATCGCAGCGAGGTTAGTGCGAAGGTTTGAATCTTCGGAGTCGCGACGGCCCTCTTCGCGAGCAGGCTCACTCCTACAGAAAAGCAAATCGGGGGCAACAAAAAACCCGCAGACAATCACTCATCTGCGGGTTTCCTGTTTCAGCAGCCAGAAAGATCAGAAATCTTCCAGCCGCCACACCTCATAAGCCGGTGTCTCGTAGGGATGACTAAGCTTCAAAGCCGCCACAACAGCAACGATCAACTCATCCGCCACCACCAGCTCAACCTTCCATTCCTCAACCCGCTCGACCTGCCCCGCCTCGCCAATAAACGGCTGACTCCCGTCCAAAGGTCGAAACTGGCCAGACCCAAGCACCTGCCAGGCACAGTGGTCATAGTCACCGATCCGCCCACCACCGGCAGCGAACACAGCCCCTTTGACCACCTCGACATGGCTGTCAGGAACAAAAAACGCCAGCTTGTACACGACGATCAGTTAACCCAGACGCGCGCGTTACGGAACATGCGCATCCAAGGAGCGTCCTCGGTCCAGTCTTCCGAACGCCACGAGTTCTGCACGGCGCGGAACACACGCTCCGGGTGCGGCATCATGATCGTCACGCGACCGTCGCGGCTGGTAAGGCCGGTGATCCCGCGCGGCGAACCGTTCGGGTTGGCCGGATAACGCTCGGTGACCTTGCCATGGTTGTCGACGAAACGCATCGCCACGCAACCGGACAGATCGGCTTCCAGCAATGCCTCTTCACTGGAGAACTCGGCGTGACCTTCACCGTGAGCGATGGCGATAGGCATGCGCGAACCGGCCATGCCCTGCAGGAAGATCGAGTTCGATTCCTGGATCTGCACCATCGCCACGCGCGCTTCGAACTGCTCGGAACGGTTACGCACGAAGTGCGGCCAGAACTCGCTGCCCGGGATCAGTTCGTGCAGGTTGGACATCATCTGGCAACCGTTGCACACGCCGAGGGTGAAGCTGTCGTTACGTTCGAAGAAGCCTTGGAACGCATCGCGGGCACGGCTGTTGAACAGTGCCGACTTGGCCCAGCCTTCACCGGCGCCGAGCACGTCGCCGTAGGAGAAACCACCGCACGCCACCAGACCTTTGAACTCGTTCAGGTCGACACGGCCAGCGAGAATGTCACTCATGTGCACGTCAATTGCGTTGAAACCGGCGCGGTCGAACGCAGCCGCCATTTCCACCTGACCATTGACGCCCTGCTCACGCAGCACGGCAACCTGTGGGCGGATGCCTTTCTTGATGTAAGGCGCGGCGATGTCCTGGTTGACGTCGTAGCTCAGCTTGACGCTCAGGCCCGGGTTGTCTTCTTCCAGCAACACGTCGAATTCTTGCTCGGCGCAGTCGGCGTTATCACGCAGACTCTGGATCTGGTAGCTGGTCTCGGCCCACTGACGTTGCAGCAGACGACGCTGACCTTCGAACACGGTGTCACCGTTGAAGGTGATGTTGATCTGACCATTGTTGATCGGCTGACCGATCACCGACACGCAGTCGCCCAGACCGGCCGCACTGAATTGCGCGAGGATGTCTGGCGTGGCGTCCTGACGAACCTGGATGACGGCACCCAGTTCTTCGTTGAACAGGATCGCGGCGATTTCTGCCGAGGACTCTGCCACGCTGTCCAGGTTCAGGCTCAGACCGCAGTGACCGGCGAAGGCCATTTCCACCACGGAAGTCAGCAGACCACCGTCGGAACGGTCGTGGTAAGCCAGCAGGTGGCCGTCGGCGTTGAGGCCCTGGATCACCGCGAAGAAGGCTTTCAGGTCTTCGGCGTCATCGACGTCCGGTGCGTGTTTGCCGAGTTTGCCGTGGACCTGGGCAAGGATCGAAGCCCCCATGCGGTTCTGACCGCGACCGAGGTCGACCAGGATCAGATCAGTGGTGCCCTTGTCCATGCGCAGTTCCGGGGTCAGGGTCTGACGGATGTCAGCCACTGGCGCGAAACCGGTCACGATCAGCGACATCGGCGAGGTCACGGTTTTTTCTTCGCCGTTGTCGTTCCAGCGGGTGGCCATGGACATCGAGTCCTTGCCCACCGGAATGGTGATGCCCAGCTCAGGGCACAGTTCCATACCGACCGCTTTCACGGTGTCGTACAGACGCGCGTCTTCGCCCGGGTGGCCGGCAGCAGACATCCAGTTCGCCGACAGTTTGATGTCGGAGATCTTGTTGATGCGCGAGGCGGCGATGTTGGTCAGGGTTTCGCCGATGGCCATGCGGCCCGACGCCGGGGCGTCCAGCAGAGCCAGCGGAGTGCGCTCGCCCATCGCCATCGCTTCACCGGTGTAAACATCGAAGCTGGTCGCGGTGACAGCAACGTCGGCCACCGGAACCTGCCATGGGCCAACCATTTGGTCACGGGCGACAAGGCCGGTGATGGTGCGGTCGCCGATGGTGATCAGGAAGC
This sequence comes from Pseudomonas sp. EA_5y_Pfl2_R50, assembly GCF_963970475.1. NCBI lineage: Bacteria > Pseudomonadati > Pseudomonadota > Gammaproteobacteria > Pseudomonadales > Pseudomonadaceae > Pseudomonas > Pseudomonas sp. EA_5y_Pfl2_R50. The sequence goes on along the minus strand of NZ_CAXAPT010000004.1, from coordinate 350,057 downwards.
TTTTGCTGGCCACGGCCGGGTGATGCAGAACGCGCTCGATGGATTCGGTGATGTCGAGGTTCGACGGATCGAAGTCATCGCCCAGCTCGGCTTCACGAACCACCGAACGGTGCATGCGCGGGGCTTTGCCCAGCAACACTTCCAGTGGCATGTCCACCGGGTTGTTGCCGAAGTGGCTGTCGGTCACGGTCAGTTGCGGTTCAGCAGTGGCTTCACCGACAACGGCAAACGGGCAACGCTCGCGTTCGCAGATTGCCTGGAAGCGCTCGAAATCATCCGGGCCGACGGCCAGTACGTAACGTTCCTGGGATTCGTTGGACCAGATTTCGTGCGGGGCCATGCCCGGCTCGTCGTTTGGAATGTTGCGCAGTTCGAAACGGCCACCGCGGTCGCCGTCGTTGACCAGTTCCGGGAAGGCGTTGGACAGACCGCCCGCGCCGACGTCGTGGATGAAGCTGATCGGGTTCTTGTCACCCAACTGCCAGCAACGGTCGATGACTTCCTGGCAACGACGCTCCATTTCAGGGTTTTCACGCTGAACGGAAGCAAAATCCAGATCCGCCGAGCTGGTGCCGGTGGCCATCGACGAAGCCGCGCCGCCGCCCAGACCGATCAACATCGCCGGGCCGCCGAGCACGATCAGCTTGGAGCCGACGACGATCTCGCCCTTCTTGACGTGTTCTTCGCGGATGTTGCCCATGCCGCCTGCCAGCATGATCGGCTTGTGGTAACCACGAACCTCGTCACCGTGCGGGGTGGTGATCGATTGTTCGAAGGTACGGAAGTAGCCGGTCAGGGCCGGACGACCGAATTCGTTGTTGAACGCCGCGCCGCCGAGCGGGCCTTCGATCATGATGTCCAGCGCGGTGACGATGCGCTCAGGCTTGCCATATGGCACTTCCCACGGCTGTTCGAAGCCCGGGATCTGCAGGTTCGACACGGTGAAGCCGGTCAGGCCAGCCTTTGGCTTGGCGCCACGGCCGGTTGCACCTTCGTCACGGATTTCGCCGCCAGAACCGGTGGAGGCGCCCGGGAACGGGGCAATTGCAGTCGGGTGGTTGTGGGTTTCAACCTTCATCAGAATGTGCACCGGCTCCTGCACCGCGCCGTACTGGCGGGTTTCCGGGTTCGGGAAGAAGCGACCGGCGACGTTGCCGACGATCACCGAAGCGTTGTCCTTGTAAGCGGACAGCACGCCTTCGCTGTGCATCTGATAGGTGTTCTTGATCATGCCGAACAGGCTTTTTTCCTGGCTCTGGCCGTCGATATCCCAACTGGCGTTGAAGATCTTGTGACGGCAGTGCTCGGAGTTGGCCTGGGCGAACATCATCAATTCGATGTCGTGCGGGTTGCGCTTCAAACCGTTGAAGGCGTTGACCAGGTAGTCGATTTCGTCTTCAGCCAAGGCCAGGCCCAGCTCGGTGTTGGCCTTTTCCAGCGCGGCGCGACCGCCACCGAGGATGTCGATGGCAGTGAGCGGTTTCGGTTCGGCGTGGCTGAACAGACCGGCGGCCTGCTCAAGGTTGGCCAGCACGATCTGGGTCATGCGGTCATGCAAGACGTCGGCGATCTGCTGCGCTTCGGCTTCGCTGAACTGACCGGCAACGTAGAAGGCGATACCGCGCTCCAGACGCTGGATCTTGCTCAGGCCGCAGTTGCGGGCGATGTCGCTGGCCTTGCTCGACCATGGCGAGATGGTGCCGAAACGCGGCAACACCAGAAACAGACGACCGGTCGGCTCTTGTACCGGAACGCTTGGACCGTACTTCAGAAGGCGCGCAAGCACCTGCTGTTCGTCGCCGGTCAGGACGCCGGTGACTTCGGCGAAGTGAGCGAATTCAGCATACAGGCCACTGACAGCTGGAACCTTCTGGCTCAGTTGCTCAAGGAGTTTGCTGTGGCGAAAGGCAGAAAGGGCAGGAGCGCCGCGCAGGATCAACATCTTCGGGACAGCCTCGGGAAGGGGTGTGCTTTGAGGCCGTGCATTCTAGCCTAAACCGCCCTCAACATCACCCGAAACGCTACGCACGGTTGCACTCGGATACCAATCTGTGTTTCTGCCTCCCGAGTCAGGTAAATCACGGCTGTGGCGACGTCTTATTTTTACTGTAACAAAAAGCCGCACAGCCCCGTTCCTGTGGGGTTTCGCTCGGTTTTGTGATCTTTAGCAGACTAGTCCTACGCTGTCGAGATATGGCGCTCGTGGCCGTTTGCGTATACTGCGCAGATGTTTTTCCCAACGGCTTTGCGTCCGCGGTACGCCAAATGGCTGATCGCAACCGGACTCTTCCTGGTGCTCAGTGGCTGTGTTGATAAACCCAACACACTCGAGCGCGTAAAGGAGGATGGTGTGCTGCGGGTGATTACCCGTAACAGCCCCGCCACCTACTTCCAGGATCGCAGCGGTGAAACCGGCTTTGAATACGAGCTGGTGAAGCGTTTCGCCGACGATTTGGGTGTTGAACTGAAGATCGAAACCGCCGACAACCTCGACGACCTGTTCAATCAGATCGGCAAACCGAACGGCCCGGTACTGGCCGCCGCCGGTCTGGTCAGCAGCGAGCAGCGCAAGAAGCAGGTGCGGTTCTCGCATTCCTACCTCGAAGTCACCCCGCAGATCATCTATCGCAACGGCCAGTCGCGGCCGACCGACCCCGGTGACCTGGTCGGCAAGAAGATCATGGTGCTCAAGGGCAGCACTCACGCCGAGCAACTGGCCGGGCTGAAACAGAAATATCCCGGCATCGAGTACGAAGAATCCGACGCGGTTGAAGTGGTCGATTTGCTGCGCATGGTCGATGAAGGCCAGATCGACCTGACGCTGGTCGATTCCAACGAAGTGGCGATGAACCAGGTGTACTTCACCAATATTCGCGTGGCCTTCGACCTGGGCGACGCACGCAGCCAGAGCTGGGCCGTGGGTCCGGGCGAAGACAACAGTCTGCTCAACGAGATCAATGACTATCTGGACAAGGTTCAGAAGAACGGCACCCTGCAGCGCTTGAAGGATCGCTACTACGGCCACGTCGATGTCCTCGGCTACATGGGCGCCACCACCTTCGCCCAGCACTTGCAGCAGCGCCTGCCGAAGTACGAGCAGCACTTCAAGAATTACGCGAAGAAAGAGAAAGTCGACTGGCGCCTGCTCGCGGCCATCGGTTATCAGGAATCGCTGTGGCAACCGACCGTCACCTCGAAAACCGGCGTGCGCGGCCTGATGATGCTCACGCAGAACACGGCGCAGGCGATGGGCGTGTCCAATCGCCTCGATCCAAAGCAGAGCATCATGGGTGGCGCCAAGTACCTGGCGTATATGAAGGAACAGCTCGACGATTCGATCAAGGAGCCGGATCGCACCTGGTTTGCCCTGGCAGCCTATAACGTCGGCAGCGGTCATCTGGATGACGCGCGCAAACTGACGGCCAAGGAAGGGCTGAACCCGGACAAATGGCTGGATGTGAAAAAGATTCTGCCGCGCCTGTCGCAGAAGCAGTGGTACAGCAAGACCCGCTACGGCTACGCCCGGGGCGGCGAGCCAGTGCATTTCGTGGCGAACATCCGTCGCTACTACGACATTCTGACCTGGGTGACCCAGCCGCAGCTTGAAGGCGATCAGGTGGCCGAGGGCAATCTGCATGTGCCCGGCATCGACAAATCAAAGCCGGCGCAAGAGCCTGCCCCGCTCTGACTGACCATCGTAGACCCCATGTGGGAGCGGGCTTGCTCGCGAAGGCGGTGTATCAGTCAGGAATATTTCGACTGACACTCCGCCCTTCGCGAGCAAGCACGCTCCCACATTTGGTTATGCGTCGACCTTCAGCCCTTCAACGCCGCAGCCAGGATCAGCGCTTTCATTTCCGAGACTGCGGACTTGAAGCCAACGAATAACGCATGCGCCACCAGCGCATGGCCGATGTTCAGTTCGTTGATACCCTTGATGGCCGCGACCGCTTCAACGTTGTGGTAATGCAAGCCGTGACCCGCGTTGACGATCAAGCCTTGGGCCAAACCAAACGCCACGCCATCCGCGACACGCTTGAGCTCTTCGGCGACTTCGGTCGGGGTTTGGGCATCGGCATAACGCCCGGTGTGCAATTCGATGGCCGGCGCACCGACGCGCTTCGACGCTGCAATTTGCCGCTCGTCAGCATCGATGAACAGCGACACTTCGCTGCCGATTTTCGACAGACGCTCAACCGCAGCCTTGAGGCGTTCCTCCTGCCCGGCGACGTCCAGACCACCTTCAGTGGTCAGTTCCTGACGGGTTTCCGGTACCAGGCAAATGTGTGCCGGGCGGATGCGTTCGGCGAACACCATCATTTCTTCGGTGACGCCCATTTCAAAGTTCATGCGGGTTTGCAGCACGTCCTTGAGCAGCAACACATCGCGCTCCTGAATGTGCCGACGGTCTTCACGCAGGTGCACGGTGATGCCATCGGCGCCCGCCTCTTCCGCATCCAGTGCAGCCTTGACCGGGTCCGGGTAGCGCGTACCACGGGCCTGACGCAGGGTAGCGACATGGTCGATGTTCACGCCGAGAAGAATGCGATTGCTGGTGGTCACGGATGCGCTCCTGAATTGAGAGATTCGGCGCACAGCATATCAGGGCTTACGAAATAGCTCGCGGCTGACGAGGGGGCGACCACCCAAGTGAACGGCCAGAGCCTGACGCATCAGACGCTTGGCGGCGGACAAAGCACCGGGAGCGGTCCAGTCGGCGTCGGCCATGGCCAGTAGTTCGACGCCGTTGAACAAGCCGGGTTGCAACAGGAACACCCGCTCAAGACCCGCATCCACTTGCAGACGATAGAGGCCGTCCGTCGCGATGGCCTCGCCGTGAATATCAGTGTTGAGGGAAAACCCGTAACCGAGGTCATCAAGCAAGCGCCATTCGAATGAGCGCAGCAAGGGTTCAAGCGGTCGGCCTTCCGCCAATGCCAGCAGGGTCGCGGCGTAATGATCGAATACCCCCGGGTGCGGGTCTTCGGCAGGCAACAGACGAATCAGCAGTTCATTCAGGTAGAGACCACTGAACAGCGCTTCGCCGTTGAGCCACGCCGAAGTACCCGAACTCTCCATGCGCCCGACATTCTTCAGCTCACCCTTGCCGCGAAACTCCACTTCCAGCGCCACAAATGGCCGCGCGAGCGTCCCGGCCTTGCCCCGCGCACTGCGCAACACCGCCCGCAGCCGACCTTGCGGCGTGAGGAAATCCACCAAGGCACTGGTTTCGCGGTAGGCGCGACTGTGCAGGACGTAGGCGGGTTGAGCGGGAGGCGGGTTTTGCGACATTGAGTTCTCGATGAAGAAACGCAGGTTTACACACAACCCGAAAACAAATGTGGGAGCGGGCTGGCTCGCGAAGGCGCAGTGACAGTCAACATCAATGCTGAATGTTACACCGCCTTCGCGAGCAAGCCCGCTCCCACAGGGTTCTCTGGTGTATCAGAACACCGGAATTTTACAGGTCGCCGTAACCCAGCGAACGCAGTGCACGCTCGTCGTCGGACCAGCCGCCCTTCACCTTGACCCACAGGTTGAGCATGATCTTGGAGTCAAACAGCAGCTCCATGTCCTTGCGCGCTTCGGTGCCAATGCGCTTGATGCGCTCGCCCTTGTCGCCAATGATGATCTTCTTCTGGCCGTCGCGCTCTACGAGGATCAAGGCATGGATATGCAGGGTCTTGCCCTGCTGCTTGAACTCTTCGATTTCGACGGTGATCTGGTACGGCAGCTCGGCGCCCATCTGGCGCATGATTTTCTCACGCACCAGTTCGGCGGCGAGGAAGCGGCTGCTGCGGTCGGTGATCTGGTCTTCCGGGAAGAAGTGATCGTTCTCCGGCAGATGATCAGCGATGACCTTTTCCAGTGCTTCGAGGTTGTGCCCGTGCTGCGCGGAAATCGGGATGATCTGTGCGTTCGGCAACTGCTCCTGCAACCAGCTCAGGTGCGGCATCAGCTCGGCCTTGTCTTCGATGCGGTCAGTCTTGTTGAGCGCAACGATCAGCGGGCCGGTCACGTACTGCACACGCTCCAGAACCATCTGGTCTTCGTCGGTCCACTTGGTGCGGTCAACCACGAAAATCACCACGTCGACGTCTTTCAACGCCGCCGAAGCAGTTTTGTTCATGTAACGGTTCAGGGCCTTTTCGCCACCCTTGTGCATGCCGGGGGTGTCGACGTAGATCGCCTGCACGTCGCCCTCGGTCTTGATCCCGAGCATGTTGTGGCGAGTGGTCTGCGGCTTGCGCGAAGTGATCGCGAGCTTCTGGCCGAGGATGTGGTTGAGCAGCGTCGACTTACCGACGTTGGGACGGCCGACGATGGCAACGTAGCCACAGCGAGTTGCGTTTGTATCAGTCATTGCCATTCTCCACGCCCAGGGCAATCAGTGCTGCGGCGGCCGCTACCTGTTCGGCAATACGACGGCTCACACCCTGACCCCGGCTTTTCTCATTCAGTAAGACCACTTCGCATTCGACGAAGAAGGTTCGGCAGTGCGGCTCACCCTGGATATCCACCACTTCGTAGCGTGGCAGTTCGCAACCGCGCGATTGCAGGTGTTCCTGCAGGCGGGTTTTCGGGTCCTTGTTGGTGTCGACCAGCGTCAGGCCTTCGAACTCGCCGGCCAGCCAGGCCAGCACACGCTCGCGCGCCACGTCCATACCGGCATCAAGGTAGATCGCGCCGATCAGCGCTTCAAGGGCGTCGGCCAGGATTGATTCACGACGGAAGCCGCCGCTTTTCAACTCACCGGAACCCAGTCGCAGGTAATCGCCAAGGTCGAAACCGCGGGCCAGTACGGCCAGGGTCTCACCTTTTACCAGGCGTGCGCGCAAACGCGACAACTGGCCTTCGCGGGCCAGCGGGAAGCGATCAAACAGCGCCTCGCCAGCGACGAAATTGAGGATGGCATCACCGAGGAATTCCAGGCGTTCGTTGTTGCGCCCGGCAAAACTGCGGTGCGTCAGGGCCAGCAGCATCAGCTCCTGGTCCTTGAAAGTGTAACCGAGCTGGCGCTCGAGACGGCTTAGAGAAACGCTCACGGTTTACCCACGCTGAGTTCGTGGCTGGATTCCACTGCCATCGCCGGGATGCGGCGCAGGCCTGGGACAATTAACGCTGTGTTCAAAAATTAAATCCTGGCGATTGCGAAGCCGATTGTGCCGGCTCCAGAAATGCATTCGGCGCTGTGGTCAACAGCGCCGTGTGTGATTACTTGATCAGGCCAACCCGCGAGAAATTCGGCAGGTGACTGAGTTTCGGCTCCGGCCAGCTCATCCAGACCGCGAAGGCCTTGCCGACGATATTCTGGTCGGGAACCATGCCCAGCAGATCCTTGGGAATGTTCGGATCATCCCAGTAGCGACTGTCGTTCGAATTGTCGCGGTTGTCGCCCATCATGAAGTAGTGCCCGGCCGGCACTGTCCACGTGTGATCCGGGGTCGCGCGGTAGCGGCTCATTTCCTTGCGGATCAGGTGCTCGGCGGCGCCCAGCTTCTCTTTGTACAGCTCTGCGCTGCCCAGCGTTCCCGGCTCGGAGCCGATCATTTGCTCGGCAATCGATTCGCCATTGACGAGCAGACGCTTGTCAGCGGTGTAACGCACCGTGTCGCCCGGCAGGCCGACTACACGCTTGATGTAGTTGACGTTCGGGTCGCTCGGATAACGGAACACCATGACATCGCCGCGCTGTGGATCACCGACTTCGATGATTTTCTTGTCCAGCACCGGCAGGCGGATACCGTAAGAAAACTTGTTCACCAGAATGAAGTCGCCGACGTCCAGGGTTGGCTTCATCGAACCGGACGGGATCTGGAACGGTTCCACCAGGAACGAACGCAGCACCAGCACGATGAACAACACCGGGAAGAACGACTTGCCGTACTCGACCAGCAGCGGCTCTTTGTTCAGTTTTTCAACGACCACCACATCAGGCTGGCTGACGCTGCCTTGATAAGAGGCAATGGCAGCACGCCGACGCGGTGCCAGGATCAACAGATCAAGCAACGCCAACAGGCCGCAGACGAACACGGCGATGACCAGCAACAGCGGGAAATTTAGTGACATAGGACCTAACTATCCAACCTGAGCACTGCAAGGAAGGCTTCTTGTGGAATTTCCACGTTGCCGACCTGCTTCATGCGTTTCTTACCGGCCTTTTGCTTCTCGAGCAGTTTCTTCTTACGGCTTACGTCACCACCGTAGCATTTGGCCAATACGTTCTTTCTGAGTGCCTTGACGGTTGTGCGTGCAACGATCTGACCACCGATGGCGGCCTGAATCGCTACGTCGAACATCTGGCGAGGAATCAGTTCTTTCATCTTCTCGGTCAACTGGCGACCTTTGTAGTGCGAGTTGTCACGGTGCACGATCAATGCGAGGGCATCGACCTTGTCGCCGTTGATCAGCACGTCCAGTTTCACCAGATTAGCCGATTGGTAGCGGTCGAAATGGTAATCCAGCGAAGCATAGCCGCGACTGGTGGACTTCAGACGGTCGAAGAAGTCGAGAACCACTTCGTTCATCGGCAGGTCGTAAGTGACCTGCACCTGATTGCCGAGGAACAGCATGTCGACTTGAACGCCGCGCTTCTCGATGCACAGGGTGATGACGTTGCCCAAGTGTTCCTGCGGTACCAGGATATTGGCCCGCACGATCGGCTCGCGCATGTCTTCAATGGACGACACATCCGGAAGCTTGGATGGGTTGTCGACGTAAATCGTTTCACCGGTTTTCAGCAGCAGCTCAAAAATTACGGTGGGTGCAGTGGTGATCAGGTCCAGGTTGTATTCGCGCTCGAGGCGCTCCTGGATGATTTCCATGTGCAGCATGCCGAGGAAGCCGCAACGGAAGCCAAAGCCCAGGGCGTCGGAGCTTTCCGGGGTGTACTGCAGCGACGAGTCGTTCAGGGTGAGCTTCTGCAGCGCTTCGCGGAAATCCTCGAAGTCGTCGGAGCTGACCGGGAACAGACCCGCGTAAACCTGCGGCTGGATACGTTTGAAGCCGGGCAGCACTTCCACGTCCGGGGTCGAGGCCAGCGTCAGGGTGTCACCGACCGGTGCACCGTGAATGTCCTTGATGCTGGCGATGATGAAGCCCACTTCGCCGGCTTTCAGGTCTGTCGTGGCGGTGTGTTTCGGGTTGAACACGCCAACGCTGTCGACCAGGTGAATTTTGCCGGTGGACTTGACGAGGATCTTGTCACCCTTCTTCACGCGACCATGACGCACGCGCACCAGGGAAACAACGCCCAAGTAGTTGTCGAACCAGGAGTCGATGATCAACGCTTGCAGCGGATCTTCGATATTGCCGGTCGGCGCAGGAATGGTGTGCACCAGACGCTCGAGCACTTCGTCGACACCCAGGCCGGTTTTGGCGCTGCAGGTGACGGCGTCAGTGGCATCAATGCCGATGATCTTCTCGATCTCGTCCTTGACGCGATCCGGATCAGCCTGTGGCAGGTCGATCTTGTTCAATACCGGCATGACCTCAAGGCCCTGCTCGATGGCGGTATAGCAGTTGGCGACGGACTGGGCCTCGACACCCTGACCGGCGTCAACCACCAGCAAGGCACCTTCACACGCGGCCAGGGAACGGCTGACTTCGTAGGTGAAGTCAACGTGACCCGGGGTGTCAATGAAGTTCAGCTGGTATTTGATGCCGTCTTTGGCCGTGTAATAGAGGGTGACGCTATGGGCCTTGATGGTGATCCCGCGTTCACGCTCCAGGTCCATGGAATCCAGTACCTGGGCTTCCATTTCACGCTCGGCCAGGCCGCCGCACATCTGGATGAAACGGTCAGCCAGCGTCGACTTGCCATGGTCAATGTGGGCGATGATGGAGAAATTGCGGATATGACTCAAATCACTCACGGATCAACACTCAAAAAGGCTGCAGGCATGGCCCGCCGAAAAATAGCCGGGAATTGTACCTGATACACGACGCAAGCGTCACGCTCGCCGGCCACCCGGTTTGCATGCAAAAACGCCCCGGTTTGTCGACCGGGGCGTTTTCGAGTTTCAAGGCACTGGCAAAAGTGCGCGCATCAACCGGCTCTTCGCAACAGCCAGACGCCCGCCAGCGCACAAACGCCGGCCGGCACCAGCACCGCAAACAGTGGGGAGAAACCGAACACCAGGCTCGACGGGCCGAGCAAATCCTGGACGATGCGGAAGGTGAAGCCCACCAGCACACCGGTGAACACACGCTGACCGAGGGTCACCGAACGCAGCGGGCCGAAGATAAAGGAGATTGCCATCAGTACCAGGGCGGCAGTCACCAGCGGCTGCAACACCTTGACCCAAAAGGCCAGCCAATAGCGACCGTTGCTCAGGCCCTGCTCGGACAGATAGTGGATGTAGCCCCACAGACCGCTGATCGACAGCGATTCCGGCGCCATGACTACCGTGCTGAGCAATTGCGGGCTGAGCGATACATCCCAGCGTTCGGTCGGCGTGTTCACCACTTCGGTGCTGCGCTCATGGAACACAGTGGTCGCCACGTCGGTGAGCTGCCAGTGATTGCCATCGAACTCGGCCTTTTTGGCGAAGCTAGAACTCAGCAGGTGGCGTTCCTTGTCGAAATGATAACGGGTCACGCCATACAAAAGACCGTTCGGTTGCACGGCGTTGATGTGGATGAACTCGTCACCCTGACGATGCCACATACCGTGCTTGGCGCTCTGCGCGTCGCCGCTGCCCTGGGCCAGGGAACGATTGGCCTGAGCCATCCTTTCAGTGGCCGGAGCGACGTATTCGCCGATCAGCACACCGGCCAGCATCAGCACCAGCATGGGCTTCATGACGGCCCAGACAATACGGCCGATGGAAACACCGGCGGCGCGCATGACCGTCAGCTCACTGCTGCTGGCCAGACTGCCGAGGCCGATGAGGCAGCCGATCAAGGCCGCCATCGGCAGCATTTCATAGAGGCGGCGCGGCGCGGTGAGCAATACGAAGCTGAGGACATCGACCAGGGTGTAGGTGTCGCTGACATCACCCATTTCATCGATGAAGGCGAACAACGTCGCCAGACCCAGAATGATCGCCAGCACGGCGAGGATCGCCATGAACACGCTGCTGCCGATGTAGCGGTCGAGTTTAACCACGGGCCACCTCCAGCGCATGAGCACGACGGCTGGCCATCTTCAGGCGCAGCGGCTCCCAATAGAGCAGGCCGAAACCGATGACAAGGAAGATCACATGCACCCACCACAGGCCGAGGGCCGGCGGGATCTTGCCTTTTTCAAGGGCGCCGCGGGCGGCAATCAGAATGGTCAGGTAAGCCATATAAAGAAGAATCGCCGGCAGCAACTTGAGGAAACGCCCTTGACGCGGATTGACACGCGACAGCGGCACCGCCATCAGGGTCACGATAAACACCAGCAGCGGCAGGGACAGGCGCCATTGCAGTTCGGTACGGGAACGGATGTCGTCGCTGCCCAGCAGCTTCGAAGTCGGCATCGCGTCACGGTCGGTGACTTCTTCGCTGACTTCCGGCTTGGGCAATTGCACGCCATAGGTTTCGTAATGGATCGCCCGATAATCGGCCTGACCCGGACTGCCGTCATAGCGATAGCCGTTGTCGAGAATCAGGTAGCGGGTGCCATCCGCACGCGCCTCCTGACGACCGCCTTCGGCCACCAGTACGGAAATCCCGCGATCCTTCTGGTCGGCACCGAGGTTTTTCTGCGAGATGAACACGCTGCCCAGGTTGACGCGGTCGTCGCTCAGGGTTTCGGTGTAGGTCACCCGGGTGCCGTCACGCAGGGCCTGGAAGCGACCCGGCTCGAGGGTGTCGAATTCGGTGAGGGCGTCCTGTTTGTTCAGCAGCAACTGGAACTGGTTGGCGCCTTGCGGGGCCAGCCCCAGGCTCAGCCATGCCACGACCAGCGCCACCAGCGTTGCCGGGAACAGGGTCATGCGAAACAGTTTTTGCTGGCTCATGCCAGTGGCCGAGAGCACGGTCATTTCGCTTTCGAGGTACAGGCGACCGTAGGCCAGCAGAATCCCGAGGAACAGGCCCAGCGGCAGAATCAGTTGCAGGAAGCCCGGCAGGCGGTAGCCCATGATCAGGAACAGCGAGCCCGGATCGAGCTGGCCGGCAGCGGCCTGAGCGAGGTATTTGATGAAGCGACCGCTCATGATGATGACCAGCAGCACGGCACTCACGGCGCTGAGGGTCAACAGGACTTCGCGGGACAGATAACGGAAGACGATCAAACCAGACACTCCAGGGTTGTCAGGCTAAGGCGGCCAAACAAGCAATCACAACGACCGACCCGCAATGCAGAGCCGTCGAAAAAAGATGCGGCATTATCCTGTGATTGGGGGCGCCTGTCACTGCGCACACTCATCCACGCGCGCAATCCGTTGAAGATCGTACAACCGAGGGTTGTCAGGCGCGGGGAGCGAGGTTCAAACTGCGGCCCTTATCGCAGGCTTTGGCCTGCGCCTCTTCTATCTATAAGCAGGCGACTGCGGCCACCGTCGAACGCCTGCGTGTTGACCATTCATTCAGGGACCCGGACATGGAACTGGTTGTAAAAAGCGTTAGCGCAGAAACGTTGAAAACCGCCACCCTGGTGGTTGCCGTCGGTGAAGGCCGCAAACTCGGCGTCGCCGCCAGACAGGTCGACGAACTGAGCGGCGGCGCGATCAGCGCCGTACTCAAGCGTGGCGATCTGGCCGGCAAAGTCGGTCAAAGCCTGCTGCTGCACAGCCTGCCAAACCTCAAAGCCGAGCGCGTGCTGCTGGTCGGCGTGGGCAAGGATGAGGAACTGGGTGACCGTCCGTTCCGCAAAATCGTTGCCGGCATCCTCAACACCCTCAAGGGTCTGGGCGGCAGCGATGCCGTACTGGCGCTGGATGAAATTATTGTAAAAAACCGCGACAGCTACGGCAAAACACGTCTGCTGGCGGAAACCCTGGTGGACGGTCAATACACTTTCGACCAGTTCAAGAGCCAGAAAGCTGAACCGCGCGCACTGAAGAAAATCACCTTGGTGACCATCAAGGCTGCCCAGGCCGAAGTGCAGCGCGCGGTGAATCACGCCACTGCGATTGCCAATGGCATGGCGTTCACCCGCGATCTGGGCAACCTGCCGCCAAACATCTGCCACCCGACTTTCCTCGGCGAACAAGCGAAGAACCTGGGCAAGGAGTTCAAGGATCTGAAAGTCGAAGTCCTCGACGAGAAGAAGATCAAATCCCTCGGCATGGGTTCGTTCTATGCCGTCGGTCAAGGCAGCGAGCAACCGCCGCGCCTGATCGTCATGCAATATAACGGCGGCAAGAAATCCGAGAAGCCTTACGCGCTGGTCGGTAAAGGCATCACCTTCGACACTGGCGGCATCAGCCTGAAACCGGGCGCCGGCATGGACGAAATGAAGTACGACATGGGCGGCGCGGCCTCCGTGTTCGGCACCCTGCGCGCGGTGCTCGAGCTGAAACTGCCGATCAACCTGGTGTGCATCCTTGCTTGCGCGGAAAACATGCCGAGTGGCAACGCGACCCGTCCAGGCGACATCGTCACCACCATGAGCGGCCAGACCGTGGAAATCCTCAACACCGACGCCGAAGGCCGCTTGGTGCTGTGCGACGCGCTGACCTACTCCGAGCGCTTCAAGCCACAAGCGGTGATCGACATCGCCACCCTGACCGGCGCTTGCGTGGTTGCTCTCGGCGCTCACACTTCGGGCCTGCTGGGCAACAACGACGAACTGATCGACCAACTGCTCAGCGCCGGCAAGGCCGCTGACGACCGCGCCTGGCAACTGCCGTTGTTCGACGAATACCAGGAGCAACTGGACAGCCCGTTCGCCGACATCGCCAACATTGGCGGGCCGAAGGCCGGCACCATCACTGCCGCGTGCTTCCTGTCGCGCTTCACCAAGAACCTCAATTGGGCGCACCTGGACATCGCCGGCACCGCGTGGACCAGCGGTGGCAAGGACAAGGGCGCCACTGGCCGTCCGGTCCCCCTGCTGACCCAGTACCTGCTGGATCGCGCCAAAGCCTGAAACCAATGACTTGCGGCGGCGTCACTTTCCGCTGACGCCGCTGGCAACTCTGGAACCGCAATGACCAAAGTCGACTTCTATATCCTGCCCAGCGCCGACCCATCGGCGCGCCTGGACTTCGCCTGCAAGCTCACCGAAAAAGCCTGGCGCATGGGCCACCGCATCTACCTGAATTGCCGCGATGCCGCTCAGCGTGACGACCTCGACGCACGCCTCTGGGCGTTCAAGGGCGAAACGTTCGTGCCCCATGGCCCGGCTGACAGCGAACCGGACGGCTTGATCGTACTGGGATTGGGGGATGACTGCGGTGAGCATCAGGATTTGCTGGTCAATCTCGACCTGAAAGTGCCGGCCTTCGCCGGTAAATTCGCCCGCGTGGCGGAAGTGGTGGTGGAAGATCCGACGATTCGCGCGGCGGCACGGGAGAGTTTCCGTTTCTACCGCGAACAGGGCTATCCTCTGCAAGATCACCGTTTACAGCGACTCTGAGTACGCCCATGGACACTCCGAAACCGCAGCATAAGCCAACCCACCTGCTGGACGATCTCGAATCGATCCGCCAGTTGCTCGGCGACGACAACCTGCAACCCCCCCTGCTGACCGACACGGTCGAGGATGGCGAACAGGAACAGATTCCGATGTTGTTCGATTCTGTCGGCAATGAACCGCCTACCGTCGAACCCCGACCCGCGCCAGCGCCAGTTCCCGCGGCACAGCCCGCCGCAGCTGTGGATACCGGCCCCGACGCCCTGCTCCACCTCGACAGCGAACTGCGCGCCGCCGCGCAATTGATCATGCAAGACGTGATCGACGACTTCGCCCCGCACATCGAAACCGAAATCAAACGCCGTCTCGATGCGCGGATGGAGCGGCTGCTCGCCGCAGCTGCAAGCGGCAAGCTTTAAGCTGCAAGCCAAAGCCAAAGCAAATCCGCCGCGCGCCTCTTGCAGCTTGTGGCTTGTGGCTGTCCCCACGGCTATACTTCCCGGCTTTTCCTGAATAAATGCCAATAGGGTCCCGCCGCGCATGGATAAGACCTACCAGCCGCACGCCATTGAAACTTCCTGGTACAACACCTGGGAGTCCGAGAACTACTTCGCCCCGCAAGGCGCGGGCGACTCCTACACCATCATGATCCCGCCGCCGAACGTCACCGGCAGCCTGCACATGGGTCACGGCTTCAACAACGCGATCATGGACGCGCTGATCCGGTTCCGCCGCATGCAGGGTCGCAACACCCTGTGGCAGCCAGGCACCGACCACGCCGGTATCGCCACGCAGATGCTGGTGGAGCGTCAACTCGAAGCTCAGGGCCAGAATCGCCATGACCTGGGCCGTGAGAAATTCCTCGAGAAAGTCTGGGAGTGGAAGGATCAGTCCGGCGGCAACATCAGCCGTCAGATCCGCCGCCTCGGCTCGTCCGTCGACTGGAGCCGCGAGCGCTTCACCATGGACGACGGCCTTTCGGAAGCGGTTAAAGAGGCCTTTGTGCGCCTGCACGAAGACGGCCTGATCTACCGCGGCAAGCGCCTGGTCAACTGGGACACCAAACTGCACACGGCGATTTCCGACCTCGAAGTGGAAAACCACGACGAGAAAGGTTTCCTGTGGAACCTGAAATACCCGCTGGCTGACGGCGCGAAAACCGCTGAAGGCAACGACTTCCTGATCGTCGCGACCACCCGTCCGGAAACCATGCTCGGCGACTCCGCCGTCGCGGTTAACCCGAACGACGAGCGCTACAAAGCCCTGATCGGCAAGTTTGTCGAGCTGCCACTGGTTGGCCGCCGCATCCCGATCATCGCCGACGATTACTGCGATCCTGAATTCGGCACCGGTTGCGTGAAAATCACCCCGGCCCACGATTTCAACGACTACGAAGTCGGCAAACGCCACAACCTGCCGCTGCTGAACATCTTCGACAAGAACGCCAACGTGCTGCCGGCCGCTCAGGTGTTCAACCTCGACGGTACGCTGAACGACAGCATCAACGGCAAGATCCCGGCCGAATACGCCGGTCTCGAGCGTTTCGAAGCGCGCAAGCAGATCGTCGCAGCATTCGACGCCGCCGGCCTGCTGGTCAGCGTCGACGATCACAACCTGAAAGTGCCGAAAGGCGACCGCTCCGGCACCGTGATCGAACCGTGGCTGACCGACCAGTGGTACGTGTCGACCAAGCCTTTGGCCGAGCCAGCGATTGCCGCCGTCGAAGACGGTCGCATCCAGTTCGTGCCCAAGCAGTACGAAAACATGTACTTCTCGTGGATGCGCGACATCCAGGACTGGTGCATCAGCCGTCAGCTGTGGTGGGGCCACCGCATTCCGGCCTGGTACGACGAGTCGGGCAAAGTCTACGTCGGTCGCGACGAAGCCGAAGTGCGTGCCAAGCACAACCTCGGCCCGGACGTTGCGCTCCAGCAGGACAACGACGTACTCGACACCTGGTTCAGTTCCGGCCTGTGGACGTTCTCCACCCTGGGCTGGCCTGAAAAGACCGAGTTCCTGAAAAAATTCCACTCCACCGACGTACTGGTGACGGGCTTCGACATCATTTTCTTCTGGGTTGCCCGGATGATCATGCTGACCATGCACCTGATCAAGAACGAGGATGGCACCCCGCAGGTTCCGTTCAAGACCGTTTACGTGCACGGTCTGGTGCGTGATGGCCAGGGCCAGAAGATGTCCAAGTCCAAGGGCAACGTCCTTGATCCGCTGGACATCATCGACGGTATCGAACTGGAAGAACTGGTACGCAAGCGCACCTCCGGCATGATGCAACCGAAACTGGCGAAAAAGATCGAGAAGCAGACCCGCGACGAATTCGCCGACGGTATCGCCAGCTATGGCACCGACGCCCTGCGCTTCACTTTCTGCTCGCTGGCCTCGACCGGTCGCGATATCAAGTTCGACATGGGCCGCGTCGAAGGCTATCGCAACTTCTGCAACAAGATCTGGAACGCTGCGCGTTATGTTCTGGACAAGGGCGAAGACTGCGGCCAGAACGGTGAAGCCTATGAGCTGTCGCTGGCGGATCGCTGGATCATCTCGCAGCTGCAACGCACCGAAGCCGAAGTGACCCGGCAACTGGATCAGTTCCGTTTCGACCTCGCCGCTCAGGCGCTGTACGAGTTCATCTGGAACCAGTATTGCGACTGGTACCTGGAATTGTCCAAGCCAGTGCTGTGGGACGAAAATGCGCCGGTTGAACGTCAGCGCGGCACCCGTCGCACATTGGTTCGCGTGCTGGAAGTGGCACTGCGTCTGGCCCACCCGTTCATGCCGTTCATCACTGAAGAAATCTGGCAGCGCATCGCGCCGCTGGCCGGTATTCAGGGCAAGACGATCATGCTGCAAGCGTGGCCAGTGGCCAACGAAGAACGCATTGACCCGGCCGCCGAAGATGACATCGAATGGCTCAAGGAACTGATGCTCGGCACGCGCAACATTCGTGGCGAAATGAACATCGGCCCGGGCAAACCGCTGCCGATCTACCTGAAGAACGTCAGCGCTGAAGACCAGCGCCGTCTGACCGAGAACGAAGCGCTGCTGAAGAAGCTCGCGCGCCTGGAATCGATCACCGTTCTGCAGGCTGGCGAAGAAGCACCGTTGTCCGCTACCGCGCTGGTTGGCGAGATGGAAGTGCTGGTGCCAATGGCCGGTCTGATCGACAAGGGCGCCGAGCTGGCGCGTCTGGATAAAGAAATCCTGCGTCTGCAGGGTGAAGTCCAGCGCGTTGGCGGCAAACTGTCGAACGCCGGTTTCGTTGACAAGGCCCCGGCCGAAGTCATCGAAAAAGAACGCGCCAAACTGGCCGAGGCTGAGCAAGCCCTGGGCAAACTGGCCGAGCAGCATGCGCGGATTGCCAGCCTGTAACGGCAAATTGCATTAAAAAGGCGCGCCACCCGATTGGGTGACGCGCCTTTTTTATTGCCTGCTTTCTTTCATCCCTGCAAATCCCTGTGGGAGCGAGCTTGCTCGCGAAGAGGCCGTGTCAGGCGAAAGTGATGTTGACTGAGAGGACGCTTTCGCGAGCAAGCTCGCTCCCACAGAAATCGGTGGTGATGCTGATATTGAGTTCGCAGCGGCTGGATGTGGGACAATACCCGCCACTTTCAGCCATACCCGAATCGACCACGCCCATGAACGCCCCCCGCACACCCAAACCTGCGCGCAAAAAGCCTGTGCCCGCGAACCCGGCCAAAGCCGTTGCACCGCGTGAAAAGGCCAGCCTGCATCCGCGCAATCGCCATCAGGGTCGTTATGACTTCCCGGCGCTGATCAAGACCACGCCAGAACTGGCGAAGTTCGTGATCACCAATCCGTATGGCAAGGAAAGCATCGACTTCGCCAGTCCGGACGCGGTGCGCGTATTCAACCGGGCGCTGCTCAAGGCGTTCTACGGCATTCAGCATTGGGACATTCCGGCAGATTACCTCTGCCCGCCGGTTCCTGGCCGAGCCGATTATGTGCACTTCCTCGCCGACCTGCTGGCCAGCATGAACGATGGCAAGGTCCCGCGTGGCGCGATTGTCAATGTGCTGGACATCGGCATGGGCGCCAACTGCGTTTATCCGCTGATCGGCAACAGCGAATACCGCTGGCACTTCCTCGGTTCGGAAATCGATCCGACGGCCGTGGCTGCCGCCCGGGCCATCGTTCAGTCCAATGACCTGAACAAGGTCATCCAGCTGCGCCAGCAGGAAAACCGCAAACACATCCTGATCGGCTTGCTGGAGCCTGGCGAACGCTTTGACCTGACCATGTGCAACCCGCCGTTCCACGCTTCGATGGAAGAGGCGACCAAAGGCAGCGAGCGCAAATGGCGCGCACTGGGCAAGGCCGACCCGAAACGCAAGCTGCCGGTACTGAACTTCGGCGGCCAGTCGGCGGAACTGTGGTGCGAAGGCGGTGAAGCGCGATTCGTGACACAACTGATCGCCGAGAGCGCGAATTTCCAGCACAAAGTGTTGTGGTTCAGCACCCTGGTGTCGAAAGCCTCGAACCTGCCCGCCATCGAAACCGCGCTGAAAAAAGCGGGTGTGCTGGAAAGCCAGGTCGTGGAAATGTCGCAAGGTCAGAAGCAAAGCCGTTTCGTGGCGTGGACTTTCCAGACCAAGTCGGAGCAGCAGATCTGGCGTCGCGAGCGCTGGGTTCGCTAACACTGACTTACGCGCGGGAGCGGGCTTGCTCGCGAAGGCAGTGTTTCAGTCAACGTCAATGTCGACTGATAAACCGCTTTCGCGAGCAAGCCCGCTCCCACATTTGATTTTTGGTGCCTGTAAAAAGCGGGCACAAAAAAACCGTGCCCGGATCACTCCGGTGCACGGTTTTTTTATCGCTGCGTCTTACTTGTTCACAGCGTCGGTCAGGCCTTTTGCCACAACCAGCTTGATCACTTTCTTTGCAGGGATTTCGATGGCAGCGCCAGTCGAAGGGTTACGGCCGGTGCGGGCAGGACGCTCGGTCACTTTCAGCTTGCCGATACCTGGCAAGGTGATTTCGCCGCCGTTTTCCAGCTGATCAGCAACGATCTGGCCCAGTTGGTCCAGAGCGTTACGCGCGGTGGTTTTCGGCGCGTCGATAGCTTCAGCGATGTCGGCGATCAGTTGGTCTTTAGTAAGAGCCATGTAGTGTTCCTTCCCTATCAAATTCATATGGATTGCAGAGTGCAGTGTCAGCCATCGAGCCCGATCTTCTGGATCTGGCACCCTCGGCGATAACCACGACGAGTCGGGTTATAGATGCCGAAATCAGGGTTTGGTTCGACCTGACAAATGCTGAATGCACGCTTAACGCAGTGACTTCGCGTAAGACCGGGCAAAACTAGCACAGAGACGGGGAAATATCCGCCTCTAGCTACCCATTTGGTCAGGTTTATTGCACTAAACCAGTAAAAAACCGCATAAGCCCGGTCGTGCGCCCCGCTTTTGCCCTACAACCCGCGCCAAAACCAATGGTTGCGGTACACTTAGCGCTTTTTCGGGGGAGCCCGCCCTCCTCCCATCCACCAGCCGAGAAGCCCATGCCGATCCGTCATTGCATCGTCCACCTGATCGACAAAAAACCCGACGGCACACCCGCAGTTCTGCACGCCCGCGACACGGAACTGTCTGAGTCTGCAGCCATCGAGAACATGCTCGCCGACCTCAACGAAAGCTATAACGCCAAACAGGGCAAAGCCTGGGGTCTGTTCCATCCGGAATCCGGCGCGTTCCCGTTCAGCGGCTGGCTGAAGGAATACATGGAGGGCGGCAAGGACTTCGCAGCGTTCAGCAGGATCGCGGTCGAGCATCTGCAGAAACTGATGGAAGAATCGAACCTGTCGGTGGGTGGCCACGTGCTGTTCGCCCACTACCAGCAAGGCATGACCGACTACCTCGCCATCGCCCTGCTGCATCACAGTGAAGGCGTGGCGGTGACCGATGAGCTGGACGTGACCCCGTCGCGCCACCTCGACCTCGGCCAGTTGCACCTCGCGGCGCGGATCAACGTCTCCGAGTGGCAGAACAACAAGCAGTCCAAGCAGTACATTTCGTTCATCAAAGGCAAGAACGGCAAAAAGGTCTCGGAATACTTCCGCGACTTCATCGGCTGCCAGGAAGGCGTCGACGGCCCGGGCGAGACCCGCACCCTGCTCAAGGCCTTCAGCGACTTCGTCGAAAGTGAAGACCTGCCGGAAGATTCCGCCCGCGAGAAAACCAAAACGCTGGTCGATTACGCCAACAGCCAGGCCAAACTCGGCGAACCGATGGGCCTGGAAGAGTTGTCGGAGCTGATCGACGAAGAACGCCCGAAAGCCTTCTACGACCACATCCGCAACAAGGACTACGGCCTGTCGCCAGAGATTCCGGCGGACAAGCGCACCCTCAATCAATTCCGGCGTTTCACCGGCCGTGCCGAAGGCCTGTCGATCAGCTTCGAGGCGCACCTGCTGGGCTCGAAGATCGAGTACGACGAAGAGGCTGGCACCCTGGTGATCAAGGGTCTGCCAACGTCGCTCACGGATCAGTTGAAGCGTCGCAACTGATGCTCGGCAATGTGCTGAAGAAGGTTCTGCTGGTACTGCTCGTCGTGGTGGTCTATCAGAACTGGGGCAAGGTCGAGCGGCTGTTCAACCCGTCGCAAATGGTCTCGGAGCAGACGCGGGCACAGGCCAACGTCGTGCTCTACGCCACCGACTGGTGCGGCTACTGCAAGCAGACCAAGCGTTTTCTCGACAGCAAGGGAATTGCGTTCAAGGAGTTCGACATCGAGAAGGATGCCGAGGCACGCAAGGCCTATGAGGCACTGGGTGGACGCGGGATTCCGCTGATCGACGTGAATGGCACGTTGATTCGCGGGTTTGACCCGGACGAGATCCTCGCAGCCCTGAAGTAGTCATTGTGGGAGCGAGCCTGCTCGCTCCCACAGGGTTCGTAGCCGTCTTGAAATTTCAGCGGGCTTCGATGCGGAACCCAAAGCGCGGGAAATGCACATGCACCACGCCGCCGCGCTCGTCTTCGCGACGAATGATCAACTCTTCGCTGCCGGCAAACACCAACTCACCCACCACCGGATCAACCCCGTAATCCGTTGCCGAGATCGCCACGTGCTGCCCGGCCTTGAAGCCATTCGGGTCAATGAACGGCTCATCCGGCAACGCCGCCGGTGTCGCGTTGCGCGCAACCTCAAGCGCCTCTTCCGAGGTCATCTCGCTCGCCGCACCATGACCAAAGCCCAGCACTCGACTCAGCCACGCTGAAACCGCCGGATACTCGTCCACCAGCGGCGCCGTAACGTGAGTGGCCTTGAGGAACCACAGCGGATGCGCCAGCGCGAAGTCGGCAATCGACGGTTCCCCAAACAGGAAGTCGCCCTGCTCGCGCTGCAACTGCTGCTCCAGACGCGCCATGATCGTCGGCCACTGGTGCTTGGCCTGCTCGGCCGACAAGCGGGTCGCGCTCCCCCCACTGAACAACCCGGCACGGTCGGCGAGAAACGCCTTGATCGCTTCCGGCGGCAACTTGCCGAAACGCACCGCCACCGATTCCGGCTGGAAGACCAGGCTCACGGCGTGCTGAAACACCACCGAATCCACCCACGTCGCAAAACTCGCGGTGATCATTTCCAGGCCTTCCGGAAAGAACGCCGGCAACGCTTTTTCCTGCTCCAGACGACGAGCGATCAAGGCGGTGTCGCAATAAATATCCGCGCCGATCTGCAGCACCGGGGTTTTCCGGTAGCCACCGGTCAGGGCCGTCAGGTCAGGCTTGGGCATCACCGGCGAAATGTGCACCGAGCGCCACGACAGGCCTTTGAAACCCAGCAGCAGGCGGGCCTTCTCGGCAAATGGGGAGGTCGGGTAATGGTGCAGAATCAACTCGGACATGCTCGGCTCCGCCGCTCAGATAGTGAGCCAGCAGCTTAGCGTGCATTTGCTTAGCAGCCTACAGATCTGCCTGATGGGAACCCATCAGTCAGATTGATAAGACGCCACCAGACATTCCTTGGCGCTCTTCTTGAGTTTTTTGATCAGCCGTTCCTGGCGCAGCGCATCGCTCTTGTCGCGGCACAGTTCGGTATAGACCAGCGCCATTGCCGGGCTGGAGAGGAAGAACCGCGCGCCTTTACCGCTTTGATGCTTGGCGAAACGGCGCACGGGATCGTCACTGATCCCGCAGTACAACGAACCGTTGGCCGCGCGAACGAGATAGACGAACCAGGATTTGCTCACCGGTTCGGCGACATCGACAGTTTTTTCGCTGAGGCTGGTCAATTCGGGATCAGGACGTGCAGGAAACAAACGGCGATCTTATCAGCGACCGGCCTGAAATGCCTTCAGTCCCTTCAACGCCTGCGCCCGCACGGCGTTGCGCACCAGTGGCGTCCAGCCCAGCAGCAGGCCTTTGAAACCGAGGGCCTGACGCGACCAGCGCCACAGATCGAAATGATCGTGGTGCTCGCAGATCTTGCCATCACGGAACACGAAGCGCGCCTGGATATCATTGACCACGACGTTGCCGGTCTGGCTGAACAGGTAAGTCGCGACCCAATGTGCGCCGCCGCTGCGCTCGTCGGCGCGGACGTGGTCGAAGGTCAGTGAAAAGTCTTTGGCCCGGGTGGTGAGCATCCGCCACATGTCGCCGGCATCGCGCCCGCGCAATTCGCCGAAGGCTGGATCGCTGAACACCACGTCATCGGTGTAGCAGGCCGCCATGGCCTCGGCATCCAGGCGCTGAAAGGCCTGGTAGAAGCGGGTGATCAACGCGGCGTGGGCTTCGCTCATGGGCAAACTCCAAAATAGGTACAGAGTGCCAGCACGATAATCTGCAATGCGGGGAAACACTATCGGCATTCGCACAACGAATACCAGTCACCCACATTTAAAATCAGTGCATTCAGATCCTTTCGCTTTGTACTTGGACGTAGAGTGCGCGCCCGGCACCGAGGCCGGCAATGATCGCGCCGGTGCCAATAATGGCGAAGATCCAGCCTACGGCATTCCAGCCGCCGGTCCAGTCGTGCACCACACCCACCGCGAACGGCCCCATGGACGCGAGGGTGTAACCGAAGCCCTGGGACATGCTCGACAGGTTCGCCGCCACGTGCGAATCCCGCGAACGCAGCACGATCAGGGTCAGCGCCAGGCTGAACGTACCGCCCTGCCCCAGTCCCAGCAGAATCGCCCACCCCCACAGGCCTTCGATCGGCGCATACAGGCAACCGAACAGGCCGCCAAGGGTCAGCGCCATGACCACCACAATCGCCAGCCGCTGATCCTTGCCACGGGTCGCCAGCCACGGTGCAGCCAGAGAGCTGGCCAGTTGAATGATCACCGAGCCGGACAGCACCAGACCGGCCTGAGTTGGCGTCAGCCCACGACCAATCAGGATCGACGGCAACCAGCCGAACACGATGTACGCCAGTGACGATTGCAGGCCCATGTACAAGGTCACCTGCCAGGCCAACGGGTCACGTAACAGACCGCGCACGCGATAGGCGACGTTATGCGCGCCGTGTTTTTGCCCGACTTGCGGCAGCCAGAACACCGCCGCCGCCAGCGCCGGAATCACCCAGAAGCCCAGGCCCATCGCCCAGCTGTCGCCGAAATACTCGCTCAACGGCACGCTGGAACCCGCCGCCATCGCTGCGCCCAGACACAGCGCCATGGTGTAGACGCCCGTCATGGTCCCGGCATGTTTGGCGAAGTCGCGTTTGACGATGCCGGGCAGCAAAACGCCGACGATACCGATGCTCGCGCCCCCCAGCACGCTGCCGGCAAACAGGCCAATCTCGCCGAAATTACTGCGCAGGATGATGCCGCCCGCCAGTGTCAGCAATATCCCCAAGACCACCCGCTCGGCACCGAAGCGGCGCGCCAGAATCGGTGCCAGCGGCGCGAACAGACCGAGGCACAACACCGGCAATGTAGTCAGCAACCCCGCCTGAGCGGCCGACAAGCCAAGGCTTTTCGATACGTCGCTGAGCAACGGCGCCATGCTCGACAGCGCCGGACGCAGGTTCAGCGCTACCAGAATCAGGCCTGACAACAACAGCCAGGGTCGTTTTACCAGCGGATGGCTTTGCTGCACCTGTTCGTCATCGGCTTCGGCGTCGATCAGCAACTCTTCAAGTTCTGTCGTGCGTTTGGGGGCGGTGGATAACTCACTGCGGGACATGGACTTTTCGGTTTCAGGGTTCATTGATCAACTGTCTCGATATGGCTTTGGCCCGCTCCGGGTCGCGTTGCTCGACCGCATCGAGCAGTTCGATGTGCAGGTCGAACACTTCCTGACGGCGCGGGACGATGTTCAGGGTCTGGCGCAATTGCGCGCCGACGATGCTGGAAAAATAGCGATAGAGCTCGCTGAGGGTCGGGTTGTGCGCGGCGTCGACCAGACGGCGATGGAACACCAGATCGCAGCTGATATAGGTGTCGAGGTCGCCGTGATAATGGCTGCCGCTGGTGCCGAGCGCTTCACGTAACGCGACGAGATCCTCGTCGGTACGGCGTAACGCTGCCAGGCCGATGGCCTCGACCTCAAGGATGTGCCGGGTTTCCCGGGCCTGATCCAGCGAGCAACGGGACAGCGCCTTGAGCGTGTCCATCGGGTCAACCACCGCACGCAAATAACTGCCGTCGCCCTGGCGGATCTCGATCAACCCCGAAAACGCCAGCACGCGCATGGCTTCGCGCACGGTATTGCGGCTGATGCCCAACTCGGCACACAACTCAGGCTCGGTCGGCAAGCGCTCGCCGACTTTCCAGGCACCGCTGTTGATGCGCTGGCGGAGTTGATCCAGAGCCTGATCGACCAGGGACCGCTTAATCAGTGGAAAAATTTCAGACACAGGATTCGCCCTCTCATCCAATCATAGGATGAATTTTCTGACATGTTAGTCAGACCCATGTAGGACGGCAACCACCCAGGGTCAATAGGAGAAACATGGAACGGGATTTTCGATTGATTGGGAGTGCAGGGTTTGCGGTGAGATCGTTTTTGACAAGGACACCCACAGCGCCGAACGTTACGTGGATGCCGGCGACCGATTGCTCGAAGACTCACTTCGGCTTATTGGCGCCGAGATGAAGCGCATCCGACTTAAGCTCCATCTCACACACAGGAACGCTGTGAGATGGTTGTCGGGTGGTGGGCACAATGCTTTTTCACGCTATGAGCGGGGCGAGCTTGCTCCACCTCAACCGCTGCTCACGCTGATGCGGCTGCTGGATCGCCACCCTGAACAGGAGCCCGCGCTGACCTCCTGAATCCAGACAAAATAAACCCGGAAATCAATCCGGGTTTATTTCAATGCCATGTAGCAATCAATGCAAAATCTGACTCAGGAACAACTTGGTCCGATCATTCTGCGGATTATCGAAGAAGTCGTTCGGCGCTGCCTGTTCAACGATTTCGCCTTTGTCCATGAAGATCACGCGGTTGGCCACGGTGCGGGCAAAGCCCATTTCGTGGGTTACGCAGAGCATGGTCATGCCGTCTTCAGCGAGACCGATCATGGTGTCGAGCACTTCCTTCACCATCTCCGGGTCGAGTGCCGAAGTCGGTTCGTCAAACAGCATGATTTTCGGTTTCATGCACAGGGCGCGGGCAATCGCCACACGCTGTTGCTGACCGCCGGACAGTTGCCCCGGATACTTGTGCGCCTGCTCTGGAATGCGCACGCGCTCCAGATAATGCATGGCAATTTCCTCGGCCTTGCGCTTGGGCATCTTGCGTACCCACATTGGTGCCAGGGTGCAGTTCTGCAGAATGGTCAGGTGCGGGAACAGGTTGAAGTGCTGAAACACCATGCCGACTTCGCGGCGGATCGCTTCGATCTGCTTGAGGTCGTTGGTCAGCTCCACACCGTCGACGACGATGCGGCCCTGCTGGTGTTCCTCCAGGCGATTGAGGCAACGAATCGTCGTCGATTTACCCGAACCCGACGGACCGCACAGGACGATACGCTCGCCCTGTTTGACGTTGAGGTTGATGTCTTTCAGCACGTGGAACTGGCCGTACCACTTGTTGACGCCCTGCATCTGAATAATGCCTTCCGGGCCCACTGGCTTTTTGTTTGCTTCGCTCATTTACAGAGAACTCCTAACGCTTGTGGCCAGTGTCGAGCTTGCGTTCCAGATGCATGGAATAGCGCGACATACCAAAACAGAAAATCCAGAACACCAGGGCGGCGAACACGTAGCCTTCGGTGGCCATGCCCAGCCACTTCGGATCGGCAGCGGCTTGCTTGACGCTGTTGAGCAGGTCAAAGAGGCCGATGATGATCACCAGACTGGTGTCCTTGAACAGCGCAATGAAGGTATTGACGATGCCGGGGATCACCAGCTTCAGGGCTTGCGGCAGAATCACCAGGCCCATCGAACGCCAGTAACCGAGGCCCATCGCTGCGGCCGCTTCGTACTGACCTTTGGGGATCGCCTGCAGACCGCCGCGCACCACTTCGGCCACATACGCCGACTGGAACAGGATCACGCCGATCAGCGCCCGCAGCAGCTTGTCGAAGTTCATGCCTTCCGGCAGGAACAGCGGCAGCATCACCGAGGACATGAACAGCACCGTGATCAACGGCACGCCGCGCCAGAACTCGATGAAAGTCACGCAGACCACACGAATCGCCGGCATGTTCGAACGACGACCCAGCGCCAGCACAATCCCCAGCGGCAGAGCGCCGGCGATACCGACGGTAGCGATCACCAGGGTCAGCATCAGGCCGCCCCACTGGCTGGTCGCCACATTGGTCAGGCCGAAACCGCCGTGCAGCAGAATGAAGGCAATGATCGGGTACAGCACCAGGAAGCCCAGCCCGTACACCGCTTTACGCGGGAAGCGCGAGATGAACAGAGGCGCCACGCCGATGACCGCCAGCCACACGGTCAGATCGACGCGCCAGCGCAGGTCCGTCGGGTAGTAACCGTACATGAACTGGCCAAAACGCTGCTGGATGAACACCCAGCAGGCGCCGTCCTTGGTGCAGTCGGCGCGGGTGGTGCCGACCCAGTTGGCATCGAGGATCGCCCAACTGATGATCGGAGGCACGACCAGGTAAATCAGGTAGAACGCAAACAGGGTCAGCAGGGTGTTGAGCCAGCTGGAAAACATGTTCGCGCGCATCCACGCCACCACGCCGATGCTGCTGTTCGGTGGGGGCATATCAGGTTTGAAAGTATGGGATGTCATGCGCGTTTCCTCACCGCTCGATCAGCGCAATGCGCTTGTTGTACCAGTTCATCAGCAGGGAAATGCTGATACTGATCGCCAGGTACACGCTCATGGTGATGGCAATGACTTCGATGGCCTGACCGGTCTGGTTGAGCACGGTACCGGCGAACAGCGAAACCATTTCCGGGTAACCGATACCGGCGGCCAGCGAAGAGTTTTTCGCCAGATTGAGGTATTGGCTGGTCAGCGGCGGAATGATCACGCGCAGGGCTTGCGGAATGATCACCTTGCGCAGGGTCGGGCCGTTGCGCAGGCCCAGGGAACGGGCCGCTTCGGTCTGGCCGTGGCTGACCGACTTGATCCCCGAACGCACGATCTCGGCGATAAACGCCGCGGTGTACACGGTCAGGGCCAGGGTCAGGGCAAGCAGTTCCGGAATCAGCACCCAGCCACCGACAAAGTTGAAGCCTTTGAGCTCGGGCATTTCCCAATGCAGCGGAGCGCCGAAGACAAGTGCGCACAAGGTCGGGATCACCAGCACAATCGCCAGCCCTACCCAGAATTTGTGGAACGGCACGCCGGTTTCTTCAAAGCGTTTGTTGGCCCAGCGGCACATCAGCACGATGCCGACGATGGCCACCACGATGCTGATCACGAACGCCCAGAAACCGTCGGCGGCCAACGCGGCCGGCATGTTCAGGCCACGGCTGCTGACGAAGAAGGAGTCGCCGAAGTTATGGCTGTTGCGCGGCCCCGGCATGGTCAGGAACACCGCGAAGTACCAGAACAGGATTTGCAGCAGCGGCGGAATGTTGCGGAACACTTCCACATACACCGTCGCCAGTTTGCTGATGATCCAGTTCTGCGACAGCCGCGCCACGCCGATGATGAACCCGAGAATCGTCGCCAGAACCACGCCGATCACTGTCACCAACAAGGTGTTGAGCAGACCGATGACAAAGACGCGGGCATAGCTGTCCGCTTCGGTGTAGTCGATCAGGTGTTGAGCGATGCCGAACCCGGCACTGCGCTCCAGAAAGCCGAAACCGGAGGTAATGCCCCGGTGCTCAAGGTTGGTTTGCGTGTTGTCGAACAAGTACCAGCCCAGCGAGACCACCGCCACAACGGTGATGATCTGGAATAGCCACGCACGCACTCGTGGATCGCTGAGGCTGAGCCTCTGCTTTGGTGCGCCGATTGAATTTTGCATGAAGTGCCCCGGAAAAAATGGAACAAGAACATCACCCGGCGGTTGGCCCGCCGGGTGATAGAACCATTAGCGCACTGGTGGTGCGTACTGAATGCCGCCGTTGTTCCACAGGGCGTTCAGGCCACGGTCGATTTCCAGCGGAGTGTTCTTGCCGAGGTTTTTCTCGAAGATTTCGCCGTAGTTGCCGACTTGTTTGACGATCTGCACAACCCAGTCCTTCGGCAGTTTCAGGTCTTTGCCGTACTCGCCGTCAGCGCCGAGCATACGGGCGACATCCGGGTTCTTGGTCGACTTGGCTTCAGCTTCGACGTTCTTCGAAGTGATGCCGGCCTCTTCAGCGTTGAGCATCGCGTAGCCAACCCAGCGGACGATGGCCAGCCACTCGTCGTCGCCGTTACGCACGACCGGGCCCAGTGGTTCTTTGGAAATGGTTTCCGGCAGTACCACGTAGTCCTTCGGCGAAGCCAGCTTGCTGCGCTGGGCGAACAGTTGGGACTTGTCGGAGGTCAGCACGTCGCAACGACCGGATTCCAGCGACTTGGCGCTTTCATCGGAGGTATCGAAAGTGATCGGGGTGTACTTCAGACCGTTGCCACGGAAGTAATCGGAAACGTTCAGCTCGGTGGTGGTACCGGCCTGGATGCAGATGGTTGCACCGTCCAGCTCTTTGGCACTTTTCACGCCTAGCTTGTTGTTAACCAGGAAGCCGATGCCGTCGTAATAGGTGATGAAGCCCGGGAATTTCAGGCCCATGCCCGCGTCACGCGAACTGGTCATGGTGGTGTTGCGCGACAGGATGTCGATTTCGCCGGATTGCAGCGCGGTGAAGCGCTCCTTGGCGTTCAACTGGCTGAACTTGACCTTGGTCGCGTCGCCGAATACGGCAGCGGCCACAGCACGGCAGAAGTCAGCGTCGATCCCGAGAATCTTGCCGGTCGCGTCCGGTACCGAGAAGCCCGGCAGCCCGTCGCTCACGCCACATTGCACGAAACCTTTTTTCTGCACGGCATCCAGGGTTGCACCCGCCTGAGCGAACCCGCTGACGCCGAGTACTGTTGCTGCAGTTACGATCGCCAGCGTGGATTTCAACATCTTCATTCAAACCTCCAGTTTTGCTCTTGTTGTGTCGGAGCTTGAGTCCAGTCGCACCCTTTTGAGGCGTTGTTGACCCGTGTTGGCTTTTTTTGGGGTCAACCGACGTAAGACCTTCGCTATGAGTCTAGTAGGAGAAAATCCACATCATGGACAACTCACTTCTCACCAATCGGCCGAACGGGCTGTAGCCCTTTCACGTTCGCTGAGCCCGTAGCGGCCATTGGCGAACATCCATCACCGGATTCTTTGCAATCCCGTCGCGGCTCGTACACTGATAGTGTTACCGCAACGCGTGGGACGCTTGGTACAGAACCTTCCAAAGCAAAGCCCGTACCACACCGCTCGCCGATTGGATTTGGCGACAGGTCAATAGCAAAACTTGTAACCTTGCGACATCTTCTTAACGGATCAACCGGGCGCGCACTCGAATCACGCACTCATTGAGAGCGCCCGCACATATTTGGAGCAGACATGACCGAGCCCTTGATTCTTCAGCCTGTTAAGCCCGCAGACGCCTGCGTGATCTGGCTGCACGGCCTCGGCGCCGACCGCTACGACTTCCTGCCGGTGGCCGAGGCGTTGCAGGAGAGCTTGCTGAGCACGCGCTTCGTGCTGCCACAGGCGCCCACCCTGCCAGTGACGATAAATGGCGGATATGCCATGCCGAGCTGGTACGACATCAAAGCCATGAGCCCGGCGCGGGCGATTGACCGTGACCAGTTGGAAGCGTCAGCGGATCGCATCATCGAATTGATCGAAAACGAGCGCAGCAGCGGAATAGACGCCTCGCGAATTTTCCTCGCCGGATTTTCCCAAGGCGGCGCGGTGGTATTGCACACCGCATTTGTGAAATGGCAGGGGCCTCTGGGTGGCGTGTTGGCGCTGTCGACATATGCGCCGACATTCAGTGACGAGATGGAGCTGTCAGCCAGTCAGCAGCGAATCCCCGCGCTATGCCTGCACGGCCAGTTCGATGGCGTGGTGCAGAACTCGATGGGACGCAGCGCCTATGAGCATTTGGTGAAGCATGGTGTCACCGTGACATGGCAGGAATACCCAATGGAACACGAAGTGTTACCCGAGGAAATTCGCGACATTGGTGTCTGGCTGAGCGAACGCCTGCGGTAAACCATCGCCTCGCAAGCCCCCATTGATCCCTCCTACTACGCCGCGCCCGTTTCTTGCATTACACTGGCCGGCGTACATTCCTTAATCAATTGATGAGATGACCGTGCTCAAAGCACTCAAGAAAATGTTCGGTAAAAGCGAGGCTGAGCAGCTCGCGCCAGTTCCCAGTGCGCCGTCGCACGCCCCCGGTCATCGCAACGATGCTCCTCAGGCCGACCGCCCCGCTCCCATAGCCGCACCGACACCGCAGCCAAAACCGGCACCTGCCGCACCCATCGCCGCCGAGCCGGTTCGCAATGAGGCGCCGAAACCTTCGAAACCGCGTCGTGAACCGAAGCCCAAGGCTCCGGTCATCCCGTGGAAACTCGAAGATTTCGTCGTCGAGCCTCAGGAAGGCAAAACCCGCTTTCACGATTTCAAGTTGTCTGCGGAACTGATGCACGCCATCCAGGATCTGGGTTTCCCGTATTGCACGCCAATCCAGGCACAGGTGCTGGGTTTCACCCTCGCCGGCAAAGACGCCATTGGCCGCGCACAAACCGGCACCGGCAAGACTGCCGCGTTCCTGATCTCGATCATCACCCAACTGCTGCAAACGCCGCCGCCGAAAGAACGCTACATGGGTGAACCCCGGGCGCTGATCATCGCCCCAACCCGCGAGCTGGTGGTGCAGATCGCCAAGGACGCGGCCGACCTGACCAAGTACACCGGCCTCAACGTCATGACGTTTGTCGGCGGCATGGACTTCGACAAACAACTCAAGCACCTCGAAGCGCGCCACTGCGACATTCTCGTGGCGACCCCGGGCCGTCTGCTCGACTTCAACCAGCGCGGCGACGTGCATCTGGACATGGTCGAAGTGATGGTGCTGGACGAAGCCGACCGCATGCTCGACATGGGTTTCATCCCGCAAGTGCGCCAGATCATCCGTCAGACCCCGCCGAAGTCCGAGCGCCAGACCCTGCTGTTCTCCGCGACCTTCACCGAAGACGTGATGAACCTCGCCAAGCAGTGGACCACTGACCCGGCCATCGTTGAAATCGAGGTCACCAACGTCGCCAACGAAAACGTCGAACAGCACATCTATGCGGTGGCCGGTGCCGACAAATACAAACTGCTCTACAACCTGGTCAACGATAACGGCTGGGAACGGGTGATCGTGTTTGCCAATCGCAAGGACGAAGTGCGCCGCATCGAAGAACGCTTGGTGCGCGACGGCATCAATGCCGCGCAACTGTCCGGCGATGTGCCGCAGCACAAGCGCATCAAGACCCTCGAAGGTTTCCGCGAAGGCAAGATTCGCGTGTTGGTGGCTACCGATGTTGCCGGTCGCGGCATTCATATCGACGGCATCAGCCACGTGATCAACTTCACCCTGCCGGAAGTCCCGGACGATTACGTACACCGCATCGGCCGTACCGGTCGTGCTGGCGCCGATGGCGTGTCGATCAGCTTCGCCGGCGAGGACGACTCCTATCAGTTGCCGTCCATCGAAGAGAAGCTCGGTCGCAAGATCAGTTGCGAAACGCCACCGACGCACCTGTTGCGTGCGGTTGAGCGCAAACGTCCGCAGTAAGCGACGCCAACCAGAAAAGCGCAGCCGGCAACGGACTGCGCTTTTTTTTCGCGCGGATTCCAACAGAC
The DNA here is from genome assembly GCF_963970475.1 of Pseudomonas sp. EA_5y_Pfl2_R50. Taxonomy (NCBI): domain Bacteria; kingdom Pseudomonadati; phylum Pseudomonadota; class Gammaproteobacteria; order Pseudomonadales; family Pseudomonadaceae; genus Pseudomonas; species Pseudomonas sp. EA_5y_Pfl2_R50. The sequence goes on along the minus strand of NZ_CAXAPT010000004.1, from coordinate 317,296 downwards.
GCTTGCCCGACAAAACTAAAAGTCCATAATGGACAAACAAGTTTAGTTTTCGTCTCCGGAGCCTGACATGTCCAGCACCCCCTACATGATCGACCAAGCCCAGGCCCGTGAGCTGTTGGCCCGCCTCGATGTGCCGCAGATCTTGCGCAAGCTGTTTCGCGACCTCGCGGCGGGTAATGCCGTGCAACCGCCGCAGCAGTGGGTGGAATTTCCACAGGGCGCCGGTGACTTCATCAACTATCTGGGGGTGCTGGCCGAGGATGGCGTCTACGGGGTCAAGACTTCGCCGTACATTGTTGGCGAACAAGGCCCGCTGGTGACGGCGTGGACGCTGCTGATGTCGATGAAAACCGGTCAGCCGCTATTGCTGTGCGATGCCGGCGAACTGACCACCGCGCGCACTGCCGCAACCACCGCCGTGGCGGTCGACGCCCTCGCTCCCGCGAATGCCCAGCGACTGGCGATCATCGGCAGCGGCAAGGTTGCCCAGGCGCACTTGCATTACGTGAAGTCGCTGCGTGACTGGCAGAGCATCAGCCTGTATTCGCCCAGCCTGTCCGCCGACATTCAAACCCGGGCACTGTTGAAAGCCATTACGCCCGAGCTGAAGATTGCTGACACCCGTGAAGCCGCCCTCACCGAGGCTGACGTGATCATGCTTTGCACCTCGTCAGCCGGGCCGGTGATTGATCCAGCCGCGTTGAGCAAACCGGCGCTGATCACCTCGATCAGCACCAACGCCCCACGCGCCCACGAAGTGCCGCCGCAGAGCCTCAACGACATGCAGGTGTTCTGCGACTATCGTCTGACCACGCCCGGCTCGGCCGGTGAGATGTTGATCGCCGGCGAACGGCATGGCTGGAGCAAGGATTCGATCATCGGCGACCTTGCTGATCTGCTCAGCGAAAAAGTGCAGCGACCGGATTACGACCGTCACGTGTTCTTCCGCTCTATCGGCCTGGGTCTGGAAGACATTGCCCTGGCCAATGCGATTTATCACCTGACCCACTGACACCAAAAATCCCCTGTGGGAGCGAACGCCTTGATATTGCATCATCACTGGAGACCTTCATGAGCCAGGCAGATTTCATCATCATCGGCGGCGGGATTGCCGGCGCTTCCACCGGTTTCTGGCTGTCGCCCCACGGCAAAGTGATCGTGCTCGAACGCGAATCCCATCCGGCCTATCACTCCACCGGGCGTTCTGCGGCGCTGTTCACCGCCGCCTACGGCACGCCACAAGTGCGCGCGCTGACCCAGGCCAGCCGAGCGTTTTTTGATAACCCGCCGGCCGGTTTCTGCGAACACCCGCTGCTGACCCCACGCGGCGAAATGACCGTGGACTTCAGCGGTGACGAAGCCGAACTGAACAACCAATACCTCAGCGCCAAAGCCACCGTGCCGGCCATGCAACGGCTCAGCGCCGACGAAGCCTGCGCGCGGCTGCCAATCCTGCGCCGGGAAAAAGTCCACGGCGCAATCTACGACCCGAGCGCCAGCGACATCGATACCGATGCCTTGCATCAAGGGTATTTGCGTGGCATCCGTCGCAACAATGGCGAAGTCCACACCGACTGCGAAGTGCTCGGCCTGAGCCGAGACACCGAGGGCCTCTGGCAGGTCCAGACCAACGGCCAGACCTTCAGCGCGCCAGTGATCATCAACGCCGCTGGCGCCTGGGCTGACAAGGTCGGCGCACTGGCTGGCGCCAAACCGCTGGGCCTGCAACCGAAACGCCGCGCCGCCTTTATCTTCGCCGGCCCCGAAGGGGTCGACATTCATCACTGGCCTATGCTGGTCAGCCTCGACGAATCGTTCTACATGAAGCCCGACGCCGGCATGTTCCTCGGCTCGCCGGCCAACGCCGATCCGGTCGAACCCCACGACGTGCAGCCGGAAGAACTCGACATCGCCATGGGCATCTACCAGATCGAAGAAGCCACCACGCTGACTATCCGCCGTCCGACCCGCACCTGGGCCGGTCTGCGCAGTTTTGTCGCCGACGGTGATTTGCTCAGCGGCTTCGATGCGCAGGTGCCAGGACTGTTCTGGGTCGCCGCGCAGGGTGGCTACGGCATCCAGACGTCGCCAGCCATGGGCCAGGCCAGTGCAGCACTGGTGCGCGGCCAGCCACTGCCCGAACACTTGCAGCAGTTCGGTCTGGACAGCGCCATGCTCTCCCCTGCACGCCTCGCCTGATCGTCCATCCGGATGACGCGCCCAACGGATTGCGGCACACTCGCAGCGCCTCCTGATCACGGAGGCGTTGACGCTGCCTGGAGTTCCACTGTCATGACCGCCCCTGAATTCGACCCGGCCCTGGATAACTTCCGCGCCATCGCCGATGCCATCGCTACGCTGTTCTTTCCCCACGCCGAAGTGGTGCTGCACGATCTGCGTACTCAGAAGGTCGATTACATCGCCAACAACCTGTCCAAACGCGAGATCGGTGACGACTCGTCGCTGGAAGACATGCTCAGCGACGATGTCAGCGACAGGAATATCGGCCCATACGAAAAGCTCAACTGGGACGGTCAGAAGATTCGCAGCCTGAGCAGCGTCCTGCGGGACAGCGAAGGCCTGCCGCTGGCGGTGCTGTGCATCAACCTGAATATTTCGCTGTTCGAGAATGCCAAGGCTGCACTGGATCTGTTCCTGTCGCCGAGCAAACTGATTCCGCAGCCAGACTCACTGTTTCGCGATGACTGGCAGGAACGCATCAATACCTTCCTCCACGCCTGGCTGCGCGAGCGGCAACTGAGCCTGAGTGTGCTGACCCGCGATCACAAACGCGAGTTGGTGCTGGCGCTGCACGCCGAGGGTGCGTTCAAGGGCAAGAGCGCCTCGAACTATGTGGCCAGTGTGCTGAACATGGGGCGGGCGACGGTGTACAAGCACTTGAAGGAAATGAAGGGCTGAGATTGGCGGTGATTGATCTGGCCCCACCGCCAGCAGGCGGGCTCCCACAATTGGATCTGTGGTGTTCACAAATCCCTTGTGGGAGCTAGCCTGCTAGCGATGACGGACTATTAGTCGCCGTAGATATCGGACTTGAAATACTTCTCGGAAATCTTCTGGTACTCGCCACTCGCGCGAATGCCATCAATGGCGCCATTCAACTGGCTGACCAGTTCGGTATTGCCCTTGCGTACCGCAATCCCCGCACCCTCACCGACGTATTTCGGGTCTTTCAGCTCAGGCCCGACAAACGCATAACCCTTGCCGCGCGGCATCGACAGAAAGTCATTCAACGGAATGGTGTCGGCAAAGATCGCATCGAGGCGCCCCGCCGCCAGGTCCATGTAGATCTCTTCGTTGTTGCTGTAGCGCTTGACGTTGATGCCCTTGGGTTCAAACACCTCGGTGGCAAAACGGTCAGTGGTGGTTGCGCGCTGCACACCGACATTCTTGCCCTTGAGGCTGGCGTACTGGTCATCGACGGTCGCGCCGTCCTTCATCACCAGGCGCGACGACGTGAAGTAATACTTGTGGGTGAAATCCACCGACTTCTTGCGATCTTCGTTGATGGTCATCGACGACAGCGCCATGTCGATCTTCTTCACTTTCAGCGAAGGAATCAGACCGTCAAACTCGCCCTCGACCCACACGCACTTGACCTTCATCTGCGCACACAAGGCGTTGCCGATGTCGTAGTCGAAACCAACGATCTCGCCCTTGTCGGTTTTCGAGGCGAAGGGTGGATAAGCAGCCTCGATACCGATGCGCAGGGCTTTCTCGGCGGCAAACACGCTGGCGCACGCCAACAGGCTGAAGGCCAGACCGGTGATGAGGGGGAGTTTCTTCATGTTCGTTCTCTCGCGGGTTGTTGTTGGTTTGGCAAGATGAAGAAGAGCAGCTGCTAGCGGGTGGCTCTGAGCGGCAAGATTGAAGCATTTTTTGTACTTGTAAATCCATACTGGACTCGAACGTACAAATCGTCAATTGGAGAAAAGTGAGGGCTGCGAGGATTTTTGTGTTGCCAATGGCCCCTTCGCGAGCAAGCCCGCTCCCACACTGGATGTGTGAACGACACAGATCCAGTGTGGGAGCGGGCTTGCTCGCGAAGGCTTACCGAAGGGCACTGATGGACTTACTGTTTCCAGCGATCCGCAGCCGCATGATCACTGTCCCGCCCTTCTACCCAACGCGGCCCGTCGCTGGTGTTTTCCTTCTTCCAGAACGGCGCGCGGGTTTTCAGATAGTCCATGACGAAGGCGCAGGCATCGAATGCGGCCTGGCGATGGGCGCTGGCGGCGCCGACAAACACAATGGGTTCGCCCGGTTCGAGGGCGCCGATACGGTGCAGCACTTCCAGCTTCAACAGTGGCCAGCGCTGCTCTGCTTCGATGGCGATCTTGCCGAGGGCTTTTTCGGTCATGCCCGGATAGTGCTCAAGGAACATCCCCGCCACATCCAGTCCGTCGTTGAAGTCACGCACGTAGCCGACAAAACTCACCACCGCACCGACGCCGACATTGGCCGCGTGCATCGCGTTGACTTCAGCGCCCGGATCGAACGGCGTGGCCTGCACGCGAATCGCCATGGCTCAGCCTCCGGTCACGGTAGGGAAAAACGCCACTTCATCGCCATCGACCACCGGCTCGTCAAGTTGGCAAAGGTCTTCGTTGCGCGCACACATCAGGTTCTGCTCGCTCAGGACTTCAGCACCGTCGCGTTTTGCCAGCAAAGCGCGCACGTCATCAACGGTGGCGAAGTCGCCTTCAACCCTTACCGAGTCCACACCCAGCGCTTCACGGTAGCGGGCAAAAAACTTCACGGTCAGGTTCATGGCTGCTCCGCCTGAAAGTGCCCGCTCTTGCCGCCGACCTTCTCCAGCAGACGCACGCTTTCGATGGTCATGCCGCGATCAACGGCTTTGCACATGTCGTAGATGGTCAGGGCGGCGACGCTGGCGGCGGTCAGCGCTTCCATCTCGACGCCGGTCTGCCCGGACAATTTGCAGCGAGCGACGATACGCACGGTGTCGTCGCTATCGGCACTGAGTTCGACCTTGACGCCGGTAAGCATCAGCGGGTGGCACAAGGGAATCAGATCGCTGGTTTTTTTCGCCGCCTGGATGCCGGCAATGCGCGCCACGGCAAACACGTCACCCTTGGGATGGCCGCCGCTGACGATCATCTGCAGGGTTTCAGGGAGCATGCGCACCAGCGCTTGAGCCGTCGCTTCACGGAACGTCACGGCTTTTTCGGTGACGTCGACCATGTTGGCGCGACCTTGGGAATCGAGATGAGTCAGCACGAGGGCCTCCTTGAGGCAGCTGCGAGCGGCAAGCTACAAGCGGCAAGTTAAAGCGCGGTAGGCCGGCGTCAGGAAAGCTCGCATTTAAACAGCCGAAAGCCGCAAGCTTCAAGCGGCAAGTGAAGTTCACTCGGATCACTTGCAGCTTGCGGCTTGGAGCTGCTCCTCTAGAGGTGAGACTCTGCGTATTCAGCCAGAATCGAGCGAGGCACCCCTTGCAGGGTGATGTGCACACCGTTGGGGAAATCCTTGAAGCGTTCGGTCAGGTACGTCAGCCCGGAGCTGGTCGCGGACAGGTAAGGGGTATCGATCTGTGCGAGGTTGCCCAGGCACACCACTTTCGAACCGGCGCCGGCCCGGGTGATGATGGTTTTCATCTGGTGCGGCGTGAGGTTCTGGCATTCGTCGATCAGGATCAGGCTCTGCTGGAAGCTGCGACCGCGAATATAGTTGAGCGATTTGAACTGCAATGGCACTTTGCTGAGGATGTAATCGACGCTGCCATGGGTGTTTTCGTCATCCATGTGCAAGGCTTCGAGGTTGTCGGTGATGGCGCCCAGCCAAGGCTCCATTTTTTCCGCTTCGGTGCCGGGCAGGAAGCCGATTTCCTGATCCAGACCCTGCACGCTGCGGGTGGCAATAATGCGACGGTAACGTTTGCTGACCATGGTCTGCTCGATGGCAGCGGCCAGCGCCAGAATGGTTTTACCGGAGCCTGCCGCACCCGACAGGTTGACCAGATGGATGTCCGGGTCCAGCAGCGCGTACAGCGCCAGGCTCTGATAGATGTCGCGCGGTTTCAGCCCCCACGCCTCCTGGTGCAACAGCGGCTCCTGATGCAGGTCAAGGATCAGCAGCTTGGCCTCGTCGATCTCCTTGATCCAGCCGACGAAGCCCTGTTCGTCAATGATGAATTCGTTGATGTGAACGGCCGGCAAATTGTCGATCAGTTGCACCTGATGCCAGGTGCGACCGTGGTCCTGACGGGTGTCGACCTTGCTCACGCGGTCCCAGAAGGAGCCGGTCATGTTGTGATAGCCGTTGGGCAGCAAGGACACGTCATCGACCAGTTGGTCGGTGCTGTAATCCTCGGCATCGATGCCGCAAGCGCGCGCCTTGAGGCGCATGTTGATGTCTTTGGTGACCAGCACCACCGGTTTTTTCGGGTCGCGGGTGTGCAGGTCGATCAGTTGGTTGATGATTTTGTTGTCGTTCAGGTGCTCGGGCAGAATCAGGTTCGATTCGGCCTGCTTGCTCATCAGAATTGACAGCAAGCCTTTTGGCCCGCCCTTGCCGCGCTGGATCGGCACGCCCAGCTCGACATCTTCGGGAGAGGCATCGCCCAAGGTCTTGTCGATCAGGCGGATAGCCTGACGGCATTCGGCCGCAACGCTGTGATGCCCGCTCTTGAGCTTGTCCAGTTCTTCAAGCACCGTCATCGGGATGGCGACGTGGTGTTCTTCGAAATTCAGCAGGGCGTTTGGATCGTGAATCAATACGTTGGTATCGAGTACATAAAGGATTGGCTGGTTGGAAGAAGGGCTACGTCCGTGATCATCCATACTCGGTCACCTTTGTCAGAGCCAGTAGACGCAATACCTGAGCGGTGCTGCGCCTCGAAGTGACTGCCGAAATCTCACCTGCGGAGATTCAAGTGACTGCAAAACAAACGGGTCTTGGAAGACGCCACCTGTGTTGCAGGTTTCGGCGGTCTGTCTTCGTAATACTCCAAAACCGATGACATAAAAAAGTACTTTGACGGTTTTTTTAAGTTTATTTTGCAAAGTGACGAAAAGCCCTTGGCGGACTCCCTCGACACCGTTAGAGTCGGAAGTCCACCTGCTGCAAATTCTCTGAAAAATCACCCCAAGCCCAATGTTTCCGGGCTTTTGCCGTTTCTAGCGAAACGCGTCCTGACAGTCTTCCCAACCGATACCGCTTTGTGCAGTTTGCGTGATCAGCCACGGCAACGAGGTCTTCACCGCGTCCTGTTTCATGTTGAAATTGATCACGCCATGACGCCACAACAGCATCAGGGTCAGTACTCGCTGCGCACTTTGGACGCCCTTGAGTTTGCCTGCGCCGTCCTGGGCATCGATGTCCCACAACGCCACTTGCAAGCCTTGGCTGTTGAAGAAGCCTTGTGCGTCACTGCGGCGCTGGCCCTCCGGTGGGCGGAACAAGGGAACGTAGTTTTCCGGCAGTTTGTTCTTCACCAGGTCAGCGCTGCGGCGCACCGAATCCTGCCAGTCCTGCCAGTGGCTGTGGGAACGGAACTCCCAACCCTGCACGCCAACGCACTGTTTCGAGAACCCTGCCTGCAGGCTGCTCACGGAGCCATCGCTCAGACGCGCCTGGATATCCTTGCCCAGCACGAAGAACGTGCCACTCAAATTTGCCTTGCGCAGGTAATCGGCAAGCCAGCCAGTGTTATCCGGCTGCAGGTTGGCGGCGCTGTCGAAGGTCAGCAGAAACAGCCGGTCATGCATCTCGTCGCCGTTGCGCTCGTAGTCGCCAAAACGATCGAATTCGTTGCTGGTCTGCGGCGAAAGCGCAGCCTTGCGCATCAGCTCATCCAGATACTGCAAATGGAAGATGCGGCTTGGTTCGGCCCACCGGGTGTAATAGCTGTCGTCACTGACCACAAACTTGGCGGCTTGCTCACGCAACGTCGGCAGGTCTTCGACAAGAAAGCAGAACGACGCATCCTGATCGCAGCTTTGCTGAGCATGGTTATAGTTGGCCAACAGACGCTGCCAGAGGCGCTGGCGCAGGCTGTTGACCGCGTCGATATTGACCGTGCGCAGGCCCAGACGCCGGGCCAGAGCCGCCTCGTCCATGGACTCGGTGCCGAGCAGGCCGCGGGCGAACATGAGGATTTCCGCCCTTGACGCCACGTCAAACAGGGTCGGGCTGCTGAGCTGCTCAGGCCAGGTGCTGCGATCCAGCGTTGCCGCATCACCCGGCGCCGCCACGGCACCGAAGCTCAACAGCCACGCGGTGAATAAAAGAACAATGCGCAAAGGGATGTCTCCGTAACAAAACCCGCGCGGCACTATAGCTGATCCTGCCCCATTCCCCGCATCAACACCTATCCCCTGTGGGAGCGGGCCATGTGCTCTGCCGTCGATCACCTATGGAGTTGATAGCTGGAGTCAACTCGGACAACCCCCTAGAATCGCCCCCACGATTAAAGGAGACGACTTCATGCTGATGGTGATTTCCCCCGCCAAGACCCTCGATTACGAAACACCGCCGGCGACCCAGTGCTTCACCCAGCCGCAGTACCTTGACCATTCCCAGGAACTGATCCAGCAACTGCGCGAGCTGAGTCCGGCGCAGATCAGCGAGCTGATGCACGTTTCCGACAAGATCGGCGGCCTCAACGCCGCGCGCTTCGGCAGCTGGACGCCCGCGTTCACCCCGGAGAACGCCAAGCAGGCGCTGCTCGCCTTTAAAGGTGACGTCTACACCGGTCTCGACGCGCAATCCTTCAGCGAAGCCGATTTCGACTACGCGCAAAAACACCTGCGCATGCTCTCCGGCCTGTATGGCTTGCTGCGTCCGCTGGACCTGATGCAGCCGTACCGCCTGGAAATGGGCACCAAACTGGCCAATGCCCGTGGCAAGGATCTATACGCCTTCTGGGGCACGCGCATCAGCGAATGGCTCAACGAGGCCCTGGCCGATCAGGGCGACGACGTGCTGCTCAACCTGGCCTCCAACGAGTACTTCTCGGCGGTCAAACGCACGGCATTGAACGCACGAATCATCAACACCGAGTTCAAGGACCAGAAGAACGGCCAGTACAAGATCATCAGCTTCTACGCGAAAAAGGCCCGAGGCCTGATGAGCCGTTTCGTGATCCAGGAAAAGATCAACGATCCGGCCCTGCTCAAGCAGTTCGATGTGCAGGGTTATCGCTACAGTGTGGAACAGTCGAAACCCGACAATCTGGTGTTCTTGCGCGACCACGCCCCGGAATAAAGCATGCCTAATGCACGACTCTTTCTATAAAGAGTCGTGCAGCTCGCACGATGTCAAAAATCCCCCGCCCGCTTTCGCCATTTTTATGGCGCCAAAAAATACGCCCTGTCTTTTCTAAGATTAGTTTCACTCGACACTGATCATTTTTTTCAGTAGTGGCACCTGATTTTTTTCAGCGTAGTGGCACAAAACTATCTAACGTGATTTTTCGCCTGTTAATAAAGGTCGAAAACGAAAGTGCTATCAAATTGAGACTAGTGCCATCTAGGACAATATTTCAAGAAATTTCAGATTTCGCGATGAGCGGACAGGAACTTCGTCCAAATGCATAGCTCATACCACCGGTAACGATTCTCGCCGACTTTGTACGAGATAACTTACGCAGAGCAGATAGCCATGTAACCAAGTTGTCACAGCAACTTGCCTAGATGACTAACTAGTCTCAAAACAGATGAAGGACAGGAGATACGCACCATTTATATCCCCTACAAAGGCCATGGCCGCGCCCTTATAAACGTGCTCGCCTGAGCACCCAACCGCTTGATTTTCAGGACTTTCCTCCTGACATCGGGCGCGTAATACGATTGCACAAGAGTCTTCTATCAAGAGGTTCGGCTGCATAACAGGGCACGTCATAACTACAAGGCCTGGTTGCGCACATCTTGAGTGCACTTATTTAGACACTCGAAACTTATTATGCCTGCACACGGCATTGTGGCGCCTGTATGCCGCACTTTCGAGTGCACTAATGAACGCTGAACACCATTAACTCCGGCCTCTAAGGCCTGATATATACAGAGGTAATTGCGATGCGCATCAGCATATTTGGTTTGGGTTACGTTGGCGCAGTATGTGCCGGTTGCCTGTCTGCACGGGGCCATGACGTAGTTGGCGTCGATGTTGCCAAAGACAAGATCGACATGATCAACGCCGGCAAGTCGCCGATTGTTGAACCGGGCCTGGGTGAACTTCTGCAACAGGGTATCCAGACCGGTCGCCTGCGTGGCACGACCAACTTCGCCGAGGCGATTCGCGACACCGACCTGTCGATGATCTGCGTTGGCACGCCGAGCAAGAAGAACGGCGACCTCGAACTGAATTACATCGAAGCGGTGTGCCGCGAGATCGGCTTTGTTCTGCGTGAAAAAACCACCCGTCACACCATCGTCGTGCGCAGCACCGTGCTGCCGGGCACCGTCGCCAACGTGGTGATCCCGATCCTCGAAGACTGCTCGGGCAAGAAGGCCGGTGTCGACTTCGGCGTTGCGGTCAACCCTGAGTTCCTGCGCGAATCCACCGCCATCGCCGACTACGACCTGCCACCGATGACCGTCATCGGCGAGTTCGACAAGGCTTCGGGCGACGTTCTGCAATCGCTGTACGAAGAACTCGACGCACCGATCATCCGCAAGGACATCGCCGTTGCCGAGATGATCAAGTACACCTGCAACGTCTGGCACGCGACCAAAGTGACCTTCGCCAACGAAATCGGCAACATCGCCAAAGCGGTCGGCGTCGATGGCCGTGAAGTGATGGAAGTGGTCTGCCAGGACAAGACCCTCAACCTGTCCCAGTACTACATGCGCCCGGGCTTCGCCTTCGGCGGTTCGTGCCTGCCGAAGGACGTGCGCGCCCTGACCTACCGCGCCGGTTCCCTGGACGTCGAAGCGCCGCTGCTCAACTCGCTGATGCGCAGCAACGAATCGCAAGTGCAAAACGCCTTCGACATCGTTGAAAGCCACGACAAACGCAAAGTCGCCCTGCTCGGCCTGAGCTTCAAGGCCGGCACCGACGACCTGCGCGAAAGCCCGCTGGTGGAACTGGCGGAAATGCTGATCGGCAAGGGTTACGACCTGAGCATCTACGACAGCAACGTCGAGTACGCCCGTGTTCACGGCGCGAACAAGGACTACATCGAGTCGAAGATCCCCCACGTGTCGTCTCTGCTCAACGCGGACTTCGATTCGGTCATCGACAACTCCGACGTGATCATCCTCGGCAACCGCGACGAGAAGTTCCGCTCGCTGGCCCAGCAAGCGCCGCACGGCAAGCAGGTCATCGACCTGGTCGGCTTCATGGCCAAAGCCACCGACGCCGGTACTCGCACCGAAGGTATCTGCTGGTAAAGCAGCGCCAAGCGACAAGCCTCGAGCTGCAAGCAAAAGCGTTTCACTTGCAGCTTGAGGCTTGCAGCTCGAAGCCTCTCTTACCTTGGATGACGTCGATGACCAAGCTCAAACATTTTTTTCTGCAATCAGCCGGCTGGCTTTTTTATCTCAGTCTGCTGATGGGCCTGGCCTTGATGCTGCCCACGTCCACATTCGACTCCGAGTCGAAGGACTTCATTTTCCTGATTGGCGCCGTGGGTATCTGGCGCTACTCGATGGGTGCAACGCACTTTGTGCGCGGCATGATTTTTCTCTACATCGTTTACCCTCACCTGCGCCGCAAAGTGCGCAAGCTGGGAAAAGCGGCGGACCCGTCGCATGTGTTTCTGATGGTCACCAGTTTCCGTATCGACGCGCTGACCACAGCGCAGGTCTACAGCTCGGTGATCCGCGAAGCCATCGACTGCGAACTGCCGACCACCGTGGTCTGCTCCATCGTGGAAATGTCCGATGAGCTGCTGGTGAAAGCGCTGTGGGCGCGGATGAATCCGCCAGACCGGGTCAAGCTCGACTTCGTGCGCATTCCCGGCACCGGCAAGCGCGATGGCCTGGCCTATGGTTTCCGCGCAATCTCCCGCCACCTGCCGGACGACCGCGCCGTAGTCGCCGTGATCGATGGTGACACCGTGCTCGGCGAAGGCACCGTGCGCAAGACCGTGCCGTGGTTCCAGTTGTTCGGCAACGTCGGCGGCCTGACCACCAACGAATTCTGCGAAGTGCGCGGCGGCTACATCATGAGCGAATGGCACAAGCTGCGTTTCGCCCAGCGCCACATCAACATGTGCTCGATGGCCCTGTCCAAGCGCGTGCTGACCATGACCGGGCGCATGTCGGTGTTCCGCGCCACCGTGGTCACCAACCCGGAATTCATCGCCGACGTTGAAAGCGACTCGCTGCAACACTGGCGTCTGGGCCGCTTCAAGTTTTTGACCGGCGACGACAAGTCGAGCTGGTTCAGCCTGATGCGCCTGGGTTACGACACCTTTTACGTGCCTGACGCAGCGATCAACACCGTTGAACACCCGCCGGAAAAGAGCTTCATCAAGGCCAGCCGCAAGCTGATGTTCCGCTGGTATGGCAACAACCTGCGTCAGAACTCGCGAGCGCTGGGCCTGGGTGTGAAACGCCTCGGTGCCTTCACCTCGGTGGTGCTGTTCGACCAGCGTGTATCGATGTGGACTTCGCTGCTCGGCCTGACCGTGGCGATCATCGCCAGCTTCAAATACGGCACCGCGTTCATCCTGGTCTACCTGCTGTGGATCGGCATCACCCGCCTGATTCTGACCCTGCTGCTGTCGTGCTCCGGTCACCGGATCGGCCCGGCTTATCCAGCGATTCTTTATTACAACCAGATCGTCGGCGCGCTGGTGAAGATCTACGTGTTCTTCCGCCTCGACCAGCAATCCTGGACGCGCCAGCCCACTTCCCTGACCCGTGATCTCGCCAGCTTTCAACGTTGGTTCAACACCTGGTCGTCTCGGACCATGACCTTCTCCGCCGGCAGCATTTTTGTCGCCGTGCTGCTGATGATGGTCTGACCTGCCCCTATTGAATTAACAAGGAAATCGCCCCCATGAATACCGCCGTCAACGCCAACGTAGTGCATGAATCCGAAGCCCAGCGCCAACACGCCCGCGTGAAAATCCCGGCCAAACTGCGTTTCTTCGGCCCTGACCGGACGCCGCTCGAAGCGCGGGTCCTGGACCTGTCGGCCGGTGGTCTGGCGTTCAACGCCGGGCAAATGCCACTGACCATTGGCCAGGTGTACAAGGCACGTCTGCAATTCGTCATCGACAACCTCGGTCTGGCGATGGACGTTGAATTGCAGGTGCGTTCCTTCGACCGCCAGACCGGTCGCGCCGGCTGCCAGTTCCAGAACCTCGAACCGCAAGACATTTCCACCCTGCGCCACCTGATCACTTCGCACCTGGCTGGCGACATCGTCAGCATCGGCGAAGTACTGGCGACCCTGCAGCGCGACAACTTCACCAAGGCGCGCAAGGTCAAGGATGGCGGCTCCGGCATGACCCCGTTCGGGCGTCTGAAAGCCATCACGTTCAGCGCCGGCATTTTCGCGGTTGGCCTGGTGGCAGCGGGTTTCATTTTCAAATCGGTGTACGGCATGTACTTCGTCAGCCACGCCCAGGCCGGTCTGGTCAGCGTGCCAGGGATGAACATCACCATGCCGCGTGACGGCACCGTGCAGAGTCTGATCAAGTCCGATGGTGTCGCGGCCAAAGGCGCACCGCTGGCAACCTTCAGCACCAGCATGCTCGACGTGCTCAAGGGTCATCTGGAAGAGGATCAATTGTCGCCGGCCAAGGTTGAAGAACTGTTCGGCAAGCAAATGACCGGCACCCTGACCTCGCCGTGCGATTGCACCGTGGCCCAGCAACTGGTCGCTGACGGTCAATACGCGAGCAAGGGCGACGTGATCTTCCAACTGGTGCCGCGCAACACCCAGGCCACCGTTGATGCGCGCTTCTCCTATCGCCAGTTCGGCGACGTGCGTCCGGGCACACCGGTGAGCTTCCAGATCGCCGGCGAAGACAAGACCCGCACCGGCAAGATCGTCAGCAGCACCAGCCTGAAAAGCGCCGACCTGTCCTCCGACATCCGCGTGCAGATCCAGCCTGACGAGCCACTCGACAGCAACCTCGCCGGCCGCCCGGTGGAAGTGAACAGCGACCGTGGCCCGAACCTGAACTGGCTGATCGACAAAGCCATGGCTGCCGGTCTTTAAGTCGAGGACACGCCTGTGACTACTCCTATCTTCAACACTCCGCCGACCCTGTGGGAGCGAGCCTGCTCGCGAAAGGGTCAGCACGGTTTGTCTGGTGTACCGAGTCGACTGCTTCGCGAGCAGGCTCGCTCCCACATGGGTTTGATGGTGTGCTCGCTGGCTTTGGCAGTCAGTCTCGCCGGTTGCGCCGGCCTGCCCGATCAGCGTCTGGCCAACGAAGCGCTCAAGCGCGGCGACACCGCCACTGCGGCGCAGAACTATCAGCAGCTCGCCGATCTGGGTTACAGCGAGGCACAAGTCGGCCTGGCCGATATCCAGGTCGACAGTCGCGACCCGGCGCAAATGAAACAGGCTGAGGCGACTTACCGTGCGGCGGCCAGTGTTTCGTCGCGCGCGCAGGCACGTCTCGGACGCTTGCTGGTGGCCAAGCCGGGCTCCACCGAAGCCGAGCACCACGAAGCCGAAACCCTGCTGAAAAAAGCCGCCGCCAATGGCGAAGGCAACACGTTGATCCCGCTGGCGATGCTGTACCTGCAATACCCGCACAGCTTCCCCAACATCAACGCCCAGCAGCAGATCGATCAGTGGCGCAAATCCGGCTACCCGGAAGCAGGTCTGGCGCAGGTGCTGCTGTATCGCACCCAAGGCACCTACGACCAGCACCTGGATGACGTGGAAAAAATCTGCAAAGCCGCGATCAATACCACGGACATTTGCTACGTCGAACTGGCCACGGTTTACCAGAAACGCGCGCAGCCTGAGCAACAAGCCGAGCTGATCAAGCAGATGCAGGCCGGTTACAGCCGTGGCACCGTCACCGCGCAGCGCGTCGATTCCGTGGCCCGTGTGCTCGCCGATTCGACCCTGGGCAAGACCGACGAAAAAACCGCGCAATCGCTGCTTGAACCGATCGCTCCGGGCTATCCGGCGTCGTGGGTGACCCTCGCACAATTGCTGTACGACTACCCGGAACTGGGCGACGTCGATCAGATGATGAAGTACCTCGACAATGGCCGTGCCGCCGACCAGCCGCGCGCCGAGCTGTTGCTGGGCAAGCTCTACTACGAAGGCAAAATGGTTCCGGCTGACGCCAAAGTCGCCGAAGAACATTTCCAGAAAGCCGTTGGCCGTGAAGTCGCCGCCGACTACTACCTCGGGCAGATCTATCGCCGTGGCTACCTCGGCAAGGTCTACCCGCAGAAGGCTCTCGACCACTTGCTGACCGCTGCGCGTAACGGCCAGAACAGCGCCGACTTCGCCATCGCCCAGCTGTTCTCCCAAGGCAAGGGCACCAAGCCCGACCCGGTCAACGCCTACGTGTTCAGCCAATTGGCCAAGGCGCAAAACACTCCGCAAGCCGATGAGCTGGCGACCACCCTCGCCGCGCAATTGCCGCCCGAGCGTCTGGCCCAAGCCCAACGTCTGCTGCAACAAGAGCAAGCCAGCCGTGGCGCTCTGAACCCGAACACGCTGCAACTGCACGCCCTGCAAGAAGAAGACGGCGAGGAAAAATTATGAAGTTGAATCCATTCGTGAAGGCCGGTATTGGCCTCACCTTCGCGCTGATCTGGTCTTGCCCGACACTGGCCGCGATGACTGAAACCAAGAACTTTGGCCTGGAAGTGAAAGTCACCGGCCAGTCCGAAGACGACCGCGACCTCGGCACTGCCAGCGGCGGCGACGTCAACGGCGTCGGCCTCGACCTGCGTCCGTGGATCTACGGCGAAAGCGGTGCGTGGAGCGCCTACGCCATGGGTCAGGCCGTGACGTCGACCGACATCATCGAAACCGACACCCTGCAACAATCCGACGGTGAACAAGCCACCGACAACGGTGATCGCAAAACCAAGAAAAACTACCTGGCGATGCGCGAATTCTGGGTCGGCTACAGCGGCCTCACGCCATACCCGGGCGAGATGCTCAAGTTCGGTCGCCAGCGTCTGCGCAATGACGACGGCCAATGGCGCGACACCAACATCGAAGCGCTGAACTGGACCTTCGACACCACCCTGCTGCGCGCCAATGCCGGTGTCGCCGAACGCTTCAGCGAATACCGCACCGACTTGAAAGAGCTGGCACCGAAAGACAAGGATCGCCTGCACGCCTACGCCGACGCCGCATATCAGTGGACGCCGGGGCAGTGGGTCGGCATTCGCGGTCACCACACCCACGATGACGGCAAGCTTGATTACGCCGAACCGGGTGTAGCGCGCGATTCGCTGGATAAAACCGAGAACGGCGACATCAGCTGGCTCGGCCTCACCGCCGACAGCGACGCCTACAACTGGCGCAACACCAACACCGTCAACTACTGGGGCAGCATCACCGGCATGAGCGGCGACCGCGACACGGTCAACGCTTTGAACGCCGATGGTTCGCGCCCGGCGCAAGCCAAGCGCAGCGATGACGTCAACGGCTGGGCCACCGACATCGGTGTGCGTCTGCGCCTCGATCCGCAATGGCAAGTCGGCGCTGCCTATGCCCGCGCCAGCGCCGATTACGAGCAGAACGGTCTGGAGAGCAACCGCTCCAACTACACCGGTACGCGCTCGCGGGTTCACCGTTTCGGCGAAGCCTTCCGTGGCGAAATGAACAACATGCAGACCGCGACCCTGTTCGGTTCCTGGATGGTCAACGACGAGTACGACGCCAGCCTGATCTATCACAAGTTCTGGCGCGTCGACGGCAACAAGCCCGTTGGCAGCAACGGTATCAATGCCGTGGAAAACAACACCGACGACGTCACCGGCGCGATCTCCAGCACCTCGCTGCCGCTTGAAGACGGCAACAAGGACCTGGGTCAGGAGATGGACCTGGTCGTCACCAAGTACTTCAAGCAGGGCCTGTTGCCGGCGGCGCTGAGCCAGTCGATCGACGAGCCTTCAGCCCTCGTGCGCTTGCGTGGCGGTGTGTTCAAACCGGGCGATGCCTATGGCAAGCAGGTTGATTCGTACATGCACCGCGCGTTCATCGACGTGATCTGGCGCTTCTGATGCAAACCGCCAAGGGAGTGCCCGACATGCACCATGCAAGGAAAGGCTCGCTCAGCCTGTTGGCCGGCGCCATGCTGCTGGCCTCCGCTGGCGCCTTCGCCACCGTGGAACCGGCTGTGCCTCAACAGGGCAAACCGGTGGCCACCGCCAAAGAGCTGCAACAGGCCAAGACCTACACCGTCAGCAGCGCGCCGACCGAGGCGCTGGAACTGGCCAAGCCGAAATTGCCTGACCTGTCCGGCTTCACCGCCGAGGCCGCTGCGGCGAAGATCGTCCGCAGCAAACCGGGCAAGATCAGCGTGCGCCGGATGATGCAGGAAGACGCGCTGAAGGACTTCATCGGCGGCGACAACAAGATGGCCGAATGGGTGGTGCGTCAGCACGGCATCCCGCAGGCGATCTTCGTCGACGACGGCTACATGAACCTCAAGGATCTGGCGAAGAAACTGCCCAAGCAGTACTTCAGCGAGACCTCGCCGGGCGTTTACCTGGCGAAGCTGCCGATTGTGGTTGGCCGTAAAGGCATCCTCGAAATCGACGGCCAGACCCAGGAATTGCGCCTGTCGCAAGAGGCCGGCTCGTTCCTCGTCAACGACGGTCAGCTGTTCGTGCGTGACACCAGAATCACTGGCTGGCGCGAGAAGGAAAACGGCCCGGCAACCTTCCGTTCGCCGAAGGAATTCCGTCCATTCCTGCTCGCCTGGGGTGGCACCGAGACCTACATCGTCAACAGCAAAATGGCCAGTTTCGGCTACGCCAACAGCAAGTCCTACGGCGTGAGTATTTCCCAGTACACGCCGAACATGGCCAAGGTGCTCAAACGTCCTGAACCGACCGGCTGGATCGTCGGCTCCGAGTTCTCCGACATGTGGTACGGCTTCTACTGCTACGAGACCCGCGACTTCGTGGTCAAGGGCAACACCTACAAAGACAACATCGTCTACGGCATCGACCCGCACGACCGTTCCCACGGCCTGATCATTGCCGAGAACACCGTCCACGGCACGAAGAAGAAGCACGGGATCATTATTTCCCGTGAGGTCAACGACAGCTTCATCTTCAACAACAAAAGCTACGACAACAAACTCTCGGGCCTGGTGATCGACCGCAACAGCGTCAACAACATCATTGCCTACAACGAGATCTACAAGAACCACACCGACGGCATCACCCTCTACGAGTCCGCCGACAACCTGCTGTGGGGCAACAGGGTCATCAGCAACAAGCGCCACGGCATCCGCATTCGTAACAGCGTGAACATCCGCCTCTACGAAAACGTCGCCATGGCCAACGGTTTGACCGGCGTGTACGGCCACATCAAGGACCTCACCGACACCGACCGTGACATCAAGCTCGACCCGTTCGATGCACAGGTGTCGCTGATTGTCGTCGGCGGTGAACTGGCGGCCAACGGCAGCGGCCCGCTGTCCATCGACTCGCCTTTGAGCGTCGAGCTGTATCGCGTGTCGATGCTGGCGCCGACCAAATCCAGCGGCATCAGCTTCAACGGCATCCTTGGCGAGCGCCAGGATGAAATTCTCGACCTGCTGGTGCGCCAGCAGAAAGCCGTGCTGATCGACCCTGTCGAACGCCAGACCGAAATGCAGGACTGAGGATAATTTTATGCACCCACACTTGATCAGATTACTCAGCCTGTCGGCCCTGACCGTGGGCATTCTCGCGGCCAGCAACGGCGCCCGCGCCGACGAAGGCGCCGCTGTAACGCCACCGAAGTTCAGCGCCGAGCCGTGCTGCAACCTGTGCCCGGCGGCCCATGACGCGAAGAACTACACCACGCGCTATCAACAGAACTTCACCACCCTGGTGCAGGCGCAGGGCGACTGGTTGTTCCGGACTCAGGAAGATTTGCGCACCGAGTTCAACACCACCCCGGCCGGCTACAAACGCCTGCAACAGCTGCACGATGCGTTCAAGGCCAAAGGCGTCGAACTGGTGATCGTCTACCAGCCGACCCGTGGCCTGGTGAACCGCAACAAGCTCAACCCGCAGGAAAAAGCCGCGTTCGACTACGAGAAAGCGCTGGGCAACTACAAGACCATGCTCGGCCGTTTCGCCAAGATGGGTTACGTGGTGCCGGATCTGTCGCCGCTGACCAACGAATCGTTGCCGGACACCCTGCCCGCCCACGATTTCTACTTCCGTGGCGACCAGCACTGGACGCCATACGGCGCACAGCGCACGGCGAAGATCGTAGCCGAGAAGGTCAAGCAGATCCCGGCCTTCGCCGACATTCCCAAGCGTGAATTCGAGACCAAGCGCTCCGGGCGCATGGGCAAGACCGGCACCCTGCACAACATGGCCGGGCAACTGTGCGGCACCAGTTATGCGATTCAGTACATGGATCAGTTCACCACCGAACCGAAAGGCGAAGCGGGCGATGGCGATCTGTTCGGCGATTCCGGCAATCCGCAAATCACCCTCGTCGGTACTTCGCATAGCGGCAAGAACTACAACTTCGCCGGCTTCCTCGAAGAAGCCATCGGCGCCGACATCCTCAACGTCGCGTTCCCCGGCGGTGGTCTGGAAGGTTCGATGTTGCAGTACCTCGGTAGCGACGAGTTTCAGAAAACTCCGCCGAAGATTCTCATCTGGGAATTCTCGCCGCTCTACCGCCTCGATCAGGAAACCATCTATCGCCAGATGATGGCCCTGCTCGACAACGGCTGCGAAGGCAAAGACGCGCAAATGTCCGCGAGCACCACGCTCAAGCCGGGCAGCAAGCAAGAACTGCTGGTCAACAGCAAGAACCTGAACCTGCAGAACCGCAACCATCAGGTCGACATCCGCTTCGCCGACACCTCGGTGAAAACCCTGCAAGCCACCCTCTGGTACATGAACGGGCGCCACGAGGACATCAAGATCGAGAAACCGGAAACCTCCGAAACCGACGGTCGTTTCGCCTTTGAGTTGCGCACGGACGAAGACTGGGCCTCGCAAAACCTGCTGGCGGTCGAGGTCCAGGGCCCGGAAGCGGGCACCGCGCCACAGAAAGTCGAAGCGAAAATCTGCAAACGCAACGTATTCCCGGGCACTGGGCAACAAACCGCTCAGGTCGGGCAATGAGGTCTGCTATGCGAAATCCGAAATTGAAATCTTTATTGGCTCCGACGCTGCTCGGGCTGGCGATCTTCGCCGGCACCGCGCAGGCCGCCGCACCACTGCGTCCGCCCCAAGGCTATTTTGCGCCTGTGGAAAAATTCAAGACCGGTGACAAAAGCGAAGGCTGCGATGCAACGCCGACGCCGTATACCGGGCCGCTGCAATTTCGCAGCAAATACGAAGGTTCGGACAAAGCCCGCGCGACGCTGAACGTCAAGTCGGAAAAAGCCTTTCGCGACACCACCAAGGACATCACCACGCTGGAGCGCGGCACCGCCAAACGGGTGATGCAGTTCATGCGCGACGGTCGCCCGGAACAGCTCGACTGCACGTTGAACTGGCTGACCGCCTGGGCCAAGGCCGATGCGTTGATGTCGAAAGACTTCAACCACACCGGCAAGTCGATGCGCAAATGGGCGCTGGGCAGCATGGCCTCTTCGTACATTCGCCTGAAATTCTCCGACTCGCATCCGCTGGCCCAGCATCAGCAGCAAGCGCAGTTGATCGAAGCCTGGTTCAGCAAAATGGCGGATCAGGTCGTCAGCGACTGGGACAACCTGCCGCTGGAGAAAACCAACAACCACTCCTACTGGGCCGCCTGGTCGGTGATGGCGACGTCGGTCGCAACCAACCGTCGCGACCTGTTTGACTGGGCAGTGAAGGAATACAAGGTTGGCGTCAACCAGGTCGATGCCGACGGCTTCCTGCCGAACGAACTCAAGCGTCAGCAACGCGCCCTCGCCTATCACAACTACGCCCTGCCGCCGCTGGCGATGATCGCCAGTTTCGCCCAGGTCAACGGTGTCGATCTGCGTCAGGAAAACAACAGCGCGCTGAAGCGTCTGGGTGAGCGGGTGCTGTCGGGCGTGAAAGACCCGGATGAATTCGAGAAGAAGAACGGCAAAGAGCAGGACATGACCGACCTCAAAAAGGACATGAAATTCGCCTGGCTCGAACCGTTCTGCACGCTCTACACCTGTGCGCCGGATGTCATCGAGAAGAAGCACGGCATGCAGCCGTTCAAGACCTTTCGCCTGGGTGGCGACCTGACCAAGGTCTACGACCCGTCCCATGAAAAGGGCTAAAAGCCCCTCACCCTGACCCTCTCCCCGAGGGAGAGGGAACTGACCGAGGGGGCTGTGCGAGTTACGCCGAAATGAAATACCGGGTCGATCTCCATTTCTGAAAACCATGGAGATCAGGCTCCCTCTCCCTCCGGGAGAGGGCGGGGGGTGAGGGAAGATTTCAAGGTCCTGCACAACCCTGACAGAAACACCGTTTCACCCCTCCACTACACGGGGGGGTTTGGGGGGGCTTTGGCCCTTGACTGTTGGTTCAAACATGGAGAGATCGGGATGGTATTTTCATCCAACGTGTTCCTGTTTCTGTTCTTGCCGATCTTTCTCGGCTTGTACTACTTGAGCGGGCAACGCTATCGCAACCTACTGCTGCTGATCGCCAGCTACGTGTTCTACGCCTGGTGGCGTGTGGACTTCCTCGCGCTGTTCGCCGCCGTCACACTGTGGAACTACTGGATCGGCCTCAAAGTCGGTGCCGCCGGTGTGCGAACCAAACCGGCGCAGCGCTGGCTGTTGCTCGGTGTCGCAGTCGACCTGTGCATCCTCGGCTACTTCAAGTACGCCAACTTCGGCGTCGACAGCATCAACGCGATGATGACCTCGGTCGGACTTGAGCCGTTCATCCTCACCCACGTGCTGCTGCCGATTGGTATCTCGTTCTACATCTTCGAGTCGATCAGCTACATCATCGACGTGTATCGCGGCGACACCCCGGCCACGCGCAACCTGATCGACTTCGCCGCGTTCGTGGCGATCTTCCCGCACCTGATTGCCGGCCCGGTTTTGCGTTTCCGCGACCTCGCCGATCAGTTCAACAATCGCACGCACACCCTCGATAAATTCTCCGAGGGCTGCACGCGGTTCATGCAGGGTTTCATCAAGAAGGTCTTCATCGCCGACACCCTCGCCGTGGTGGCCGACCATTGCTTCGCCCTGCAAAACCCGACCACGGGTGACGCCTGGCTCGGCGCGCTCGCCTACACCGCGCAGCTGTATTTCGACTTCTCCGGTTACAGCGACATGGCCATCGGTCTGGGCTTGATGATGGGCTTCCGTTTCATGGAAAACTTCAAGCAGCCGTACATCAGCCAGTCGATCACCGAGTTCTGGCGCCGCTGGCACATCAGCCTGTCGACCTGGCTGCGTGACTATCTGTACATCACTCTCGGCGGTAACCGTAAAGGCACGCTGATGACCTATCGCAACCTGTTCCTGACCATGCTCCTGGGGGGGCTGTGGCACGGCGCGAACATCACGTACATCGTCTGGGGTGCCTGGCACGGCATGTGGCTGGCGATTGAAAAAGCGCTGGGCCTGAACACCTCGCCGCGCAGCCTCAACCCGATCCGCTGGGCGCTGACCTTCCTGCTGGTGGTCATGGGCTGGGTGATCTTCCGCGCTGAGAACCTGCACGTTGCCGGACGCATGTACGGCGCAATGTTCAGCTTCGGCGACTGGTCGCTTTCGGAACTCAACCAGGCCAGCCTCACTGGTCTGCAAGTCGCGACACTCGTTGTTGCCTACGTGACGCTGGCGTTCTTCGGCCTGCGTGATCTGTACACCAACCAGCCGCCGGCCAAGAGCAAACCTGAAGTCAACGTCGAGGCCAACGGCCCTGCGACGGCGACCCCGGGCATGATCAAAGCCGCCCCCGGCGAAAACCCGGCGAGCATCCACGAGCCTGGCTACACCGTTGGCGTCGACGCCCAGGTGCAACCGGCCTACTGGAGCGCGGACTGGTCCCGCTACGTGATGCGCGGCCTGATCCTGCTGCTGTTCATCGCCTCGATTCTCAAACTCTCGGCGCAAAGCTTCTCGCCGTTCCTTTACTTCCAGTTCTGAGGGATCTGACATGACCCGCTCATTACGCATCTTCTACATCGCCCTGTTTCTGCTGACGTTGTTGGTCCTCGGTCTGTGGTCGGTTCGCAGCTTCTTCGGCTTCAGCACCAATGCCGATGCGACGGTGCTCAATGGCCGCTGGACCAAAGCGGTGGAAACTCACTACGACGATGAATTTCCGATCAAGCGCCTGGGCACCAACCTCTGGGCCGCGCTGGATTTCAAACTGTTCAACGAAGGTCGTCCGGGTGTGGTGCTCGGTCGCGATCAGTGGCTGTACAGCGATGAGGAATTCAACCCGATCGTCAACGAAGAGCTGAACCTGCAAGGCAACTACGCACTGGTCGAAGGCGTGCGCCAGACCCTGAAAGACAAAGGCGTGAAACTGGTGATGGCCATCGTGCCGGCCAAGGTTCGTCTGTACCCGGAGCATCTGGGTGAAGTGAAACCGGCGAGCATTCACGAAAACCTTTATCAGGATTTCCATCATCGCGTGGCGGCCGACAAGATCCTCGCCCCTGACCTGCTCAAGCCACTGCAACAGGCCAAGCAGAGCGGTCAGCAAGTGTTCCTGCGCACCGACACCCACTGGACGCCGGAAGGCGCCGAGATTGCGGCGAATACGCTGGCGAAAACCATCGCCGACAAGTTCCCGCTCAGCGGCGAGCCGCAACGCTTCATCACCACCCCAGCCGAGAAGGTCACGCACAAGGGCGATCTACGCCTGTTCCTGCCGCTCGATCCACTGTTCGAAAACCTGATGCCGGCGCAAGAGCCGCTGCAAAAGCGCAACACCGTCGCGGCCGGCGAGCAGCCTGCCGGTGACGACGCGCTGTTCGCCAGCCATGAAGTGCCGGTGGCACTGGTCGGCACCAGCTACAGCGCCAACCCCAACTGGAACTTCGTCGGTGCGCTGAAACAAGCGCTGCACAGCGACGTGGTGAGCTACGCCGAAGACGGTCATGGCCCGATCCTGCCGATGCTCAGCTACCTGAAAAGCGATGACTTCAAGAACAGCCCGCCACAGGTGCTGATCTGGGAGTTTCCTGAACGTTATCTGCCTGTGAACAACGAAATCGGCGACGCCGACCCGCAGTGGGTCGCAGAGCTCAAACAAGCCGGTGCTCGCCAACAAAACGTAGCCATCAACACTCAATCCGAGACGCCCGATCGGGCGCAAAACTGAAAGAGAGGTACACCATGACTTTCACTACTACTCCTCGTCGTCTCGCTAAAAGCTTCGCACTGGTTGCTGGCCTCAGCGTGCTTTCCGTCCCTGCCTTCGCCGGTGGCGACGCCGCGCTGTACGGCCCGACCGCACCGAAAGGCTCGACCTTCGTGCGTGTCTACAACGCCAGCAACGCTGAAGTCAGCGCAACTGTCGGCAGCACCAACCTGAGCGACGTTGCGCCACTGGCCAGCAGCGACTTCAGCTTCATGCCCGGCGGTGATTACAGCGCCAAGGTCGGCAGCCAGACTCTGCCGGTCAAACTTGCCGGTGACCACTACTACACCCTGGTCAACAACGCCTCAGGTGCGCCGCAACTGATCGAAGAACCGCCGTTCAAGAACAAGCAGAAATCCCTGGTGCGCGTGCAGAACCTCAGCGACAAGCCGCTGGCCCTGAAGACTGCCGACGGCAAGACTGAAGTGGTCAAAACCGTGGCCGCCAAGGGCCGTGGCGAACGTGAAATCAACCCGGTGAAAGTCAGCCTGGCGCTGTTCGAAGGTGACAAGAAAGTCGGCGACGTGAAGCCGGTCGCCCTGGAGCGCGGTGAAGCTGCGGTGCTGTACGTCACCGGCAGCGGCAGCAGCCTGTCGCCAGTCTGGGTAAAACGCCCGGTATCGACTCGCTAATCGCTCGAGCTATCAGCTACAAGCCTCAAGCTGCAAGTGACGTGTTTCTAACTCGCCACTTGCCGCTTGCAGCTCTCAACTGCATTTTATGGAGTAAACAATATGATTCCGGTGATCTTGTCAGGTGGTAGCGGTTCACGTCTTTGGCCGCTTTCGCGCAAGCAGTTCCCTAAGCAATTCCTCGCCCTGACCGGCGAACACACCCTGTTCCAGCAAACCCTCGAACGCTTGGTGTTCGAAGGCATGGACACCCCGATCGTGGTCTGCAACAAGGATCACCGTTTCATCGTCAATGAGCAGTTGGCCAATCGCAATCTGGAATGCCAGCGCATCCTCATGGAACCGTTCGGCCGCAACACCGCGCCGGCGGTGGCGCTGACCGCGATGATGCTGGTCAATGAAGGTCGTGACGAACTGATGCTGGTGCTGCCAGCCGACCACGTTCTCGAAGACCAGAAAGCCCTGCAACGCGCCCTCGCCCTCGCCACCGTCGCGGCTGAAAACGGCGAAATGGTGTTGTTCGGCGTACCGGCGACCAAACCGGAAACCGGTTACGGCTACATCAAATCCACTGGCGATTCGCTGCTGCCCGAAGGCGTCAGCCGCGTCTCGCACTTCGTTGAAAAACCGGACGTCAAACGTGCCACCGAGTACGTTGAGTCCGGCGGTTACTACTGGAACAGCGGCATGTTCCTGTTCCGCGCCAGCCGCTTCCTCGAAGAGCTGAAAAAACACGACCCGGACATCTACGACACTTGCCTGCTGACCCTTGAACGCAGCGAGCAGGACAACGACACCGTGACCTTCGACGAAGCCACCTTCGCCTGCTGCCCGGACAACTCCATCGACTACTCCGTGATGGAAAAAACCCAGCGCGCCTGCGTCGTGCCACTGACCGCTGGCTGGAGCGATGTCGGCTGCTGGTCGTCGCTGTGGGAAGTCAACGAGAAAGACGCCAACGGCAACGTCAGCAAAGGCGATGTGGTCATCCAGGACAGCAAGAACTGCATGATCCACGGCAACGGCAAACTGGTGTCGGTGATCGGTCTGGAAAATATCGTGGTGGTCGAAACCAAAGACGCCATGATGATTGCGCACAAGGACTCGGTCCAGGGCGTCAAGCAGATGGTCAACACGCTCAACGAGCAGGGCCGCAGCGAAACCCAGAACCACTGCGAAGTCTACCGTCCGTGGGGTTCGTATGACTCGGTGGACATGGGCGGGCGTTTCCAGGTCAAGCACATCTCGGTGAAACCGGGCGCGTGCCTGTCGCTCCAGATGCACCACCACCGCGCCGAACACTGGATCGTGGTCAGCGGCACCGCCGAAGTGACCTGCGATGACAACGTGTTCCTGCTCTGCGAAAACCAGTCGACCTACATTCCGATTGCCTCGGTGCATCGCCTGCGCAACCCGGGCAAGATTCCGCTGGAAATCATCGAAGTGCAGTCGGGCTCGTACCTGGGTGAAGACGATATCGAACGCTTCGAAGATATCTACGGCCGCTCCACCCCGATCGAACGCGGCGTGTCGGTGAAAACCATCGCGCAGTGATCGATCTGCAGTAACAAGCCCCCCGTCCAGCCCGTTGCGTCCCCTATCCGCAGCGGGTTGGGCGGGGGCTTTTTTTCGTCTAGCCGAATCTCGCCCCCCGGCGCGGCCGCCCGAACTCATCCTCCGTGGCTTCCAGCTCACCGTGCGCCGGTGCCTGCCATCCGCCGCTACAGGCCTGGCGGCAAGCACTTTCGGGTCCTCGACAGGGCTGTTGAACGCCACTGACATCGGCCCCATGAGCCGGCTGGTGGTTTCTACCCCACCGCACGACAGACCAGACCGCGCGGGTCGACCACCGACAGTCTTGGCGTCTTGCTGTACATTCCCATGACATTGCCTCGCACCGCACCGACATCCTTTGTCTCTGGCATCACAGCAGCGAGGGGGCGAACACGCCTACTGTCGGAAACTACAGTTCCGACCAACGGTGCAATGCTTTGCCAGGCGAATGTCCATTCCCGCAAGCCTTGGGTAGGATGGTCAGCAGGCATTCATGGAGCGTTCAAACATGTTCATCGGCGTCTTGCTGGTTCTCACCTGGCTGATCCTGTTGTTGCGCTATCCGGCCAAGGCCCTGCCGGTGTCTCTCGCCGCCGCTGTAGGTCTGGGTCTGGTGGCGATGTGGGTGGTGTGGCTGGACAACCGCGAGGTCAAGCAATTGGCGCGCCTGGAATTGCGCATCACCTACGCGCCGGAGCAATGCCCGGCAGATCGCCCGTTGCAACTGAAAATGAACAACGGCAATAACGTGCCATTGACCGAGCTGCGTTGGCGCATTGCCGCGTATGCGCCGGGCGATACGGTCAATCTGGCCGACAATCAATACAGCGCGCCACGCTATCGCGGTCCCGGCGAATTGCAGGCCGGCGGCAACTGGGAAGACTGTTTGCCAATGCCGCCACTGCGTCCCGGTTATCGCCCGCAAACCCTCGAGTTTCGCGCCGAGCGCTTGCAGGGCAGTTTCTCCGACTGATCCTCTCCCCCTCCATTTTTTGCACAAGGAATGCGTCATGCCCGTTGCGTTGATTACCGGTTGCTCCAGCGGCATTGGCCGCGCCCTCGCCGATGCCTTCAAGGCTGCCGGGTACCAGGTCTGGGCCAGTGCGCGCAAGGCTGAAGATGTTGCGGCGCTGGCGAGTGCCGGATTTACTGCGGTGCAACTGGACGTCAATGACGGCGCCGCCCTGGAACAACTTGCCGAGCGCATCAACCAACAGCACGGCGGGCTCGATGTATTGATCAACAACGCCGGTTATGGCGCCATGGGCCCGCTGCTCGACGGCGGCGTGGCGGGCATGCAGCGCCAGTTCGAGACCAATGTGTTCTCGATTGTCGGCGTCACTCGCGCACTGTTCCCGGTGCTGCGCCGGGGTAAAGGTCTGGTGGTGAATATCGGCAGTGTGTCCGGCGTGCTGGTGACACCATTTGCCGGCGCTTATTGCGCATCAAAAGCGGCGGTGCATGCGCTCAGCGACGCGCTGCGCATGGAACTGGCACCGTTCGGCATCCGCGTAATGGAAGTGCAGCCCGGTGCCATCCAGTCGAGCTTCGCCAGGAACGCCGGGCACGAAGCCGAGCAGTTGATCAATGAACAATCGCCGTGGTTTGCGCTGCGTGAAGGTATTCGCGCTCGGGCCAAGGCTTCGCAGGACAAACCGACGCCAGCCATTGAATTTGCCGCTGAGCTGTTGAAGGCTGTGCAGCAGAGCAAACCGCCACGGTTGGTTCGTATTGGTAATGGCAGCCGTGCATTACCGTTATTGGCGGCACTGCTGCCCAAAGGTTTGCTGGAGTCGGCATTGATGAAGCGGTTCGGGTTGCGCGGGCAACTCTGACACCGAGTCGACCTCATCGCAGGCGAGCCTGGGTCTACCGACGATCAGTTATCCACAGCGCCCTGATTCACCACCACCGTGCAGGTAATCCCCGCCGCCAGCAGAACACCTTCCGGCACTTCATCAATATGAATGCGCACCGGCACCCGTTGCGCCAGCCGTACCCAGTTGAAGGTCGGGTTCACATCGGCAATCAGCTCGCGGCTTTGCGGGTTGTCGCGGTCGTAAATGCCGCGCGAGATGCTTTCCACATGGCCCTTCAAGACTTCGCCGCTCATCAGTTGCATGTCGGCCTTGTCGCCGACTTTCACGTGGGGCAGCTTGGTCTCTTCGAAGAAGCCGTAGACCCAGAACGAGTTCATGTCGACCACGGCCATTTTTGCCTCGCCGATGCGCGCATAGTCACCGCGATGCACGTTCAGGTTGGTCACGTAACCATCGACCGCCGCGCGCACTTCGGTGCGTTTGAGGTTGAGTTCGGCAGCTTCCAGTTGCGCCTGCGCGTGCTGGTAATCGGCCAGGGCAGCGTCGGCGATGTTGCTGGCGTCGTCGCGGTTTTCCTTGGAGATCACCAGGTTGTCGAGGTCGGCGCGGCGATGGGCGTTGACCTTGCGCATCTCCCAGGTCGACTTGCGCGAAGCGACCAGCGACTGCGCCTGCTTGACCGCGATGCGGTAGTGCTCAGGATCGATCTGCATCAGCAGATCGCCCTTCCTCACCAATTGGTTGTCACGCACTGGCACGTCGATCACTTCGCCGGTGACGTCAGCGGCGACATTGATGATGTCGGCGCGAACCCGGCCATCGCGGGTCCACGGCGTGTTCATGTAGTGCTCCCACAAGGTGCGGCCGATCCACAGCGCCAGGGCCAGCACCAGCAGGGTCGCGAGCAGGCTGAAAAACTTTTTCATCGGGACGTTCTCAACGGTAGACAGTCAGCGCCATGGCGCCGAACAGACAGGTAAACAGGCTCAGACGCAGCAGTGCCGGGTGCCAGAAAAAGCGATACAGATCGAAACCCGACAAGAACCGGTCCACCGCCCAGGCCAGCGCCGCAGCGATGAAAAACATCAGGGTCATGGTCGGCATGTACACGCCGTGGAAGGCGATTTCACGAGGCATGGGCAAGTCCTTCGGGCTTGGCAATGGCGTAGACGGCGAGCGGTGATTGCGGGTCGAGCAACGAGGTGCGGATGAAGTGCAGGTAGCTTTTCACCCGGCGCAACGCTGAAGTATCGAAGTGCGGCGCGAACGGCTCGTCGGTGGCGGCAACGCGACTGATCGCGTGATCGACCGCGACCAGTGCGCGTTCAAGATTGCTGGTGTTCGGCTGCAAGAACAGGCGCATCAGCGCGCGGCCCATCACGCGGATCGACTGGCGCCACGGCTGCGATTCGGCATAGGCCGGGTGCACCGGCAAAATCGCCTGTTCCTTGCGCAATTCGATGATCGCGTGGCCGACTTCCAACACCACGAACATCCAGCGCAGCAGGTTCTTTTGCACCTGTGGCTGGCCGGCAGCGAGGCCATAAGCCTGGTGCAGCAAATCGCGGGTGCGGCTTTCGAAACCAGAGGCCAGGCCTTTGAGTTTGCCGCTGATGGCGTAGACCACTTGCGCACGCAGATCCTGCTCCAGACGCTTCCACAACCAGCGACTGTTCGGCGGCAAAATGATTGCCCCCGCCGCCGCGCAGACCAGCATGCCCATGACCATGGCGATGTAGTCGTTGATGAAGGTGTAGGGGTTGTAGATCGTCAGGTTGTCCGGCACCGAACCGGTACTGAAGAAGATCAGCAAACCGAGGCCGACACCGGCGTATTGCGGGCGCGAGGTGAGGAACGAGCCGAGCACGATCACCGGGGCGAGCATCACGCACAGCAGCGCAAAACCGTCGATCCGCGGGAAAATGAAAAACATTTCGACGAAGCCGATCAGGGCACCGAGGAACGTGCCGCACGCCATCTGAAACGCCATGCGTTTCGGGTTTGGCGTGGCGGCAGACAGACCC
Source organism: Pseudomonas sp. EA_5y_Pfl2_R50 (assembly GCF_963970475.1). Lineage (NCBI taxonomy): Bacteria > Pseudomonadati > Pseudomonadota > Gammaproteobacteria > Pseudomonadales > Pseudomonadaceae > Pseudomonas > Pseudomonas sp. EA_5y_Pfl2_R50. The sequence continues at coordinate 286,850 of NZ_CAXAPT010000004.1, read as the reverse complement.
ACGGTAGCGGCGGCGATCAGGGTCATGGTCGCGCCGCTTGGCCAGGCCGTGGCGACCCAATAACTGCCCAGCACGATGAGGATGAACGAGGCGCGTATGCCTGACGCAGCGGCGGCCCACCAGTTGGTTTGCGGGATGAAGGGTTCGTCCCAGCGCTCGCGTTCGTGGCGGTGATCGGCCAGTGAGGCGTGAGTCTGTGCATAACCGTGCAGGTCATCGACGAAGCGATAGAGCAGTTCGTAAGCGGTGTGGAAATCCAGTTGCTCGGCATCGCTCGGTTCGCTCTCCTGGAAGATCGCGCGCAAGGCTCGCACCCGCGCCGGCAGGCCTTCCTTGTAGCTCGCCAGGGCTGTCGCCAAACGTGCAGCGTCAGGACTGGTGAGGGCACGACCGCTGAAGCCGTCGAGGACTTCGGCGAGATCCTGCAAACCGGGTTTGATCGCCGCAACAACGTGTTCTTCGCCATGGCCGCGCAAACGTTCAAGCAACTGATGCAAGGCATTGAAGCGCGTGGTAATGCCCATGAACTCGCTGTTCAAACGGCTCAATCGACCGTTGCGCCGACGCATGTGCGGGTCTTCGAACACGGTCACGCTGCGCAAGCCTTCAAGGCCCACCGCTTCGGCAATGAAACGGACGTTGCTGGCTTCGAAAGACTCGGCTTTGCTGCGCCCGCGCAGGCCATCGGTGACGAACAGCGCGAACACGCCAAAGCGCTGATACAAGGCATTGCGCATCGCGGCGCTGGCGGTTTGCGGCAGGATCGCGGCGCTGACCAGGGTCGAGCAGAGAATCCCCAGCGAGATCTCCAGCACCCGCCACACCGCCGCCATGAACGCGCCGTCCGGGTGCGCCAGCGCCGGCAACCCGACCATCGCGGCGGTGTAGCCGGCGAGGACGAAACCGTAAGCACGGAAGTTGCGACAACGTGCGGCACCGGCCGAGCAGATGCCGACCCAGATCGCCAGCGAGCCGAGAAACAGTTCAGTATTTTGCGCAAATAACGCGATCAACGTGACCATCATCGCCGAGCCGGCCAACGTGCCGAGGAAACGATAGAAACTCTTGGCGAACACCTGGCCGCTCTGCGGCTGCATAACGATGAACACGGTGATCATCGCCGTGCGCGGTTGCGGCAGTTCCAGACGCATGGCCAGCCACAGCGTGAGGAACGCGGCGAGCAGCACCTTGAAGATGTAGACCCAGGTCACGCCATCGCTGCGCGCCCAGTCGAAAAAACCCCGGCGCCATTCCAGGGAGTAGAGCCAGCGCAACGGTGCGGGCAAGGGAGTCATTCAGAGGTGCTCAATGAGATTCGGTCTGGTCGCAGAACCTGTGGGAGCGAGCCTGCTCGCGAAGGCGTTTTCATATTCAACGTTGATGTCGACTGATCAACCGTTTTCGCGAGCAGGCTCGCTCCCACATTGGGTTGTGTGTTCAACGCAGGAGTGCCGGGGTTTTCGGCGCTTGGGTTTTCTCGGCCGTCGGCACGTCGTTGCCGGCACCGAGGCCCCCGCCCAGCGCAGTCACCAGCTCGGCGTGCGCACTCAGGCGCGCCGCCTGCACCTGCTGCTGCACTTGCTGTTGCTTGAACAGCAACGTCTGCGCATTGAGCACGTTGAGGTAATCGGTGAGGCCGCGTTGATAGGCGATCATCGCGATGTCGTAGGTCCTCTGCGCCGTGGCCACCGACTCGGCGGCGAAGCCCTGCTGCTTGTCCATCGACTCGCGGCGGATCAACTGATCCGAGATGTTCTTCAGCGCATTGACCAGCGTCTGGTTGTAATGCGCCACGGCGATGTCATAACCGGCGGAGGCTTCACCCAGTTCCGAACGTAAGCGACCACCGTCGAAGATCGGCAGCGAGATCGCCGGGCCGACGTTGTAGTTGAGTTTCCTGCCGGTCAAAAACTCCAGTGCACCACCACCGGTAGCCATGTAGCCGAGGCTGCCGACCAGATCGACGTTGGGATAGAACCCGGCATGCGCGACATCAATCCCGCGCGCCTGTGCGGCAACTTGCCAGCGACTGGCGACCACATCCGGACGCTGACCGAGCAGTTCGGCAGGCAACGCCGACGGCAGTTTCAACGGCGCACCGAGGGACAACGTCGGACGCTGCAACCGCGCGCCCTCGCCCGGCCCTTTACCGGCGAGCGCCGCCAGTTGATTGCGACTGAGGGCGATTTCTTCGTCCAGTGCATCGAGCTGGCGATGGGTTTCCGGCAGCGGCGTCTCGGCCTGGCTAACTTCGAAGTGCGTGCCGATCCCACCGTTCAAACGCTTCTGCGCCAGATCGAGAATCTGCTGTTGCTGCCTGAGCGTCGCCGCGACGATGTCGCGCTGGGCGTAGTACAGCGACAATTCGATGTAGGCACGAACGATGTTGTTCTGCAATTCCAGCTGCGCCAATCGCGCTTCGGCTGCACTCATGTGCGCCAGATCCACCGCCCGTTCGCTGCTATTGCTTTCGCGGCCCCAGAGGTCGAGGGCATAGCTGAAACCGAGCGCGGCGTTGTTGTCCCAAGTGGTGCTGTTGGACAGATCGCCCGGGCCGTAGAACTGATCGGTCGGCCAGTTGTGGCGCTTGAGGGTCGACTCACCCTTGATCTGCAGCGACTCCGCCGCCTCGGCAACACCGGCCAGGGCTTTGGCCTGCCGCACCCGCGCAGCCGCCATGGCCATGCTCGGGCTGCCTTGCACGGCGAGGTCGATCCAGCGATTGAGTTGCGGGTCGCCATAGGCTTGCCACCATTGTGCGGTGGGCCAGTTGGCGTCACGGGCAGCGTCGGCAATGGCGTCATCGGTGGCCAGTGAATTGGCCTCCAACGCCTTGCCCTGCGGGGTAATTCCGTCCGTTGAGATGCAGCCGCCAAGACCCAGAGTAAAAGCCAGAACACTGAGCGGCAAAAGCGCTCTGTTGATGCGACGCGGCACAGCTGCGAATTCCTGAGAGAGGGGGAAGAACCGAGACCCTGCGGCAGCGGGCTTGCTCGCGAAAGCGTCCTGTCAGTCGACAGACACGTTGAAGGTAAAATCGCTTTCGCGAGCAAGCCCGCTCCCACAACGGCGCAATTCTATGGGCCGCCCTCAACGGCGATAAGCTGGGAATTCTGTGAATCTTTGTTACGGTTAACGAGATAATCCCTTGGTCGGGGGTCTCAGCCCCTGAAACTTCGTGTCACAATTTGCCATCTCCCTTGAGAGCACCCCATGGACACTTTGCAAAACATGCGCGCCTTCAGTTGTGTCGCCGAAGCTGGCAGCTTCACCGCCGCCGCCGTGCAACTCGACACCACCACCGCCAACGTCTCGCGCGCGGTCTCCAACCTGGAGGCCCACCTGCAAACCCGTTTGCTCAACCGCACCACGCGACGCATCGCCCTCACCGAGGCGGGCAAACGCTACCTGCTGCGCTGCGAGCAGATCCTCGCCTACGTCGAAGAAGCCGAAGCCGAAGCCAGCGACGCCCACGCGCGCCCGGCCGGACAACTGAAAGTGCACACCATGACCGGCATCGGTCAGCACTTCGTTATCGACGCCATCGCCCGCTACCGCAAGACCCACCCGGACGTGACCTTCGACCTGACCCTGGCCAACCGCGTACCGGACCTGCTCGACGAGGGCTACGACGTGTCCATCGTCCTCGCCAGTGAACTGCCGGACTCGGGCTTCGTCTCGCAACGCCTGGGCATCACCTACAGCATCGTCTGCGCCTCGCCGGCTTATGTGAAAGCCAACGGCGCCGCGCAAAAACCCAGCGACCTGCTCAACCACGCCTGCCTGCGTCTGGTCAGCCCCGTGATCCCGCTGGAGAAATGGGCCTTCGACGGCCCGGAAGGCCAGGAAGTGGTCACCATCAACAGCTCACCGTTTCTGGTCAACTCCGCCGACGCGATGAAAACCGCGATCACCAGCGGCATGGGCGTGGGCGTGTTGCCGGTGTATGCGGCGATTGAGGGTTTGCGCAACGGCACATTGGTGCGGGTGATGCCGAACTACCGCTCGCAAGAGCTGAACCTGTATGCGATCTACCCGTCGCGGCAATATCTGGATGCGAAGATCAAGACGTGGGTTGAGTACTTGCGTGGATCGTTGCCAGAGATTCTTGCGGCGCATCAAGCCGAATTGGCCGCCTATGAGTTAAGTGGCAGCCTCGCCGGCGCGCGCGTCGCCAACTGATTTTTAAACACGATGCATCTTCTGTAGGAGCTGCCGCAGGCTGCGATCTTTTGATCTTGATGTTTAATCGCAGCCTACGGCAGCTCCTACAGAACGTGGATTTCGCGGATCTTTCCGACAGGTTTTGACGGTTGTCCGTCGGAAGGGCGGTGGCTAGGATTTGGGTGTCGCTGACGCATCAGCGACCGGACTTGGTCGTCCGGGTTTAGAATGGCGCACTTTTTCAGCTTGCTTAATGGCGAACTGTGCGTGGGAGGGCTTTGGCCCTGCCGGGTTTCCATTCCCTGGTCGACCAACCCGCGTACAGTTCGCCACCCTTCTGCTTGGTCGCAGTGCTTGGCGAACTCCACATCCCGAATGGAGATTCACCATGTTCAAACCAACGCCTAATCCACCTGAACCCGACGACACCACCCCCTACGAATTCCCCGGCTCGAAGAAATTCCACGAAGCCGCCGACCGCGCCCTCGACCACTACCTCAAACCCAACGCCCTCACCCTGCGCTTCCACAAACCCAGCACCATGTTCCAGGTCGCCCCGGAACAGGACAGCGAAAGCCTGCTGGTCCACGCCTGCGAATCCCTGGCCCAGGCCAGCCTCATGACCAGCGACATCGCCGCCTACATCGACCTGCCGCAACGGCGGACGGTTCTGGCGATTCAGCAAATCATCATGCTCGCCGAACTGGCGGTGAATCGGGTGCTGGATAACGTAGAAATCACTCAACCCTCAACACACAGCTAACCCCCTGTGGGAGCGAGCCTGCTCGCGAAGGCGTCAGCGCATTCAGCATTGATGGCGCCTGACACACCGCTTTCGCGAGCAGGCTCGCTCCCACAGTTTGGATTGTGTGCAGCCTGCCAGACATTGGTCGGCTGTCAGGCCGCCATCGCGAGCAGGCTCACTCCTACATTGGGATCGCGTGCTGCCTGCCAGACCTTGGTCGGCTGTCAGGCCGCTATCGCTGGCAAGCCAGCTCTCACAGGGATTGAGTTCAACCATTTGATACCCGTATCGCGTCGCCTCTCACCACTCAATAGGCCGAGTGTCAGCTCGCCTGCTCTTGATCTTGATCCACGGGCGACATCGGAAGGCTGAGCGTAGGGATTGATCCGGGCGTGGGAGCGCAGCGACCGTTTGGCGCAGCCAAACACAGCGAGAGGAGGTGCAGCGAAGCAAACCGTAGGCACTGCGCCCGGATCGATCCCGGAGCGAAGGAACCCCGAGCCCCAGCGAGCGGGCCGCACGCAGGAGCAAGCGTTTTTGGTTACTTTTTCGGCGTCTGGAAAAAGTGACCCGCCGTAAGGGCGGAACCCTAAGCCGCCATCACCCAAAAAACGGATATACCCCCAAAACCACCCAAAGCCTGGTCGGTCCAAAGGCCGCCAAGACACCCCAAAACAAAAATGTTAGCTTGCTAGGTATCAAGCCCGAACAAGAGCCAAAAACGATGAAAAAGACTGTCCTGGCCTTCAGCCGCATCACCCCGCCCATGATCGAAAGCCTCCAGCAAGCATTCGACGTCATCGTCCCCAACCCAAAGGCCGGCGACATCAACGCCCAGTTCAACGAAGCCCTGCCCCACGCCCACGGTCTCATCGGCGTCGGTCGCAAACTCGGCCGCGCGCAACTGCAAACCGCCAGCAAACTCGAAGTGGTCTCGAGCGTCTCCGTCGGCTACGACAACTACGACCTCGACTACTTCAACGAGCGCGGAATCATGCTCACCAACACCCCGGACGTGCTCACCGAAAGCACCGCCGACCTCGCCTTCGCCCTGATCATGAGCAGCGCCCGCCGCGTCGCCGAACTCGACGCCTGGACCAAGGCCGGTCAATGGCAAGCCAGCGTCGGCGCCCCGCTGTTCGGCTGTGACGTGCACGGCAAAACCCTCGGCATCGTCGGCATGGGCAACATAGGCGCCGCCGTTGCCCGCCGTGGCCGCCTGGGTTTCAACATGCCGATTCTCTACAGCGGCAACAGCCGCAAGACCGGACTGGAACAGGAACTCGGCGCACAATTTCGCAGCCTTGATGAACTGCTGGCCGAAGCCGACTTCGTCTGCCTGGTGGTGCCCCTCAGCGACAAGACCCGACACCTGATCAGCCACCGTGAATTGGCCCTGATGAAACCCGGCGCCATCCTCGTCAACATCTCCCGTGGCCCGGTGGTCGACGAGCCCGCGTTGATTGAAGCCCTGCAAAACAACCGCATTCGCGGCGCCGGTCTGGACGTTTACGAAAAAGAACCGCTGGCCGAGTCGCCACTGTTCCAGCTGAAAAACACCGTAACCTTGCCGCACATCGGCTCGGCCACCCATGAAACCCGTGAAGCGATGGCCAACCGCGCACTCGCCAATCTGCGCAGTGCACTGCTGGGCGAGCGTCCGCAGGACCTGGTCAACCCACAGGTCTGGCGCAAATAAGATAACGGGCCAGTGCGCCGTCGCACTGGCCCGTCAATCTTTAATCACACAATTTGAAATCGAACTTCAGACATAGTCAAAAGCCGATTCTATAAGCTTCTCCAAATATCAAATTAATAATAAACCGCTTTGGAGAGCAAACCTGTGAACAGCCTGACCACCGACAAACTCATCCGCTACAGCAAAGTCATATTAATGGCTTACATTAGTTTCTTTGGCCTGCTGGTGATGATTCACAACTTCACGGACTATGAATCAAACTACACTTATGTCGCCCATATATTGAGCATGGACACCACTATCGCCAGTGAAAACATTATGTATCGGGCGATTGATTCACCCATGATCCACCATCGAATCTACTGGTTCATTATCACGCTGGAAGTCACGTATACGCTGCTGTGTCTGATCGGCACCTACCAGTTGTATCGCAACATCAACGCCTCTGCAGAAGTATTCCATGAAGCCAAGAAGTTCTCGATCATGGGCATACTGGTGGCCATATTCATTTATTACGTTTGTCTGCAAACCGTGGGTGTCGAATGGTTTGACATGGACACATCGCAAGCATGGAATGCCAAGGACTGGGCACGACATATTGTTGATTTCATATTTCCGGTGATGATCTACATCACCTTGAAAGTAGAGCGCTGAACTTCAGCGCTCACTTATTTCAAGCCAACTTCCCCTGCACGGGCGCCACTCGCGTTTTCGACTTACGAAACACCAGCACGTTACCCAGCATCACCAATACCAGCCCGACCAGCGCCGGTGCTGTCCATTGATAGCCTTCGGCGAACGCTGAAACGTTCAGCGCGACAACCGGAAACAATACGGTGCAATACGCCGCGCGCTCCGGCCCCATGCGCCCGACCAGTGTCAGGTAGGCGGTGAAGCCGATGACCGAACCCGGAATCACCAGATACAGCAGAGCGCCGACGTAACGCGGACTCCAGTCCATGTCGAAGGGAATGCCCTTGACCAGACACCACACCGACAACATCGCCGCGCCGTAAGCCATGCCCCAGGCGTTGGTGGTCAGCGGCTTGAGCCCGGCTTTCTGTTGCAGGCTCGACAACATGTTGCCCGCCGAGAAACACAAGGTGCCGCACAACGCGAGGCCAAGCCCCAGCAAGGTCTGTGGACTGGCCTGATGCCCGATCAGCTCCGGCCAGAACAACATGCCCAGCCCGAACAGCCCCAGCGCCCCGCCCATCAGAACGTTGCGGGCGATGCGTTGACCGAAGAACACTCGCGCATTCAGCGCGTTCCACAGCGTCGCCGTGGAAAACACCACCGCAACCAGACCGCTGGGAATCCACTGGCTGGCGGTCAGGAAGCACATGAAGTTGATGCAAAACAGGCACAACCCCTGTGCCACGCAGATCAAATGCCCACGGCGATTCATCGGTTGCAGGCGACGGCTGAGCAGCAGCAACGCAAATAGCACCAGCGCGGCGAGACCGAAGCGATAGACAATCGACACCGCAATTGCCACCACGCCCAGTTGCCATTTCAGGGCAATCCAGGTGGTGCCCCAGATCAGCACGGTCAGCAGATACAACGACAGGTTCATGGCACACACTCCTCGATAGGCCTTGAGTGTCTGCCTGGGACTGGCTCGTGCGCTTGCAGATTCTTGCGCTTTTGTCTGGCGGCAGGCTGGCAGCGTCGTGTCTACGGAGTAGGATGCAAGGCGTTGAAGAGAACCGACCATGGCCGCCATCAATACCCTGCAAGTCTTTCAAGCGTTAAACAGCTCGCCGAACGCACGTCTGGTGCACAGCGCCGAGCTCGGCGACGGCTTGTCTGCCGCGTTGTGGACCAATCACCACGATGCGCAGGATTACGACGCGCCAACCCACCACACGCTGTCCTGCTACATCGCCGGCGGCACGGGCACGTTTCGTCGCGATCAACCCGGGCAAAAAGGCGGGCCGGACAAACTGTGCATCCTGCCGGCCGATCATGAATCGGGCTGGGTGATCAACGGCGATATCCGTCTGGCGCACCTGTATTTCAGCGCCGAACAATTCGCCCTCGGTTGCGTGACGCTGCTGGATCGCGAACCCCGCGAGATGCAGCTGCGCGAGCAGACCTTTCTCGAAGACCCGCAACAGGCACAACGCTTCCGGCAACTGCTGACACTGAACTGGGACGAGCCCGCCGAACGTTTGCTGACCAGCAGCCTTGCCCATGAACTGATCAGCCACACCCTGCTCAGTCAGGTGGGCGCGCGTCAGGGTTTGCGTTTGAAGGGCGGATTGGCGCCACACCAGCGCCGGCAATTGGTGGAGTTCGTCGACAGTCAGTTGGCCGAGCCGATCAGTCTGGGGCAACTGGCCGGATTGTGCGCACTCTCGGAGTACCACTTCGCGCGGATGTTTCGCACCAGTTTCGGCCTGCCGCCGCATCAATACGTACTGGCGCGCCGCTTGAACCGGGCGCGTGAGTTGTTGCGCGGTACGGCGTTGCCACTGGGCGAGATTGCGCTGGCGTGCGGGTTTGCCAGTGCCAGTCATTTCACCAATCGGTTCAAGCAGGTTCTGGGCGGGACGCCGGGGGAGTATCGGCAGGCGTTTTTGCGGTGAACTTTTTCCCCTCACCCCAGCCCTCTCCCAGAGGGAGAGGGAGCCGACCGAGGTGTCTGGCGCTGTACGTCGACCTGAAAAATTGAATCGACTATGGATTCCAAGCATTACTTTCAGGTCGGTGTATCTCTCGAATATCCCACGGTCAGTCCCCTCTCCCCCCGGGAGAGGGTTAGGGTGAGGGGCTTTTGATCTTGCCTCAAAACTCCAGGGTGCTGGACAACGAAACCTGCCGCGCATCCCCCATCGACACAAAGAACCGGCTCGCCGCCGAGGTGTAGTACGTGCGATCAAACAGGTTTTTCACATTGAGCTGAAACTTGACCTTCTGCCCTTCGACTCTGGTGTCATACGTGGCAAACGCATCAGCCACGGTGTAGCTCGGCAGGTCGAAATCATTCACCGCGTTACCCGCCCGCTCACCGACATAGCGCGCACCGGCACCGACGCGCAGTTGATCGCCGCCGATCACGCTGCCGAAGTCATACACCGCCGACAATGAACCGGAGTTCTTCGCGACGTTTTGCAAACGCTTGCCTTTGTAGTCCGGGTCTTCAGTCACCTCGGCGTCGGTGTAGGCGTAGCTGCCGATCAGGCTCCAGCGGTCCGTCAGTTGACCGGTCAGGTCCATTTCCAGACCGCGCGAACGCACCTCACCGGCGGCGCTGTAGATCGTCGTCGGGCCTTCGGAATTGGCCACCAGCACGTTGCGTTTCCTGATGTCGAACAGCGCGATGTTGCCGGTGATTTGCCCCGGCATGTCGAGGCGCGCGCCCAACTCCCACGACTTGGCTTCTTCCGGCGCAATGCTGCCGTCGAGCACGGTGCTGCTGCCACTCAGCGGGGCGATGGTCGAGTTGGGCTTGAACGACTCGGTGTAGCTGCCGTAGAACGACAAGGCGTCGGTGTAGCGATACACCAGTCCGGCACGCGGTACCCATTTCTGGCCGTTGCTGTCGGTGTTGGCCTTGAACGGCACGCCTTTGCCGGCGTACTGGTCGTATTCCTGAAAGCGCCCACCGGCGACCAGAATCCATTGGTCAGTGAGATGAATCGAGTCCTGCATGAACACCGAATCGCTGCGCAGTTCATCGGTCTGTGCGCTGTCGGCCGCGCTGACGGTGGTGCCTTCGACTTCACGGCCATACACCGGATTGACGTAGCTGAAAGTGCTCAGGCTTTTCTGCCGGATCAGGTCAGCGCGGTAGATCTTGCGGTACTCGTCATCGACGCCAAACACCAGGTCATGCTGCATGCCCAACACGTTGACCTTGCCTTCAAGGCTGGCGGTGGTGAAGCGGTCGGTGCTGATCGCGTTTTGCGTGCCGTCCATGCTGCGGGTGAGCGTGCCTTTTTTGGTGTCGATGGCGGTCACGCGGACCTGGCTGGCGTCGTAGGTTTCACGGTTCCAGCTATAACCGAAGTGCGCCTTCCAGTCGTCGTTGAGTTCGTGATCGGCTTGGAAATGGTACAGATCCGAACGGCCTTCCATATCGTTGAACGGCTCATCAAGACGCTCGTTGCGCGAGATGTCCAAGGGGTGATTGGTGCGCGGATCGATCAACGTGCCACGGTCGAACGGGGTGAGAAATTCCCGGTGCTCGTAGGCGAACAACAGCTTGGTGCGCTCGCCATACCAGGCCAGTGACGGGGCGATCAGCGTCTCGCGGTGGGTGCCGAAATTGCGCCAGTAATCTTCGTCTTCGTGATCGAGCACCATGCGATAAGCCAGCCCGGAATCCCCCAGCGCGCCGGTGCTGTCGAAGGTGCCGCCGCTGCCATTCTTGCCGTCGCCGTAGGTCGAACCGCGCAGGGTCAGCGCGTTGTATGGCGTGAGTTCGGGCTGCTTGCTGACCAGGTTGACCACGCCGCCGGGGTCTTGAATGCCGTACAGCAGCGACGCCGGGCCCTTGAGCACTTCGACGCGGTCGACCGTGGCGTTCATGCCACGCCCCTGCACGATGGGCATGCCGTCGCGCATGATCGAGCCGTTACGGTTGTCGCCGAAGCCGCGGGTCATCACCGAGTCCTGAGTGCTGCCCAGCGTATTGCCCTGCGTGATGCCGCTGACGTTGGCCAGCGCATCATCGAGATTGCGCGGCGCCTGATCGCGGATGACCTGGGCCGGGATAACGTTGACGGTCTGCGGCACTTCCTGCAACGACGCCGAAGAACGCATCACCGAGCTGGTTTCCGGCGGCTGATAACTCATCGATTCGTCGCGCATCGACGTGATGGTGGTGGCGCCGAGATTCAGCGCGCCGGCGGTGGGTTGTGGTTCCAGTGCCAGGGTGTGGCTGTCAGTGCGGCGGAAGTTCAGGCCGGAACCGCTGAGCAGACGCCCCAGCGCCTGCTCAGCACTCATCTGGCCGTTGACGGCCGGTGCGGTGAGGCCGTAAGGCGCCTCATCGGTGTAGACCACGCTTTGCCCGGTCACCCGGCTGAAGTCATTCAGGGCCTGCGGCAGCGGTTTGGCCGCCAAGGCGAAATTGAACTGCTTTTGCGCCGCACTGCTGACCGGTTCAGCGGCCAGTGCCACGCTCAGCGGCAACAGTGCCAGCGCCGAAAAACTCAATGCCGAAACACTTAACCACTGTTTGACCGAACCGGATTTTGCCCTGGACTTCATTGCTCAATGACCTGTGTAGAACCGCTACGGATGCGAATGGCTCGCAGTTTCAGTCACTACACGGATGGGGCTTGGGTTTACCTCACCCCTAATCTGAAAATATTTTCTGGAAGGCTGTTGTCTGGGCGGACGCCTTCGCGAGCAAACTCGCTCCCACGGGGTATGCATTCCAGTCTGTGGGAGCAGGCTTGCTCGCGAAGAGGCCAGAAACCTCAACGCAAAATAATCAGATGCCCCAACACCTGATGCTGCTCAAACCCCAACACCCCTTGAAGAGAATTCAAAACAGCCTGCGGATCGTTGCTCGGAAAACTGCCACTGACCTTGCGCGCCGAGAGCTCGTCATTGAGCACCACAATCCGCCCCGGGTAATAGCGGCGCAGATCCTCCACCACGTCCGCCAGCGTCGACTTGTAGTAGGTCAGCCAGCCCTGGCGCCAGGCCAATTGGCCGTCACTGTCCACGGCATGGAGTTTTTCTGCCGATCCCTGACCGTAAGCCACTTGCTGCCCCGCCGTGAGAATCTGCTGTTGGCCTTGCCGATCAGCCTGCACTCCAACGCGCCCCGACAGCACTGTCACCTGCGCACCGTGAGGTTGCAGGCGCACTTCGAATTGCGTGCCAAGCACCCGCGCTTCACCCTGTTCTGCCGCGACCACAAAAGGCTCGCCGGTATGGCTGACGCTGAAGAAACCAGCACCTCGACGCAACTGCACATGCCGCTCGCCACGACTGAAATCCACGGCAATAGCACTGTCGGCATCAAGCGTGACTTGCGATTGATCGGCCAGTGTCACCGTGCGTATCTCACCGGGCGCCGAGACGTAATCAGCGCCCAGATCATCGACCCAACGCTGCGGCTGCCATCCGGTGCCGAGGCTGACCATCAGCAGCAGACACGCCGCCATCGCCAGCGCCCCGGACCAACGCAACAGCGCTGGACGACGCGGACGATCCATCGCATCGAGATAGCCCTGCAACGCCAGGGCCTCTTCATCGGCCAGGGTGCGCGCCGGGCCTTCGCTCAACTCCCAGAGCACCTGCGCCTGCGCGTAAGCCTCGGCATGGGCAGGATCGGCACGCAACCATTGGCTGAAGGTCAGTTGATCGCCGGCACTCGGTCGATCATGCAACAGGCTCAGCCAGGCCAGCGCGGCCTGTTCCTGAGCGGGTGTCGGGATGATGCAATCGGAAGGCTTCACGGTGCTTTCCCTGGCAGGCGTGGCGCGGGTTCGCGCAGGCTGGCCTTACAGGCCTCGAGGGCGCGCATCATATGTTTTTCCACGGCACTTTGGGACAGGCCCATCGCCTTGGCGATGTCCGCGTACTTGCGGCCGTGGATGCGGTTGAGCAGAAAGATCTGCCGGGTGCGTTCAGGCAACGCACGCAACGCCGCCTCGACATGCCGCAGGTCGTTGCCGGCCTCAAGTGCTGCTTGCGGCTCGCTGCCGTGGCTGTCCGGTTCGTCCGGTTGCCAGCCTTCGTTGACGCGGATGCGCGTGCCTTCACTGCGCAAATGATCAATGGCGATGTTGCCGGCGCAGCGCAACAGATAGGTGCTGAGTTCTTCAACCTGCACCAGAGGCCGGCGCCAGAAACGCAGAAACAGATCCTGCACCAGATCCGCCGCCGTCGCCCGGCAACCGACACGGCGGTTCACCAGCGCTTCCATTTGCGAACGCTGGGACAGAAATACCTGAAGAAAATGCGCACGCGCCCCGCGCGGCTCGTCGTCGCGGGATTCCGGCGGCAGACCGATCAGCACCTCAGCACTGCGCCCATGCCGCGACCGGGCTGGCCAACAGGCTCAATCCGGCCAGCGCCAAGGCCAGACGCGGGCGATACGGCAGCAACAGCACCAATGCCAAGGCGCTGAGCATCAGCACGGCGAACCAGTCGACCAGACCGAAGCTCCAGCCACTGGCCTTCACCGCTGCCCCGAGCGACAGGCCCAGCAACAGCCATCCGCCGATTTTCAGGCCCTGACGACGTCGCTCGGAAGGCTTCTGGCCGAGCAGATCATCGTGGTGCCGTGGCATCGACAGGCACAACCCGGTGAATCCGGCATAGGTGAGCAACAAAGGCAAAAGCATCAGTTCGCCCCCTGCTCAAGCGTGATCGGTCGGGGCTTTTCGCGCTGGGGCTTTTTGGCGCTGACGGTGTTGCCGGCACGCTGCATTTTCCTCGCAGCCCAGGCGAGGAAGAGACCTGTGGCGAGGCTCGTCAGGTCAAATCCGGCCAGTGTCCAATCGCCCTGCAGCAAGGTCACACCGAGGTTCCACGGCGTGGTCAGCGCATTGATCAGCGGCACGGCGACAAACAGCGCCGCACCCGACAAAAGCTGTTCGACCCAGGCTCTGCGCCCCGGACGCAACAGTGCATGCACCACGCTCAAACCCCAGGCGATAAAGAACGCATTCACTTCCCAATCCGCACGTCCGGCGAGGCTCACCGGCAACAGACGATTGGCCAGAAAGAACACCGCCACCGCAGACACCAGCCCGGCCATGCTGGCGATGTTCAGCACTTCCACCAGACGCAACTCGAACGGCATCACAGCGTTCCTGGCGTGTTTGAGTTGACGCTTGCCCAGCCAGATCACCAGCCCGGTGCCGATCATCGCCGTGCCGGCCAGACCGCAGATGAAATACAGCCAGCGCAACACCGGGCCGGCGAAGTGGCCCATGTGCAGACCATAGAACGCGCCGCCGACAGCCATCGCCACGGGTTGATCCGGTGTGCTGCCGAGCCGTTCGCCGGTGACGCCGTTGAAGGTCACGGCGCTGCCGAAATCATGCACCACGCGATCACCGGCACGTGACAGCACCACGCTGGCATTGGCGTCGCCCGGATTGTTCACGGACAGGCGTGCGGTGCCGCCACCCGACCATTGCTCGCGGGCCTTGGCCAAAAGCGGCGCCATGGGGGCCAGCGTTGCGCTCACGTTAGCCCGCTCGGGGGGCTTCGCGGCGGGAAATACTTCGTCGTAAAACGTGCGCACGTCGCTGCCGTAAGACGCGACGATGCTCGCCGGCATGACCATCGACATGAAAATCACCAGGCTGCTGTAAGTGATCATCAAGTGAAACGGCAGCACCAGCACGCCAACCGCGTTATGTCCGTCGAGCCAGGAGCGCTGGCCCTTGCGCGGGCGGAAGGTGAAGAAGTCCTTGAAGATTTTCTTGTGGGTGATGATTCCGGTGATCAGCGCGACGAACATCACCATCGCGGCGATGGTCGCCAGCCAGCGGCCCCACGGGTAAGGCATCTGCAATTGAAAGTGAAAGCGGTAGAAGAACTCGCCGCCCATGCTTTCACGGCCCTG
The DNA here is from genome assembly GCF_963970475.1 of Pseudomonas sp. EA_5y_Pfl2_R50. NCBI lineage: Bacteria > Pseudomonadati > Pseudomonadota > Gammaproteobacteria > Pseudomonadales > Pseudomonadaceae > Pseudomonas > Pseudomonas sp. EA_5y_Pfl2_R50. The sequence continues at coordinate 271,697 of NZ_CAXAPT010000004.1, read as the reverse complement.
CACTTCGGCGCCGGTTTGTGCGTCGAGGGTTTTCGATTCGAATCGTCCACGCTCGCCCGGATTGGCTGGCGCTGGCTGCCAGCGCACGGTCAGGCCGGGATCACGGGCATCGGGCAAATCGATCAGCCAGCGTGAGGCGCCAGCGGCGTGTTGCTGCAGATAATCCTGGGCCAGCGTCAGGCTTTTCTCGGCACTTACCGAGCGCGCAGGGATTTCCGGTTGCATCCAGTGGCTGATTTCATCTTTGAAGTACGCCAGCGTCCCGGTCAGAAAAATCGCGAACAGCAGCCAGCCGAACACTAACCCGGTCCACGTGTGCAGCCAGGCCATCGCCTGGCGGAAACCTTCTTTCATACCAAGCCCAATCCACGTGCTGCGCCGGAAATGGTTGCCAGGATCACGCTCGGCACCAGCAGACCGACCCACGCCGACCAGGCCGAGCGGCAAGCGAAGCACCACAGCACGGCGACCAGATAGACCAGAAAGGAAATGGTCATGCCGGTTACCACGGCTTCGGCGCGGCTCAGCGGCAACCACAACGTCAGGGTGACGCTGGCCAGCGCAGCCACCAGATAGCCGCCGAACACCGCTGCCAATACTCGCGAGGTGACAGCCAGACGGTAGGACATGGGAAGTGTGGCGAGTTTGCCTTTCATGTTTCGACCCTGAAACGAAAAACGTCCGGCCGAGAAGCCGAACTGATTGGCGAGCGAGTTTAATGATAAATATTCTCATATGCAAAAGCATCTGATTGCCGGCAACTGCCCCAAACCCCTACAATGCGAACCATTCTTGTTCTCTAACGCATACTCTCTACTGCGCAAACCAAGCGCCCGGAGTTCTCCCGTTGTCTGCCGCCCACCCTGTCGAATCGCTCTATCAGGCTCACCACCGCTGGCTGACTGGCTGGCTGCGGCGCAAACTCGGCTGCCCGGACAGCGCGGCAGATCTGGCGCAGGACACCTTCATCAAGGTACTGACTGCCCGCGAACCGCCGGTGATCATCGAGCCTCGTGCGTTCCTCACCACTCTCGCCAAACGCGTTCTGTTCAATCATTACCGCCGTCAGGATCTGGAGCGCGCCTACCTCGACACGCTGGCGCAGATGCCGGAAATGGTCGCGCCGTCGGAAGAAGACAAAGCGATCATCCTGCAAACCCTGATGGAGCTGGATGAGCTGCTCGATGGTTTGCCGCGCCAGGTCAAGCGCGTCTTTTTGCTGGCGCAGGTCGATGGCCTGACCTATCCACAGATCGCCGCCGAACTCGGTATCTCCGTGGCGACGGTCAAACGTCACCTGAACAAAGCGGCGATGCGCTGCTATTTCGCCCTATGAACCGCGCGCCGGATTTCTCTTCGCAAGTAGCCGAACAGGCTGTGCACTGGCTGATGGAAATGCAGCAAGGCGCCCTCACCCCGCGCCAGCAGCAGGCTTGGCAACAATGGCTGGACGCACACAGCGAACATCAGCGGGCGTGGGAACACATTCAGCGGGTCAATCAGCGCTTGCGCGGTGTGTCTTCACCGTTGGCACATGCGGCGCTGAACGGGCCGACGTCCGGTAGCCGTCGTCAGGCGCTCAAGCTGCTGCTGATTCTCGGTGCGGGCTCGGCCGCCACCTGGAGCATGCGCGAGCACAACCCGCTGCCGTCAATGCTCGCCGATTACCGCAGTCCGGTCGGGCAGCGGCGTAAAGTGGCGCTCGGTGCTGGCGATCAATTGCAACTCAACACCGCCAGTGCGGTGGATGTGGACACTTCGGCCCGACTGATTCAGTTGCTCGAAGGCGAAATCCTCCTGACTGCCGCGCAATCCTTCGAAGTGCGCACGGGGCAAGGCACTCTGAACACCCACGGTGCGCGCCTCAACGTGCGTCAGTTTGCCGACCGTACACAGGTCGCGCTGTTCGACGGCCGAGTCGAACTGAGCAGCAATGGACGCGCGCCAATGCGGCTGCCGGTTGCGCACGAATTGAGCTTCACCTCGACATCCGTCAGCGCAGCCATCCCCCTGACCGCCAACAGCGGCGCCTGGGCCGACGGCATGCTGGTCGCGGCGCACATGCGCCTCGGCGACTTCCTCGACGAACTCGGCCGCTACCGTCGCGGGCAGCTCAATTGCGATAAAACAGTCGCCGATCTGTTGATCTCCGGGACGTATCCGCTGGACGACAGCGAGCGGATTCTCGATCTGCTGGAAATCAGTTTGCCGGTGAAAGTGAAGCGCTTCACGCGTTACTGGGTGACCGTCGAAGCGCGGGTTTGAAATTTTTGCACAAAGAGTGAGCCGTTTTTCAGATCTGGCGTGACAGAGAAGGAAAGCCCCCTTGATTCAACCTTCTCAGGATCATCCGACATGCACCCCACCCGCCTCTCGCCACTGGCTCGCCGCCTGCGCAGTCTCGTCCTCGGCGCCAGCCTGAGTTTCAGCGCCGTGCCTGCCGTACTGGCGGCCGATACCAAGGCTTATCACATCGCGCCAGCGTCGCTGGAAAATGCCCTCAACCAGTTTGGTCGTGAAGCCGGCGTGCTGATTTCTTTCGGCTCGCAAGTGACCAGCGGCGTGCAAAGCCGTGGCCTGGAAGGCAGTTACACCCCTGAGCAAGGTTTGAATGCGTTACTCGAAGGCACCGGCCTGCAAGCGCGCGCCGAGGGCAATAATGCGTACAGCCTGCAACCGCGGGCTGATGCGGCCCTGGAACTGGACACCTCGAAAGTCGTCGGTGACTGGCTGGGCGATGCGGCGCAAATCAATGTGTTCGAACACCCCGGCGCCCGCGATGTGATCCGCCGCGAAGCATTTGAACGCCAGGGTGCGACTCAGGCTCGCGATGTGCTCAACCGTATCCCCGGCGTCAACGCTCCGGAAAACAACGGCACCGGCAGCCACGACATGGCCCTGAATTTCGGCATTCGGGGTTTGAACCCGCGTCTGGCGGCACGCTCGACCGTGTTGATGGACGGCATTCCCGTGCCGTTTGCGCCTTACGGTCAGCCGCAGTTGTCGTTCGCACCGATCAGCATGGGCAACATGGATGCGGTGGATGTCGTGCGTGGCGGCGGCGCCGTGCGTTACGGTCCGCAGAACGTCGGTGGCGTGGTCAACTTCGTCACCCGCGCGATTCCTGACGAGCCGACGGTCAAGGGCGGTTTCCAGACCGAGACCAGTCCGTCTTCGAGTCACGACGGCTTCAAGACCAGCGCCAATCTGTTGGCCGGCGGCACCCATGCCAACGGCCTTGGCGGCGCGTTGCTGTACTCCGGGACCCGAGGCGGCGACTGGCGCGAACACAGCGACACGGAAATCGACGACCTGATCCTCAAGGGCAAATACCAGCTCGACGAAGCCAACAGCTTCAACGCCATGGCCCAGTATTACGAGGGCAAAGCCGACATGCCGGGTGGTTTGAACGTTGCCGATTACGACGCCGATCCCTATCAGTCGACGCGGCCGAAAGACCAGTTCTGGGGCCGCCGCACCCTGTTCAACTTCGGCTATCGCTATCAGGAAGATCGTCGCGAGTTCACCGCTAACACCTTCTTCACCAAGACCCTGCGCAGCGGCTATCTGGATCAAGGCTCGTTCCTCTCGCTGTCGCCTCGCGAGTACTGGGTGCGCGGGCTGGAAACCCGTTTCGCCCAGGGCTTCGATCTCGGGCCGAGCAGCCACGAAGTGGGCGTCGGTTACCGCTACATCAACGAAGCCGGCCACGAACTGCGCTATCGCACGCCGATCAGCAGCAACGAATACCCGACCACCAACAGCCGCAACGACCGCGACACCCGCGGCGGCACCGAAGCCAATGCATTCTTCGTCGACGACCGCATCGACATCGGCAAATGGACGATCACCCCGGGCGTGCGCTACGAGATGATCGACTCGCAGCAGACCAACAACCTGACCAACGTCAAATACAAGGGCGACTACAACACCGCGCTGCCGGCGCTGAACGTGCTCTATCACCTGACCGACAGCTGGAACCTGTACGCCAACACCGAAGGTTCGTTCGGCAGCGTGCAGTACAGCCAGATGCCCAACCGCGTCAGCAGCGGCGAAGTAAAACCGGAAAAGGCCCGCACCTGGGAACTCGGCACACGCTATGACAACGGCGCATTGCGGGCGGAGATCGGTGCGTTCCTGATCAACTTCGACAACCAGTACGAAAGCAACCAGACCAATGACTCGGTGATCGCCCGTGGCGAAACCCGTCATCAGGGCATCGAGACCAGCGTCAACTACGCGCTGGATGACTTGAGCCCGGCGCTGAGCGGATTCGATGTCTACGCCACTTACGCCTATGTCGACGCGACCATCCGTGAAGACGGGCCGAACAAGGGCAATCGCGTGCCGTTCTCCTCGAAACACAAAGGCACGATTGGCGTCGGTTACACCGAAGGGCCGTGGAAGCTGAACCTCGACAGTAGCTTCCAGAGCGACCAGTTCGCCGACAACGCCAACACCTCGAAGGAAAGCGCCGACGGCAGCACCGGCAGGATTCCGGGTTACATGCTGTTCAGCAGCCGTGCAGGCTATGACTTCGGCCCGCAGTTGGCGGATCTGAATATCGCGGTGGGGGTGAAGAACATCTTCAACACGCAATACTTCACGCGCTCGTTTGATGACAACAACAAGGGTAAGTATGTCGGTGAGCCGCGGACGGTATATGTGCAAACTTCGGTCGCGTTCTGAAGATTGAAAAGCCCCTCACCCTAACCCTCTCCCAAAGGGAGAGGGGACTGATTGGGGGATGCTGGTGATTTTCGCCGACCTGAACGTACTGTGCCGAATCCATCATCGACTCGGTCTTTCAGGTCGGCGTATCACGCAAGACACCCCGGTCGGCCCCCTCTCCCTCCGGAAGAGGGCTACAGTGAGGGTCAGCGGGTCATGATCTACAGTCAAACTTCAAACCAACTTCACAAGGATCGTGAAGCATGCAAACCCGCCCCACCCTCGCCCGATTCGCCCGACAGTTACGCGTCAACCAGACCGATTGCGAACACCTGCTCTGGCAAAAGTTACGCTCACGCCAGATCGCCAATCTGAAATTTCGCCGACAGTTTCCCTGCCCGCCCTATGTGCTGGATTTTTACTGCGCTGAGCTGAAATTGGCGATCGAGCTGGACGGCGGTCAGCATTATGAAACGACGGGAGTGATTCATGATCAGCGCCGGACGCACTATCTGAAGCAAAAGGGCATTGAAGTCGTGCGGTTCAGTAATCTTGAAGTGATCCAGCAGATGAACGATGTGCTAGAGCAGATCATCAGAATTGCGGCGAATCGAAAAATGCCCTCACCCTCTCCCAGAGGGAAAGGGAACTGATTGCGGGATGCTTCAGACATTCATCGACCTGAACGTGCTGTGCCGAATCCATCATCGACTCGGTCTTTCAGGTCGGCGTATCACGCAAGACACCCCGGTCGGCCCCCTCTCCCTCCGGAAGAGGGCTACAGTGAGGGTCAGCGGGTCATGATCTACAGTCAAACTTCAAACCAACTTCACAAGGATCGTGAAGCATGCAAACCCGCCCCACCCTCGCCCGATTCGCCCGACAGTTACGCGTCAACCAGACCGATTGCGAACACCTGCTCTGGCAAAAGTTACGCTCACGCCAGATCGCCAATCTGAAATTTCGCCGACAGTTTCCCTGCCCGCCCTATGTGCTGGATTTTTACTGCGCTGAGCTGAAATTGGCGATCGAGCTGGACGGCGGTCAGCATTATGAAACGACGGGAGTGATTCATGATCAGCGCCGGACGCACTATCTGAAGCAAAAGGGCATTGAAGTCGTGCGGTTCAGTAATCTTGAAGTGATCCAGCAGATGAACGATGTGCTAGAGCAGATCATCAGAATTGCGGCGAATCGAAAAATGCCCTCACCCTAACCCTCTCCCAGAGGGAGAGGGAACTGATTGCGGGATGCTTCAGACATTCATCGACCTGAACGTGCTGTGCCGAATCCATCATCGACTCGGTCTTTCAGGTCGGCGTATCACGCAAGACACCTCGGTCGGCCCCCTCTCCCTCTGGGAGAGGGCTGGGGTGAGGGGCTGCTATCTCTTGCCACACCCAAAACCGTCCAGCCACACAAATAAAAACGGGCCTGCTTTCGCAGGCCCGCTCTTATTGGGTGGCTATAAAATCGGCGTATCAACTGTTGATCGCTGCCTGTTCATTCTCGTCAAACTCTTCCGCCAACAGCTTGTCATTGGCTTTGCCGGTGAATGGCACTATAGCGGCGCGTGGTTTACCTCGCAGTTTGCCGAACAGGTGTTCCAGTGCGTGCTCGAGTTTTTCGGCAGCACCATCGATTGCCTGTTCCAGCGAATCGGCTTTGTGGGTCACGGAAATCGGTTGATGGCCTTTTGGCCGCGCTTCCAGTTGGCAGCGCAAATCGTGGGGACCTGGTTTGTCACCGTTCTCGTCGCTCAGGTGGACTTCGACACGGGTCAGGTCTTCTTCATAACGGTCGAGCGTGCTCTCAATGGTTGTACGTACCCACTCCTCCAGTCGTTTACTGCCTTGAACATGGTTATCGCTGTTGACTTGGATTTGCATAGTTCATCCCTTATTTCAGCTAGCTCGCGAGGGGCCTTGAGTTGAATTTCCTGACCCCTTGGTTACAACAATCGGCCCGACCGGCGAACATTTCAACCCCTGAAAAAAGATAAATATTGATTAGCAAAAAAAGCCGGACAACCGGGTAAAGCGCTGGTAAGGTCGGGAGTTGGGTCGCCTCACCACCCTGCAAAATTTACTCACAGTTGCCCGTCATTCAGCGGGTGCAAGCCGCGAAAAATCGCCGCTTCCTCCACCAGCCAGTCATGCACCGCACGCACACCCGGATGGCTCAACGCCCCCGGCGCGTAAAGCAGCACGTAACGTTTGTGATTGGGCACCGAAAGTCCGAACGGCACGATCAACGCGCCCCGCTCCAGTTCATCGTTGAGCAAGGTGCGTCGGGCAATCGCTACGCCCATGCCGGCAATCGCCGCTTCAATGGTCAGGTGATTGCGATTGAAGGTATGCCCGCGCCGCACATCGGCGCCTTCAAAGCCAATTGCATTCAGATAGAACTCCCACTCCGCATATTCGTAGCTGCCACGCCAGGCCGTGATGTCGTGCAGCAAGGGGAAATGCACCAGATCCGCCGGGCCGTGCAGCGGTGGTCGCCCGCGCAGCAGGCTCGGTGCGCACACCGGGAAAATCTGCTCGTCGAGCAAGGCTGTGGATAACAACCCCGGGTAGCTGCCGTCATTCAGATCGATGGCCAGATCGAAATCACCTTCGTGCAACGGCACGCTGCTGTCTTCAGCCACCAAGCGCAACTGAATGTCCGGGAAACGTTGTTGCAGGCGCGGCAGGCGTGGCGTCAGCCACTTGCTGAGGAAGGATGGAATCGAACGCACGCGCAAGATCCCGCTGATCATGCCGGCATCGAGTCGGCGCAGTTCCGCATCAATGCTGCCGTAGGCCTCGTTGACAGTAATCGCCAGCCGCTGGCCCTCGGCACTCAACTCGACGCCCCGCGCTCGCCGGTGAAACAGGCGAAAACCGAGGCGCTCTTCAAGTTGGCGAATCTGTTGGCTGACCGCACCGGGGGTGATGTGCAGTTCTTCGGCGCAGCGCGTGAAGGACAGGTGCCGCGCAGCACAGGAAAACACCTGCAGCCAGACATAGGTCTGTGCATGCAATTGACGACTCATCGTTTAGTCCTGCTAAAGGCTGTCTTAGGAAGTTTCGTTGGTCACGTCGGACCGAGGCAGGCAGTATCGCCGACATTGCGCTTGTCCGACAAAAAATGGCAGCGATTCCTCCTCCATTGCTTGTAAGGGTTTAGCATGGCTATCAGTGTTTTCGATCTATTCAAAGTGGGCATCGGCCCGTCCAGCTCGCACACCGTGGGGCCCATGCGCGCTGCGGCGACCTTCGCCCAGGCCCTGATCGATCAACGTTTGCTCAACGACGTGCGCCGCGTGCAGATCCGCCTGTACGGCTCGCTGTCGGCTACCGGCGTAGGCCACGCGACTGACCGCGCCACGGTGATGGGACTGATGGGCGAATGGCCGGACAGCATCGATCCGTCGACCATCGATCCACGCATTCAGCAACTGCGCGAGACCGGCCAACTGTCACTCGCCGGCCAACGGTCGATTGCCTTCGACTGGCAAAGCGATCTTCTGCTGCTCGACGAGAGCCTGCCCTACCACCCCAACGCGATGTCGCTGACAGCCTTCGGCGAAGGCAGCGAACTGTTCGCGCAGACTTATTATTCGGTGGGTGGCGGATTCATCATTGAAGCGGCGCAAGCCGAGTCCGGCGTGGCCCCGGAGGGCGACGTGGTGCTGCCTTACGATTTTTCCAGCGCGGCGGAATTACTCGCGCTGTGCAAGAAACACGGTTTGCGCGTCTCCGAGCTGATGATGGCCAACGAACGCGCCTGGCGCAGTGACGACGAGATCCGTCAGGGCCTGTTGCATATCTGGTCGGTCATGCGTGAATGCGTCGAACAGGGCCTGAACCACGAAGGCATCCTGCCCGGCGGTCTGAATGTGCCGCGTCGTGCCGCGAAATTGCACCGCAGCCTGTTGGAAATCGGCAAGCCGAACGTGATCAGCTCAACCCTGTCGGCGATGGAATGGGTCAACCTGTTTGCCCTCGCCGTCAACGAGGAAAACGCCGCCGGCGGGCGCATGGTCACCGCGCCGACCAATGGTGCGGCCGGGATCATTCCGGCGGTGCTGCACTACTACATGAAATTCAATCCGGATGCGTCCGATGATGATGTCGTCGCGTTCTTCCTCGGCGCCGCTGCGGTAGGGATTCTGTGCAAGAAAAACGCTTCCATTTCCGGTGCCGAAGTCGGCTGTCAGGGCGAAGTCGGCTCCGCTTGTGCAATGGCCGCTGCGGGTCTGGCCGATGTCCTCGGCGCCACCCCGGAGCAACTGGAGAACGCCGCCGAAATCGGACTGGAACACAACCTTGGCCTGACCTGCGATCCGGTTGGCGGGCTGGTCCAGGTGCCTTGCATCGAACGCAACGCCATCGCAGCAGTGAAAGCAATCAACGCCACGCAAATGGCTTTGCGCGGCGACGGCAACCATTTCATCTCCCTAGACCGGGTAATCCGCACCATGCGTGACACCGGCGCCGACATGCACGACAAATACAAGGAAACCTCGCGGGGCGGTCTGGCCGTGAGTTGGGTCGAGTGCTGACTGCACTGTCAGCGACCATCGACCGGTTCCTGCCCTGAAACGAGCCACAAAAAAAGGCGAACCCTGAGGTTCGCCTTTTTTTATCGCCGTGTTCATTGTTCGACAATTTTTCCGGCATGTCCCTTGCTAACTCCCCTCCAGGTGCTGCCGAACGCAGTTCCAACGCAAAAGATTCGCGAGATGGCCACGGAATGGCCGATGGTCAGGTATGGCGAACCAACCCGATCATGGCCGGTCAACAACTGCACGTTCAATCAGGCGGTGACGCATCATGGACAATCCATTTCAGATCATTACCGATGCCTTTGCGCCGGATTATCAGATCAACCTGAGCATTCAGGGCCTCGACGGCAGCATTATGCTGACCCTGTCCAACGGCGGCCGCATCGTCGCCAAGCGGATGATCAGCAGCGAGCAGCGCAACGACCCCGCACGCCTCAAGCGTCTGGTGCAAAGCATTCAATTCGGCATCGCCATCGAGCAGGGCCACAGCGCCATGGCGATCCTCGAAGCAATGACCAGCGGCGACGGGCTCGCCCCGCCACCGCCTCAAGTGATCGGGCAGCCCGGACAGGCTGCCGGGCTTTAAAGCTCGCCCTTCTCGACGTCCGGATGCTCACCGGAACCCGTACCGATCTTGCGTTGCGGGTATTCGATCTTCACCGAAGGGAATTGTGACGAGGCATAACGCACCACCAGAATCGAGAACGCCAGCAGCAGAATCCCGCCGCAAAGGTAAATGATGCCCATGTCCGGCGGGTTGTGGTGCGAGACGTTGGAGATCAGCAGGCGGGTCAGCGCGGTGATCGCTACATAGATCAGAAAACGCACGGGCATGTGGTTGGTCTTGAAATAAATCCCGACCATCGCGCCCAGTTCCAGATAGATGAACAGCAACAGAATGTCATCGATCTTGATGTGCCCGACTTCGAGCATCCCGAGAAACTCCATCACCGCCGCCCACGCCGTCACCGCCCCGATGGCAAACAGCGCCAGATAGTGAAAGGTCTCGACGAACAGGTTGCCCAGGGACTCGGCCAGTTGATGCACGTTTTGCCGCAGTTTCTCGGCCCAGTTGATTTTCACGATGAAGTTCCTTAGCTCGAATGCGAGCGGATGATGCGTGTCGGACGTGACAGTTTTCTGCACACGCCTGTTTTCATGCAGAAACAGGGCCACGCCATCATGGCGAGCCGCCAGCAAACCCGCGCCGTGGCGTTTGGTCGCAGGCACCGGGTTTTGCACAATTCCTGCGGGAGCGAGGGTGCTTGCGAATGCAGACGACAAGGTCCATCTGACAAACCCGAAATCCGGTCTACATTGAAAAGCCACTACCCATGGCGCAGGGATTCGCTTATCCTTTTCGCTGTATATGGATACAGTAGTCGTCAAGACAACTTAATGTGAAGGCATGTGAGGTGGTGAATGGCCGTCGAAGTGGTATACCGCAGCAGCCGAGATCTGGAGCGCTTGTTCATGGATAAAGCCGAAGCTGACCGTCATGACAAAATGCTCGAACTGGCCGAATATCTGGCCGATGTGTTGCAGAAAGCCGTTCCGTCCCTGACCGAACAGCAAGTGGAAGAAGCCGGGATCTACATGGCGAAGAACCGCGATGTGTTCGCCCGCGCGTTCAAGAGCCAGCCTGATGCACTGTCGGAGCTGATCAATGCGCCGGCTGAACCGGTGGAGAACGTGGAAGTGGCGCAAGAAGGCGAAGCGCCGGTGAAGCCTGCCAAAGCGGCAAAGGCAGCCAAGTAACGACGCTTGAATCGAAAAGATCGCCGCTTCGGCAGCGCCTGCATTGGAAAGTGTATTTCCTGCAGGCACTGCCGAAGCGGCGATCTTTTGCGTTTCAACGATACAAAACCCTTTCCGCCAACTCATCCGCCACCCGTGCCGGCGAACGCTTTTCCGCCTGCGCATGGGCAAACACTTCCGTCAGCCGCGAACTGATTTTCGACAGATGGGCAGTAATCGTCGGCAATTCTTCGCCGCGATGTTTCAACGAAACATAAATCAGCCCGCCCGCATTGATCACATAATCCGGCGCATACAGAATCCCGCGCCGCTCCAGGTGATCCGCCACGTCCAGACGGGTCAGTTGATTGTTCGCTGAACCGGCCACCGCCGAGCAGCGCAGTTGCGTGACCGTGTGGCTGTTGAGTACACCGCCCAGGCCACACGGCGCGAGAATGTCGCATGGCGTGCTGAGCAACGCATCATTGGCAACCGGATGTGCGTTGAGCTGCTCCATCGCCAGTTGCACCTTGCCGTGATCGATGTCGCTGACCAGCAGTTCTGCGCCAGCAGCGTGCAATTGCTCGGCCAAGGCAAAACCGACATTGCCCAGGCCTTGAATGGCGATGCGCAAGCCTTCGAGGTTGTCGCTGCCCAGGCGCGCCATTGCCGTTGCACGAATGCCGGTGAACACCCCCATCGCCGCATGCGGTGCCGGGTCGCCCGCCGAGGTGGTGCTGGTGACATGCCGGGTCTGCTGGGCGATGCAATCCATGTCCGCCACCGACGTGCCGCTGTCGAGGGCGGTGATGTAGCGGCCATCGAGCTGATCGATGCAACGCCCGAACGCTTCGAACAGCGCGCCACGATTTTCGACATGGGCCGGGCGCACGATCACCGCGACCCCGCCGCCCTGCTCCAGCCCCGCCAGCGCTGCTTTGTAGCTCATGCCTTGGGCGAGACGGATAGCGTCTTCGATGGCGGATTCGTCATTGGGGTAGGCAAGATAACGACATCCGCCCAGGGCTGGCCCGAGGCGACTGTTATGAATGGCAATGACCGCCTTCAACCCGGAAACCGGGTCAACGCTAAGGTGCAGCGATTCCAGGCGAGTGCTTTGCATGAGAGCAAACATCGACGGGCTCCCGAATCACTTCTTGTAGAACGCCAGTATAGGCTTGCGCCTGAAAATTGCTGGAGCACACCGGAATAAGCGGCGCTGCGGACGACAGCTTTGCGCTATATCCGTGAGGCCAAAAGCCGGGGCACTGGACGAATCACGCGCACGGGGCTAAAACGAGGCATTCCACGGAGATTTCGATGAGTCCGCGCCAACGCTTTTTCGAGTGTCTGCACCGTTCGCCGCCTGCGCTGTTCGAAGCTGCGCTGTGGATGGCTGCCGAGCACGAAAAAGCCGTTGACCCAGTGGCGTTGTTGCAGGATTTCAAGGAACTGCAACAACGGGTCAGTTATGGCTTGCCGATGCTGCCGGTCAACGAACTGGCGCAGCCGCTGTTGCGACGCATGACTGAACTGGGTTTTGCCCAGGACGATTTTCTGCCGCTGCGACCGCAGGCGGCGCTGCTGCCCAAAGTGCTGCAAACCCGTCGCGGTCAGCCATTGGCTCTGGCGCTGATCGCCCTGGAGCTGGCCCGTGGCCTGGAGATTCCTCTGGTCGGGGTCAACTTTCCGGGGCATTTTCTGTTGCGCGTGCCCGGCGCCGATCACTTGCTTGACCCGTGCGGCGGGCGCCGTCTGTATCCCAACGATTGTCGCGAGCTGCTGCAGCGTCAATACGGGCCAAACATGAAGCTCAACGCCGATCATTTGCTGACCGCTACCCCGCAGCAGATGCTTCAGCGCCTGTCGCGCAATTTGCGTCAGTTGCACCTGACCCACGACGACTTTATCGCCGCGCTGGTCGACGCCGAACGCGTACTCGAACTGGGCGACGCCGGGGCCGCCGACTACCTGGCCCGCGCCAGCCTGTATCAGCGGCTGGACTGCCCGAATGCCGAGCGTTTTGATCTCGAACATGCGCTATTGCTCAGCGACGATCCAATCCAGCGCCTGCGCCTGACCGAACGCCTCGGCCATCTCCCGCCCAGCTCGGTGGTCCATTAAAAAGCAAAAGACCTTCAGGATTTGACAGTCATGCCAACTCCGGGCGCCGCAGCGGTTTCGGACGGCGAACGTACCTGGATGATCAGCAGCGCGGCGATGACCGCCGGAATCGCGCAGAAGAAGAAAATCTGCGCCACCGGTATATGCATCGCCAACAACAGACTGCCGAACAACGGCCCAAGGATCGAACCGAAACGTCCGACGCCCAGTGCCCATCCCGTGCCAGTAGCGCGGACGTGCGCCGGATAGAAATTACTGGCGAACGCATTCAGTGTCAGTTGCCCGCCAATGATGCAGAAACCCGCAGCGAACACACAGGCCACCAGATAGCGCGGGTTGTCGTGGTTGAGCCCGAGCAGGATCGTGCACAGCGCCGCGCCCGCCAACACGGCGGACAACAAACGAACCTTGCGCTTCATGCGGTCAGCGAACCAGGCCATGCAGATCGCGCCGAGGGTGCCGGCGAACAGGAACATCGACGTCACCAGGTTGGCTTCGTTGAGTTTCAAGCCGCTTTCCAGCAACAGCGTCGGCAGCCAGCTGATCATGAAGTAGAGCAGAATCAGGCTGACGAAAAACGTCGCCCAGATCAGCAGTGTCGGACCTGCGTAGCCGTTGCGGAACAACTCGACCACGGTCAGTTTGCTGCCCTGTTCGCGTTCGTTTTGCTCCCCGGTCGCGACGGGCACCTGCCAGTCCGGCAGCATCCGCGCAGTGACTTTGCGCAGGCGTGCATAGGGCGGTGCATCGCGCAGCAGGCGTGGCAGGGATTCCGGTAACATCCACCAGAGGAAAGGGAACAGTAGCAACGGGGTCACGCCGCCGGCGAGGAACACCGCTTGCCAACCGGACTGATCAATAAAACCGGCGGCAACGAAACCACCGGCCGCACCGCCGAACGAGAAGCCGCAAGCCGCCAGGGTCACCATCAACGTGCGCAGGCGCGGTGGCGAATATTCCGACATCAACGCCATGGCGCTGGGCATCGCGCCGCCCATGCCGATGCCGCAGATAAACCGCGCAGCCATCAGAGTAGTCAGCGAATCGGCAAACACCATCAATACGGTGAGCGTGGCGTAAATCAGTACGCAAGCGAGCAGAATACGGCGCACGCCGAAACGGTCAGCGAGCGGCGTCACCGCCAGGGAACCCAGGGTGAGGCCGAGCAGGTTGGCGCTGAAGACCGGCCCGAACGCAGATTTTTCCAGCCCCCAGTCCTGCGCCAATGCCGGGACGACATAGCCTAGCACCTGGGCGTCATAGCCATCGGTGACCAGCAGCAAGGCCAGCAGAATCAAGAGCAACCACTGATAGCGGGACACAGGACGGGCGTCGAGTGCCGCCCGGAAGCTGGCAATCTGGTTGTGCATCGCAAGGTACCTGTTTTGTTTTTATGATTTGGGGAAGTGCGACTTCGCTCCCACAGGGTTATGGGGTGTCTGGCTGATGACCGGGATGCGCCTTGATGAACGCGGGATGCTCAGCCGCCAGTGCGGCAACCCGACGAATTTTCGGATACGCCTCAAGACTGACGTTGAAGCGCTCCGCCGCATACAACTGCGGAATCAGGTACACATCCGCCACACACGGCCATTCGCCAAAACAGAAACCGCTGTCGCCGATCAACTGCTCCACCGTCGCCAACCCCTGTCCGATCCAGTGACTGATCCACTCCACCACCTGCAGCTCGTCGTGCCCCAACTGGCGCAGGCGATTGAGCACGCTGACGTTGTGCAGTGGATGCACATCGCAACCGATCACCGCCGCCACGCCACGCACCCGGGCGCGGGCAACGAGGTCTTCCGGCAACAACGGCACCTGTGGATAACGTTCTTCGAGGTACTCGATGATCGCTGGCGACTGAATCAACAGCTCACCGTCATCAGTCCGCAGGGCCGGCACGCGGCCCTGCGGATTGATCGCCAGATAGGCCGCTTGCCGATGCTCGCCACCGGCTGCTGCGATCAGGTTGACCGGCAGCGCCTGATAATCGAGGCCCTTCAATGCCAGTGCGATGCGCACCCGGTACGACGAGGTCGAACGGTAATAGGTGTAGAGGTCCATAAGCCGCTCCTGTCAGCGCGCCGGCAGCACTTTGCCACGGCATTCACCGAAGCCGATGGAGGCGAAACCGTCACGGGCGCAACGTGCGCGCAGGATGATCTCATCGCCGTCCTCGAGGAATTTGCGCACTTCGCCGGAGGCCAGTTCAATCGGCTTTTTGCCACCCTCGGTGATCTCCAGCAGGCTGCCGAACTGACCGTTTTCCGGGCCGGACAAGGTTCCCGAACCGAACAGGTCACCGGCCTGCAACTGGCAACCGTTGACGCTGTGATGCGCAACCATTTGCGCAACGGTCCAGTACATGTAGCGGGTGTTGCTCAAGGTCAGGCGATGGGCCGGCAGGTTCTGCTCGCGCATGGCTTCGGTGAGCAGCAACACTTCCAGTTCGATGTCGAAGGCACCGCCGTCCTGATCGCGCTTGTCGAACAGGTACGGCAGTGGTTGCGGATCGCCTTCAGGACGCGCCGGCTGCGCGGTACGGAATGGCTCCAGCGCTTCGGCGGTGACCACCCACGGCGAGACGCTGGTGATGAAACTCTTCGACAGGAACGGGCCGAGCGGCTGGTATTCCCACGCCTGAATATCGCGCGCCGACCAGTCGTTGAGCAGGCAGAAACCGGCAATGTGTTCAGCGGCATTACCAATGGCAATCGCGTCGCCCATGTCGTTGCCCTGACCGATCCAGATGCCCAGTTCCAGCTCATAGTCCAGACGTGCGCACGGGCCGAAGACCGGCTCGGTCTGACCGGCTGGCAAGGTCTGGCCTTTCGGACGACGGACATCGGTGCCGGACGCGCGCACAGTGGACGCGCGACCGTGATATCCGATCGGCACGTGCTTGTAGTTCGGCAGCAGCGGATTGTCCGGACGGAACAGTTTGCCGACGTTTTGCGCGTGCTCGATGCCCACGTAGAAGTCGGTGTAATCACTGATGCGTGCCGGCAGATGCAGTTGGCAATCGGCCGCCAGTGGCAGCAGTTTCGCGCCCTGCGCCTCGATGTTGCCGCGCAGGGTGCTGCCTTCGCTGAACAGTTCCAGCAGGCGCGTGCGCAGGGCAACACGCGCCTCGCGACCGAGCTCGAAGAACGCGTTCAACTGACCGCCGTGCATGGCTTCGACAGCGCGGCGCGCGGCACCGTCGAACAGCCCGGCCTCCAGCGCCACTTGCAGATCGAAGATATGGTCGCCAATCGCCACGCCAGCACGCGGCGCCGAACCGTTGGTGCTGAAAACACCCAACGGCAGGTTCTGCAGCGGAAAGTCCGTGTGGCCGTTGGCAGAAGCGACCCAGCTGCGGGTGATGGAATTCTGCGTCATGAGTTATCTCCGGGTCGGGTCGAACGTGGCGGGTAAAGTGGCCCAGCAGGCGTCGTAACTGGTTTGCAATTGTGGACAATCAAGGGCGAAGCGACTTGGCCGCAGCACTTGGCTGGTCTCGAACATGAAGGCCATGGTGTTGTCGATTTTCGCAGGTGCAAGCTCGGCGTTGATCGCTTTGGTGCAGGTCTCGCCGTCCGGGCCGTGGGCGCTCATGCAGCTATGCAGCGACGCACCGCCGGGCACGAAACCTTCGGCCTTGGCGTCGTATTCGCCCTGGATCAGGCCCATGAATTCGTTCATCAGATTGCGGTGGAACCACGGCGGACGGAAGGTGTTCTCGGCGACCATCCAGCGCGGCGGGAAGATCACGAAGTCGAGGTTGGCCAGACCGTGAACGCTGGTCGGTGAGGTCAGCACCGTGAAGATCGACGGGTCCGGGTGATCGAAGCTGACCGTACCAATGGTGTTGAAACGGCGCAGGTCATATTTGTACGGGACGTTGTTGCCGTGCCAGGCGACGACGTTCAGGGGCGAATGATTGAGCTCGGTCGCCCACAACTGGCCGAGGAACTTCTGCACCAGCGTGGTCGGTTGCTGGAGGTTTTCGTAGGCGGCGACCGGGGTCAGGAAGTCGCGTGGATTAGCCAGACCGTTGCTGCCAATCGGCCCCAGATCGGGCAGACGCAGCGGCGCGCCATGGTTCTCGGCAACGTAACCGCGAGCCTGCGGGTCGAGCAGCTCGATGCGCCATTTCAGACCGCGCGGCAGCACGGCGATCTCCAGCGGCGCTACTTCCAGCACACCCAGTTCGGTGGCGATGCGCAGGCGCCCGAGTTGCGGCACCAGCAGCAGTTCGCCGTCAGCGTTGAAGAACACCCGCTCCATTGAGCGGTTGGCGGCGTAGTTGTAAATGCTGATGCCGGCGGTTCTTTGCGCAGCGGCGTTGGCCGCCATGCTGACCAGACCGTCGATGAAATCGGTCGGCTCGGTCGGAATCTCCAGCGGGTTCCAGCGCAGGCGATTGGGGGTCACGTCCCCCAGCGGCCCACCGGCCAGTTGCCGTTCCAGTTTGACGAAGGCCGGGTGATTGGCCGACGGCTGAATCCGGTACATCCAGGTCCGCCGCGCTTCGCTGCGGGCCATGGTGAACGCGGTGCCGGAGAACAGTTCGGTGTACAGGCCATAGGGGGCTTTTTGCGGGGAGTTCTGCCCGACGGGCAGCGCGCCAGGCAACGCTTCGCTGCTGAATTCGTTGCCGAAACCGGACTGATACGCCAGCGCCTGCGCGGTTGAATCGAGGTTCATGGAGCCTCCTGAACAGGGAGTCGGCAGTGGCCCATCGCTCTGGCTCAGAGTTTTCGGCACGCCGGGGTTGTTATTGTCGTAATTCGATTACGCATAACGTAATTTGCTCACTATCCAGCGTCAAGCTATAAAGACGCCCATTCGTTTCGGGAACCCGGCCGCACCATGGAAAAAACCACCGACACTCACGGCAAACAGAAAGTCCGCTCCGCCGAAGTCGGCACCGACATCCTCAAGGCGTTGGCCGAGTTGTCGCCCTCCACTTCGCTGTCGCGTCTGGCCGAACATGTGCAAATGCCCGCGAGCAAGGTGCATCGCTACCTGCAGGCGTTGATCGCTTCGGGGTTCGCCGAGCAGAACGCCGCCACCAACCACTACGGTCTCGGTCGTGAAGCCCTTCGTGTTGGCCTGGCCGCACTCAACAGTATGGACGTGCTGAAAGTCGCCGCCCTGCCGCTGGCCGAACTGCGCGATGAACTCAATGAAACCTGCTTCCTCGCGGTATGGGGCAATCAGGGCGCGACCGTGGTGCATATCGAACCGGCGGTGCGCGCGGTGACCGTCGTGACGCAATTGGGCTCGGTGTTGCCGCTGCTCAGTTCATCGACCGGACTGGTGTTCAGCGCCTACCTGCCGCCTCGGGAAACCGACGAGTTGCGCGTACAGGAAACTACCGTGGCCGAGCATCCACTGAAGGACGAAACGGCCTACGCAACGTTGTGCGAACAGATCCGCGAGCGCGGTCTGCATCATGTCCACGGCTTGCTGATGCCCGGCGTGGATGCCTTGTCGGCGCCGGTGTTCAACGCCATGGGCCAGATCGCTGCGGTATTGACCATTGTCGGCCCGACCTCACTGTTTCATGCCGACGAAAACGGCCCGGCGGCGCAGCGGTTGTTGGCTGCGACGCGGGCCGTGAGTTGGCGCATGGGTTATCAGGCTGGCGATTTCAATCGCTGAACAGCCTTCACGCTCAGATCAGCGTGGTTTGGCTGGTGCTCTGCGGGTCATCAAGAATCTCTTGAATCAACTCGATAACCCGCTGATCCAGGGTCGACTGCCCAATCGCCGCCTGTATCAGTTTCTCGACTTCTCGCGCATCGCCCAGCAAGTCGATCAGGGTCTTTTGCACCGGCGTGGCCGCAGCAGATCCCAGACCCGCCGTCCCCAGCGCCACCAACTCTACCAAGGCCTCGGTAAAGTGGCTCAGGACCTTGGCGCGGTTGCCTTCGGAATACGCCTCGAAACCCTGAACCAGATTTTTGCTTAGCAGTATCGCACTCATGGCGATGCCGACCGGGGCGTAAACAATTGCGATGGAGCTGGCCGCCAGGGTTACCGATTCCCAGACCAGGCGATTGATGATTTCGTTGAGGCTTTCGGTCTTGCCGTCGACGTCGTCAATGACTTTGCCCAAGACACTTTCGTAGCACTCGTCGAAACGGGTGAGACGGCCGCCGCTGGCCTGTTTCGGCTCATCCCGGAAATTCGATAATTGCTCAAGGTCGGTCAGATACGTGCCAACCTGCGGTTGATATTTCACATACACCCGATCATAGAAATAATCGCCGAGATTCTGATTTTTTACGCTATTGACGAACTCGCTGAACGGGCGCAACTCCCGACCATCGGGTGCCGCCGGCGTGAACAGGTAGTCAACGCTGCGGTCGCCAAACTTCAGGTTGAACAGATAAACCCCGACCACTTCCCGCGCTTCGATGTAACACTTGAACAGTGCACTGTGATTGACCACGCCATAGGCATCAGCGCCGGCGTTAATTTTCCGCGAATCATTCTCTGCATACAGGTCGACAACTTTGCACAGTTCATCAAAATGACTCATTGGCAATTGACCATTGAAGCGCGCCTGCAGGATCGCAACTTTCATCCGCCGTGCAGTGATGCTCAAGCTCACGCCGCGCTTCAATTTACCCAACGGGTGGGTGTGATTGAGGTCCACCGACTTCAGCATATCGATGTACTTTTCGCCCGGACGCAATGTGTTCGACCAACTAGCGATATCACGAATATCGAGCTTCTTGAATTCAGGGTGTCCACCGGACAGGGTATATCGCGGGTATAACGGATTGCCGACGCCAGCAGCATAAAAATGCTCTTCGCTGACGATCAATTCGGTGAGTGTCATCCGCTTTTGCTCATCGATCTGCACATAAATCAGATCCGGGTTGACCGAGACACTCTCGCCACGTTGCAGCAGAACGTCTTCGACCCGCTGCTTGATCAAGTCGTAACAGAAACGCTCATAACTCACCAGTCCCGCCTGACGCACTTCAATGGTCTGCAGGGCTTTGAGTTCATTATTGAGGCGGGTGAATTGCTGGCGCTGTTCTTGCGGTGCAGTGCGATAACCATACGGCGTGTGGCTTTCTTCCTGGGCAATGCGCCAGTCACGCTCGTTGCGCACCAGGCTGTCGAGTACTAATTCGCCGCTCTCAGGCGACGGCACCAGCGTGATGCCCGCCCAGTTCTGAGGCTTGAGCGGTACATTTTTCAGGTAACTACCCAGGGCGGCACGATCCAGCGCATGGGACTGCCAAATCAGGTAATCACAACCTTTTTCATTGGCCTGCGGATGGCGCGTCATGCCCTCTTCCACTTCGTCGGCGGCCAGCCAGCCGCTGATGCTGAGGTTGAGCACGCGAAACGACGGACTTGTGTACCAATCCTGGCCTTCGGGCGAACCCGGGGCATAGAGCAGCCAGTCGTTGCCGTCGCCGGAGCGGTCACCGATCACCACCAGATCCTTGAGCGGGCGAGTGTGCGGCAGCA
This sequence comes from Pseudomonas sp. EA_5y_Pfl2_R50, assembly GCF_963970475.1. NCBI lineage: Bacteria > Pseudomonadati > Pseudomonadota > Gammaproteobacteria > Pseudomonadales > Pseudomonadaceae > Pseudomonas > Pseudomonas sp. EA_5y_Pfl2_R50. Next base: position 251,134 of record NZ_CAXAPT010000004.1, on the reverse strand, counting down.
GGCGCGCCGATGCGACGGTCAACTTCGCGTCGCCGGCCACTGCTTGCTGGATACGCCGCAGGTTGGAATCATTGATGTGGCCCTGCAATTTGGCGGCGAACGCACTGAACAGCAGCTTTTCCCGCAGTACTCGCTTCAGAGCGGCCAGCACGCCGCTGCGTACCCACACGTTGCGGTATTCCAAGCCGAACGTCGAACGAACATTCTGGTTCAGCAACTCCAGCAGCCAGGGAGCATCGCTGGCGTAATTAACCCCCCCGTTCGTCAGTTTAAGACTGCCGCGAAACTTGGGCTCGTGTAATCCCTGCAACAACATGTCCGTCAGTGACAATGTATCTTCTTGAATAAAAGTTCGACTCTTTTCCTGGAATACATAACGGCTGGTGACCTGGCAAAAATCAGACATCAAATCCAGACCGATATGTTGCGCCAGTGCCTTACCGGCAATATGCCGTGCATAGACCTGCACACTGGCGAACTCCCCCATTTGACTATCCAGTTCAACCTCAGCGGTCTTCAACTTCGCCTGCAATTCTGCGTAGTGAGACTGATCCTCGGTACTGGCCTGCATCAGCCATTGAGGCAACTTTACTTCACGAACATCAATATGGGTGTTCAGCATGTTCATAGCTACAGCTCCTTAATAAGTTAAATAAACCAACACAACGTCAGTCAACAAAACCTAATTCAGAGGCGATAAATGTAAAAGCTGAAAAACCATACTAAACGTGCACAACTCAGACGGCATGTAACTTCATTCGCAACTTGTAAACAATCATTCAAAAAACAACCCGACAGAGCAACTTCCCGTCTATCACCACAACCCTAATGATTTAGCCTTGGCAACCGCCTGTGTTCTGCGCTGCACACCCAACTTGCCATGAATGCGCCGGGCATGGGTTTTAACCGTATGCAACGAAATGAACAGGCTATCGGCAATCTGTTGATTGGAATGTCCCAGCGCAATCAGTTCCAGAACCTGACGCTCGCGCTGGCTCAATGCGCTGTCTTCAACAATCGGAACACTGAGTTCTTCACGCGCGGATGTCGCAGCCAATGCGTGGAGCATTGAAGGCTGACGCTGGCGCAATTCACTCAGCAGCTGTTGGCCGTGATAGCGCGTGACGCTGTCCATGCCTTCACGCAATTGCTCAAGGGCTTGCGCCTTGCTGCCACACAGCCACAGCACCTCGGCGTGGGCCAGTTGCAGTTCGCAACACAGCGCCCACATGCCTTGGGCTTTCGCCTGCTGCAGCAGGGCTTCGAGTTGCCCGGGAGCATCAGTCAACCGGGGTTGAAGACGAGCCTTCGCCAGGATCAACAGATATTCGATCCGCGGAATCAGCGTGACGGTCGCCGGCGGCGCCTGTAACGCCGCTGGCCCGCGATAATGCCGGAGCACGCGGCTCAAGGCTTCGCACGCCAGTTCGGTGCGGCCCTGCTGTAACCAGAAATGGCTGCTGACTTGCAGCAACACCCCCCGATACACCGTGTCCGGAATTTGCCGCTGTTGCATCAGCCGCTCCGCATCGCGTAGCCGCAAGAACGCCTGAGCGTAATCACCCTGATTGGCGGCCAACTGGGCCTGGCCGAGGAAACCGTAGAGCACCCGTTTGTCCTGACTGCGCAAGCAGTCCTCCAGCCCGTGCTGGAACAGTTCGCCGGCCTGCGCGTCCTCCCCCATGGACAACGCCAGTCGTGCCCGGCGCAAGGCGATGCGCCCAAGCAATGGCGTCGGTCGCTCCTGTTGCTGGCTCAACAATGCCTGCATCTGCGCCAACAATGCCTCGGCACGCGCCGGCGCTCCGCGTTGTTCCAGATATTGCGCATGGTCGAGCTCCAGCAAACCCTCGAACAGCAACGAGCCTTGCGCGCGCGCCAGACACAGGGCTTGGCGATTGATCGCCTGAGCCAGTTCCAGGTCGCCGCAGAGCAACGCCTGCTGGGTCTGCCCGGACAGGCACAACAAACGCGCCGGCCATTCATCGGGGCCGAGGGCCGTCAGGGCTTGCTGAAAATGCTCACGGGCGGCATCCATACAGCCTTGTAAATGCAGAAGCCAACCCTGCTGGGCTTGCCAGCGCGCGATCAATTGCTGTTGCAGGATTGCCGAGGGTTGCGGCAGAAATCGCGCCAAATGGCCGATCCAGGTCGCGGCCTGGGCGAAGCGTCCGGCAAACAACAGCGCCGCCGTCATCAGCCCGACCAATTGCGGCGACCCCAGCATCAGTGCCTCGCCTTGCTGCTCATGCAGACGCAATAACAGCACCACGGTCTGGTCCTCGAACAACCGCTCGAAGCTGAAATGCTGCAACAGGCTGACCGCCACCTCGTATTCTTCGGCGAGCAAGGCTTGTTCGAAGGCAGACTTCCAGTCCTCGCGAACACTGAACCACTGGCACGCCCTGCGATGCCAGGAACGCCCCGCCGGCCACTGCTCGTCCTGCATCAACCGCGACAGTGGCGCGGATATCTGCAACCAGTCGCCAGCGCCTGGCCACGGCTCGATGAAACAGCCAAGCGCTTGCAGGGTGTGCAGATACTGCGCGCCGTCACCGGTGCCAAACAGGTGATCGCACAGGCTGGCGTTAAAGCGCGGCAAATGCGCGAGCACCCGCCAGGCATCAGCCAGTTCCGGGCTCAAGCCACTGAACAGTTCGTGTTGCAGATAATCGAGCAAGGTGTCCACACGCTGCTGTGGCTGCACGGCCAGCGACCAGTCGCACTTTTGCAGCAGAACCATGCGTACACCGGCGCACCAGCCACCGGTTCGCTGGAAGATACGTGCGGCGACACTGCCGGCCTGAACCGGCGACAGGTGCCGCAGCGCACCGGCGATTTCGTGTTGTGTCAGCGCCAGGGTTGCGCTTTCGCACTCGTACAACTCATCGGCGAGCAGCAATCGCGGCCAGTTGCATTGCGGGCGTCGGCGAGTACCGATCCACCAGGTCAACGCCGGACTGCTGGCGACCAGCAGGCGGTCGAGCAACGCGTCCAGCGCCGGCTCCGCGCACCGACAATAATCATCGACAAACAGCCAGGCGGGACTCGACCAATGCGCCAGCGCTGCGATCAATCCCGACTCATCAACGCTCTCGGCCAGCCCCAACGCCTGGGCCAGACGCTGACAGAATTCGCCGCGATTCAGGGAGGCGCCCTCCAGGGGCAACCAGTGCACGCTGCACGTGGCCGGCGCCTGCAACAGGCATTCAGTGAGAAGCGCACTTTTACCGCTGCCGGCGGGCGCGCAAATCAGCCTGACCCGCGCGAGCGACGCCAGCAAGGGCCCGCTCAGGCGTGTGCGCGGTTGATGATGAGAAGACAGCCTGGGTAGAAATCCGGGGCGATCCAGACACGGAGTCATGGCGGTCATCGGGAGAGCCTTCTTATTGTTTTGCAGTCACCCTAGCCCTCTGTGATCACCTTGTTGACGAGTATTCAGCGCGCTGATTGGCAACCATAAAAAAGGCGACCGGATGGTCGCCTGATTCTTGCCGGTGTATCAAAACGCTTACCTGACGCCCTCGGCGCGCAAGGCGGACGGCGTGAAGTCAGCGGCCTTGGCTTCGAAGCCGAACTCGAAGCTGTGCTTCTCTTCGTTCTTCATCCCCAGCGCGATGTAACGACCGGCGATGATGTCGTAGAGCGCTTCAAGGGTATAAGCCTGAGCCTGGTGATCGTAGTAATACTGGGCGTGCCCTTCGGCCACTCGCCACAGTTGCCCGCGACCGTCGTAGTGATCAGCCAGCGCCACCTGCCAACTGTCCTCGTCGATGTACATGTGCCGCTTGGCGTAGATATGCCGTTCGTTCGGCTTGACCGTGCCGATCACCTCCCAGACGCGGTGCAGCTCATAGCGGGTCAGGTCCTGATTGATATGCCCGGCCTTGACGATATCGTCGTACTTGAGTGACGGCGAATCGAGTTTGTAGCTGTTGTAGGGAATGTACATCTCCTTCTTGCCGACCAGTTTCCAGTCGTAGCGATCCGGCGCGCCGGAGAACATGTCGAAGTTGTCGGAAGTGCGCAGACCATCGGCGGCGGTGCCCGGGCCGTCATACGCCACTTGCGGCGCGCGACGCACGCGACGCTGACCGGCGTTGTAGATCCACGCCAGACGCGGCTCCTTCACCTGATCGAGGGTCTCGTGCACCAGCAGCACGTTACCGGCCAGCCGCGCTGGCGCGGTCACCGATTGCTTGAAGAAGGTCAGCACGTTGGCGGCTTTGTCCGGATCGAGATCCTTCATCAATTGCGGCACGGCGATCTCTTCTTCGAAGCGGATCGGTGTGTAGCTGCCATTGGTCTGCGGCGTCACCTGGGTGATGATGCGCCGCAGGTTGCCGCCGTGATATCGGGTGATGTGGTTCCATAGCACCTCGACGCCATTCTTCGGAATCGGGAACGCGTAGTAGCGGTTGCCGGTGAAATTGGCCAGGCCATTCCCGTCGTTGATGCTGGTGACATTGAGCGCACTGCGCTTGGCCGATTCGTAGATGTCCGCCGGTGCAGCGACAGTGCGGTGGGTCGGGTAGACCGGGATCTTGTAGGTTTGCGGGTAGCGTTTGAACATCGCCACCTGACCGTCGGACAGCTTGTCCTTGTACTTGTCGACGTTGGCCGCGGTGATAGTGAACAGCGGTTTTTCATTGGCGAACGGGTCGGCGAGAAAGCCTTTACTGTCCACCGCCCCGGCGTTCTTCGGGATGCCACCGGTCCATGCCGGAATCGAGCCGTCGGCATTGCCGGCCTTCTCGGCGCCCAACGGAGTGAGGCTGCTGCCGAGCTTGTTGGCTTCATCCGGCGACACCGCCGCCATCACATTGGCCGCGAGCAGACTCAGGGCCAGCACGCTACATTGCAGAATCATTTTGCGCATTGCAGTCATCCTTCTCGGGCAGATCAGAAGTTCACGCCGAAGCTCAGGGCCACGAAGTCACGGTCTTCGAGGACGTTGTAGTCGCCGCCGAAAAAGTCGGTGTAACTGAGGCTCGCGGTATAGGTGTTGCGGTAGTCGGCATCGACGCCGACGCTGATCGCTTTCGCGCCTTCGTTGAACAGGCCGTTGGGGCCGTAACCGGCGACGTCATGCGACCACGACAGGTTCGGTTTGAGGTTGATCCCGCCGATCACGTTGGCGTAATCGAGGATGGCCCGGGCGCGGTAGCCCCACGAGGTCGAGGTGACGAAGCCGTCGGTGTCGCCACCGAAACCGTACTGGCCGTACACCGAGTCACGGCCGTAACGCAGCTCACTGCGCGATTCCAGCCCACCGACGTGTACCACCGCTGCTTCGCCGACCACGGTCAGGCGTTGCGCGCCCAGTACCTGATCGAAAAAGTGCGTCAGGGTGCTCTGGACCTGGGTGACTTCCTTGCGGCGATAGCCTTTGTTGTCCGCCCCCGGGGACGTCGTCAGTGGCGATGCCGCACCGCCGGCAATCGGGTTGAGCAGCGCCAGCGTCAGGTCGTTGGTGTTGACCTGCACCGGGGCGTTGGGCCGGTAGCTGATCTCGCCGGTCCATGCAGTACCGGTCGGCAGCGTAGTGGAAAAGCTCGCGCCATAGAGGCGGATATCTTCCGGGTATTCAAGGTAATACTGACCGCGTCCCAGCATCACACTTTGCGCCAGGCCCGCACCGCTGCCGGGCGCCAGAGTGTTGGCGATGCCGACCATCGCCGGCAACGCCGCCAGCGTCGACAGCCCAGCGGTGGAGGTGCCAACCGTCGGCGTGCGGCTGTGGTAATTCATGAAATAAAGAGCGTACTCGGTATCGTCACCGAGCCAGCGCAACGCGGTGCCCCACTGCCCGGAATCCCGCGCATCGCGATCACCGCCTCGGGGAATCACCACGCCTTCACGCGTCACCTGAATGCCCTGGCCGAATGCGGTGGTGAGCGGCACCAGCGGCGCGACCGCCGGGCTGCCGACGGTATAACCGTTGTTACAGCCGTCCGCCGCCACATCGACGCCGAAGAACGTGCCGCAGTTGTCGAGAACGGTCTGATCCCACTCCAGTTGATAGAAACCTTCGACCGACAGTTTGTCCGTCAGGCTTTGCGAGCCGAACAGCATGTTTACCGGAATCAGGCCCTCCTTGATCTCCGCACCGGGACGGCGGAACGCCGAGACGTCAATCGGGTTGATGCTGTTGATCGAGTTACCGATGAAGGTACTTTCGCCCCAGCTCACCACCTGTTTGCCCGCACGCACGGTGCCCGGCAGATTGGCGATGGCGTAGTTGTGATAAACGAAGGCATCGAGAATCTGCGCGCCGGAAGATTTGGCGCCTTCTTTGCGGCCGCTGTCGCTGATCGGCTTGAACTCGCGGTCTTCGTCCTTGAGCTCGAAGTCATACCAGTACTTGCCACGCACAAAGACCCCGGTGTCGCCGTACTTCAATTCGAGGTCGTGGATGCCTTTGAAGATTTTCGAGAAGGTCTCGCCCTTCTTGAAGTTCAGGCGCCCGTCATCACCGGTCGAAGATTGCCCGGTACCACCGTTGACCGTACCCACCAGTGACTTGTCGGCATCGCGCATGCCCCAACTGGCACCGACCGACAGGGATGAGTCGAACGTGCCCTCGATTTCTCCGATGTTGAACGAAACCGCATGTGCCTGGGCACAGCAACCCAGAGCCACCGCGGCGGCCAGCGCCTGCGGTGTGAAGATGGCGCGCATTGTTGTTTTTGTCATGCGTCTTCCCCGGTGAGTGACAGAAGGCCCCACCCTACTGCCGGCTGCGCCGCGCGATAAGCGCACCAAGGAGGTATTCGCGTTGTCGCTCGAAAGGATGAATGCCCGCATGGCACGGGGCTTTTCGCCGCCCATGGACCGGCTGGATGGCGAATCATCAGTGCCGCGCATGGTGCACAGCGGCGCTCGATGACTGTTACATGCCTTGCAACAGTGCATGTCTGGAACGGGTCTGTTTCTGAAAGGTACGAGCCACTATTCTGAGCGCGCTTTCACGCAATACGCCGAAAAGCGCGAAGCCAGCTACGCTGAGTCACTAAAGCGATTGGCAACAGAATTCTGATGAATCGAAGATCGCGGTTCATCGCCCCTGTGTTCACTGACGTTGATTTGTAGCTCCTTGATCCAACGTCTTACCTTGGCCGCTGCGTTTGCAGCGGCCTTTTTTATGCCTGAAGAAAAATTGAACGCCTCACCCGACGAAAAAATTCCGAGAACAATGTCGGACGCTTCTCTGTTCGCAGGAGAACGATGAACGACAAATTGAAAGTTCAGGAAAGTTATTTCAAAACAAAACCTGTTTACTGACGACGTTCTCAGATTTTGTTTACTACCGGGAAGAGGGTTCGGATGACAATCCGGTAGGGCTTTTAAAAAAACAAAGGCTTGGCGCGCTGCTAATGGAAAACCGGGGTTCAAACCAGAAGAATAAATAAACCAGTGTGAGCAGGCACTCCATGCCTGCTCACTTCACCTTGTATTACAACGAATACTTCTGCAAATTCGCCATCATTTCCTTCAGCGCCTCGATATTGTCCTTCGGGTGCGCCGCCCCTTCGAAATCACAGATCTGCTGCCAGTGCGCCGCGACATCCTCCGGCGAGAAGCCCACCCGTGGATCGAACCCGGCGCCGAGGCTGCGCTCCCAACGCACTTTGCCCATCCAGCCGCCACCGACTTCGAACAAGCCCGACGTCTCCTGGCATTGTTCGCTCGCCAGGTACACCACCAGCGGGCTGACCAGTTCCGGTTTCAGTTGCTCGAACACTTGCGGCGGGATCAGGCCTTCGGTCATGCGCGTCCCGCCGGTCGGCGCGATGGCGTTGACGAGGATGTTGTTCTTGCGGCCCTCGATGGCCAGGGTGCGGGTCAGACCGTAGAGGCCAAGTTTGGCCATGCCGTAATTGGACTGGCCGAAGTTGCCGTAGATGCCCGAGGTCGACGCCGTGAAGATCACTCGACCGTAGTTTTGCTCGCGCAGATGCGGCCATGCCGCGCGGGTGACTTTGTAGGCGCCTTCGACGTGGACGCGGTACACCAGATCCCAATCGGCGTCGTCCATTTTGTGGAAGGTTTTGTCGCGCAGGATGCCGGCATTATTCACCACCACGTCGACGCGACCGAACGCATCGAGGGCGTTCTGCACCAGTTTGTCGCCGTCGGTGACCGAGTCGTGGTTGGCCTCTGCGATACCGCCGGCTGCGCGAATTTCTGCGACGACGCGATCAGCAGCCGAGGCGTTGGCGCCCTCGCCCTGGGTCGAACCGCCGAGGTCGTTGACCAGCACTTTCGCCCCCTGCTTTGCGAACAGCAGCGCATGAGCCCGGCCGAGGCCGCCACCGGCTCCGGTGACAATTACGACTTTATCTTCGAAACGCACAGACTCATTCATCGCGGCAACTCCAGCAGGCCAATGGGACATTGACCCCGAGTCTCAGGCACGGGGCTTTGGGTCACAATCAACACGGTTGGGTCTGAATGGTGTGCGATAAGGCTGGGGGATGATCAGGATTGAAGGCAAGGTCGTCCGAAAGGTCGGGCCGCGTTCGGACGATCTTTTGATCTTCAGGAGCAGGCGACCTTGCGCGGTGGCAGGACAAAGCGTTCGCGAAACTCCAGGTAATGCTTGAGCACCTGCACCGGCGCCTCGGTCTGCGGATAGTGACCGATGCCCGGCAACAGCACGGTGTCGGCATCAGGAATCAGCTCGCAATAACGCTGCACCATGTGCGCGCCGGAAATAGGATCGACTTCGCCATCGATCACCCGCAACGGCACCTCGCCACGCTGCATCGCCGTCACCCAACGGTCGCGCTGCGCTCGACGTTCCGGAATATAGCTGATCAGTTTGTGCATGATCCGTGGCCCGTGATGGCTGTCGATCAGGCTCCAGAAATCATCCATCTCGCTTTCGCTCGGCCGCGTATCCGGCCCGAAGATCTGATGGAAACTCTTCACCAACGCATCGCGCGTGAACGCACGGCCAATCATCCAGCCCAACGGGCTGAGCAACAATTTCTGCATCAACACCGGACGATGGGTTTCCGGAAACAGCCCGCCATTGAGAAATACGCAACTGGCGACCTCGATCCGCGCTTCGTAATGCCGGGCCAGCAGTTCCTGTGCGACGCTGTCGCCGTAATCGTGGGCCAGAATGTGCACCGGTTGCTCGACATGCAGGTGCGCCAGCAGCGCCTGTTGCAGATCCGCCTGCTCAAGCAGGCTGTAGGTGTGATTGACCGGTTTGGCCGAATCACCGAAGCCGAGCATGTCGCAGGCGATCATCCGATAGCGCTGGGCCAGTGGTTGCCACAGGTAATGCCAATCCCAACTGGCCGTCGGAAAACCGTGGATCAGCAGCAGCGGCTCACCCTGCCCCGCCGCCCAATAACGGATCGTCTGGCCACGAAAGACAAACGTCTGGCTGCGTTTACGCCAGACACACAGAGGAATCTCGGCAAGAGGCATTAGAGTTTATATCCGGGGTCTTGTTTATCGAGTTTGCGCAGCAGCGCCGGCCAGGCCAGCGCGCCACCCATACCCTGAGCACTCTTGGTGACACCGGCGATCATCGCCTTGGCGCCCGCCAGGATCTGCGGTTCGATGGCGATGAGTTCAGCCCCGCCGCTTTGCGCCATCACCTGGATGTCGCAGGCGCGCTGGAAGGTGAACATCATCAGAAAAGTATCGGCGATGGTGCCGCCACAGGTCAGCAGACCGTGGTTGTGCAGCATCAGGAAATTGTTTTCGCCGAGGTCGGCCTGCAAGCGCGCCTTCTCTTCGTGATTCAGCGCCACACCCTCATAGGCGTGACAGGCCAGGCTCGACAGCACGAACAGCGACTGCTGGCTGATCGGCAAAATACCCTGTTTTTGCGCCGACACTGCGACACCGGATGCGGTGTGGGTATGCAGCACGCAAACCACATCGTGCCGCACTTCGTGCACAGCGCTGTGGATGGTGTAGCCGGCGGGGTTGATCTCGTAGGGGCTGTCCATCAGCTTGTTGCCGGCCTGATCGACTTTCACCAGGCTCGACGCGGTGATCTCGTGGAACATCAGCCCGAACGGGTTGATCAGGAAATCTTCGGTGCCCGGCACCTTGGCGGAAATGTGCGTGAAAATCAGATCGTCCCAGCCATGCAGCGCGACCAGACGATAACAAGCGGCGAGATCGACGCGGGTCTGCCACTCCGCAGCACTGACCTGGTCTTTGACATCAAGGGACGATTGGACGGGGGCTACGCTCACTGTATGCACCTCTGCGTTCTTATTGTTCTGCACGTGTCAGCAGTCTAGTCAGACGCAGCCAATCGTGTAGTTGCATTGGCAGCCAGCTTGATGACTGATCGAGTCAGCCATGCAAACAGCTTGGCTCGATGTCAAAGCAACGACGCCAACAAGGGGGCGGCAAACAGGTTGAGCAGGCCCGTGAGCACCATCACCAACCCCGCCACAGAGCCTTCTTCGCCACCGACTTCATGAGCCCGACTGACGCCGGCACCATGAGCGCCTACACCAAACAACGCGCCACGCGCCAAGGCACTGCGCAGCGGCAGCCATTTGAGCAGCACCCCGCCGAGCATCGCGCCAAATACGCCGGTGAACATCACGAACACGGCTGTCAGTTCCGGTACACCGCCGAGATTCTGCGCCAGCGGCATGGCGAACGGCGTGGTGATCGAGCGCGGCACCAGCGACAGCGTCACCGAAGTGTCCAGCGCCAGCAGGCGTGCCAGGCCGAATGACGTGACAATCGACGCCGCACTGCCGGCGACCATGCCCAGCATCAGCGCCAACCAGTGCCGCATCAGTAAACGCCGCTGCTGCCAGATCGGCACGGCGAAAGCGACGGTCACCGGCCCGAGTATCAGCATCAGCCAATGCGTGTTGCTCGAGTATTGCGCATAAGCCGTGTGCAACGGCACCGCGAGCGCCAGCAACAGCGTTGGTACCAGAATCAGCGGCGACAGCAGGTATCGACCGGTGCGGCGATAGATCCAGCGGCTGAACAGATAGGCCAGCAGCGTGAAAGCGAGCCAGAACATCGGCATCCATTCAAATTTCATGGGACTGCCTCATGCGCACGGCCAGTTCCACGGTGAAGGCCGTGACCAGCATTACCATCAAGGTGCTGGCGGCAATCACCAGCAGAATTCGCCAGCCGTCAGTGCGCAGCAGCGCGCCGTAATCGAGCAGGCTCATCAGCGCCGGGATGAAGAACAGCAGCATCTCCGCCATCAACAAACCCGCGCCCAATTGCAGCGCAGCCGGTTTGACCCAGCCGAACGCAAAGGCCAGCAGCAACAGCACCATGCCGATCACACCGCCCGGAATCGGCCAGGCCAGCCAGGCCGCGAACTGGCAGCCCAACAGGTAAAGGCCGAGCAGTACGGCAAGTTCGGCGATCAGACGGAAAAGGTGTTTGAGGGTGACGGCGTTCATGGTTTCGCTCCTGGCAGGCACTCATTTTACGAAGTGGCCTGCCATCACCGAAGCGAATTGTTAGACTTAACGCCATTCCAAAATGGAATCAGACCCATGGAATTCAAACAGCTGCGCAGTTTTGTCGAAGTCATGCACCAGGGCGGTTTTACTCAGGCCGCGAAAACCCTGCACATCAGCCAATCGGCGGTCAGCAAACAAGTTGCACAACTGGAACAGAGCCTCGGCACACCGCTGCTCGAGCGCCTCGGTTCGCAGTTGCGCCTGACTGCCGCCGGCAGCGTGGTTCTGCAACGGGCCGAAGGCATGTTGCGTCTGCGCAATGAACTGCTCGCGGAACTCGACGACCTCAGCCATCTGGCCCGAGGCGAATTGCGTCTGGGTCTACCGCTGCTCGGCAGTGATGCGCTGTTTGCCGGACTGTTCGCCGAATATCGGCGGCGCTATCCGAACATCAGCATCCAGTTGCTTGAAGGTGGCAGTCGCAATATCGAGCAAGCGGTGCTCAGCGGTGAGCTGGAACTGGGCGGCAGCCTATTGCCGAAGGACCCACAATTCGACTGTCAGCCGTTTTGTGACGAGAAGCTAGACGCGCTGTTGCCGGTGGATCATCCGTTGGCGACGCAAAAAGAGATCGGCCTGGAGGAACTGGCTGACACGCCCTTTCTGCTCTATCAGCGTAGCTTTGTCCTCAATGACCGTTTGTTGCAGGCCTGTCAGCAGATGGGCTTCACGCCGAAGGAAGGTGGGCGCAGCGGCCAGGCGGATTTTCTCGCGGCGCTGGTGGCGGCCGGGCAAGGCGTGGTGTTGTTGCCCAGCGTGGTCGCGCGCGGACTGGTGCGGCCAGGCGTGGTACGCCTGGCCTTGCGCGCGCCGGATTATCTACGCTGGGACATCGCCTTCATCTGGCGCCAGGGAGCCTATCTGTCGAAGGCTGCCCAGGCGTGGCTGGCACTGCTGCGCGAGCCTGCGCTCAGGCCTTGAGGACGTCGATCAACTGCGCCAGCCAAGGCTCGGCGTCGGTTTCCGGGGTGACGCTTTCGCTGGCGTCGATGCGCAGCATGTCCTGCACCTCGCGCACACCCAGTTCGCCGAACAGTTCACGCATCTGCTCACCGCCGCCGCAGAAGGTGTCGCCATAGCTGGCGTCGCCCAGAGCAATCACGGCGCCGGGCAAACCACGCCACGCCGCCGGCAGTTGATCCCGGATCGCCGAGTACAGCGGCTGCAGGTTGTCCGGCAGCTCGCCCATGCCGGTGGTCGAGGTTACGGCGAGCAAGGCTTGAGGGCCGAACGCCTGAAGGTCCGCAAGGCTGGCGCGCGAGTTATGGAAGGTTTCAAAGCCAGCGGCTTTCAACAGGTTCTGGGCGTGGCGGGCGACTTCTTCGGCGGTGCCGTAGACCGAACCGGAGAGGATGGCGACTTTCATCAATCTGATCCTGAAACTGAGAAAAAAGAGCGGCGATAGTAACAGCCTGGGCTGCAACGCTGCGATTGGATCACATCTCTCGGCAGAGGCCAGTAGACAGCGCCCACGGTTCTTCTAGAATGCCATCCGTCGACCACTCTGCCCGGATTCACAGATGATCAATGCCAGCCTCCTGAAAATGGTGATCAACGCGTCTCACGACGGCATCGTCGTGGCGGAAAAGGAAGGTGATCAGGACACGATCCTGATTTACGTCAACCCGGCCTTCGAACGGATGACCGGCTACAGCAGTGAAGAGATTCTGTATCAGGACTGCCGTTTTCTGCAGGCCGGCGACCGCGACCAGCCAGGACGGGCGAGAATTCGCGAGGCGCTGCGCAGCAACGGGTCGTGCCGGGAAGTGCTGCGCAACTATCGCAAGGACGGTACGCCGTTCTGGAATGAACTGTCGCTTTCAACGGTGAAGAATGCGGATGACGGACTGACTTATGTCGTCGGCGTGCAGAAAGACGTGACCACTCAGGTCAAGGCTCAGCAGCGTTTGGCGCAGCTGGAAAACGAGGCGGCTGCGTTGCGCGCGGAACTGGCGGAATTGAAAGCGACGAACGGTGAAAACAAATCAGCGAACTAATTGTCATTAACTACAATCACCAATGACTTTGTAACTATATCTTTCGAGTTAGCCATGCAGCGCGACGCCCTTCTCACACAAGATGAGCTGGACTTCATCCAGACCATGCAGCACAACCCGCAATTGAACGTGCGGGATGCGACGTCCAGTCTGCTGGTTAACGGCGGTTCGCAGATCCGCGATTTGCTCACGCGCCTGGCCGCTCACGAGCAAGTGACCATTCAAGCCAACTTCGAAAACCAGCAAATGACTTTCCCGCTGCATCTGGTGGAAGACGAATTCCATGCGCTGCATTTGCGTCTTGGCGTACCCAGCATTTACGAAGACGGGCCGATGGTGCGCCCGTGGCGGCTGATGCTGGAAGAACCTGTGGCGCTGGAAAATGCCAAGGGGCAGCCCGGTACACTGTGGGTCCATGAGGTTTCGCACAAAGGTGTGTTGCTGGAAGTGCGCAACAAGACCAAACCGCCCAAGCACTTTTCGCTGTGGTTCAGCCCATCGGGTTACGAGCGAATTTCGCTACGCGGCCATTTCGAACGGGAAACCGAAAGCGGCTTCTACGCCTACGAACTGAGCCAGACCGATACCGATGAAATCGAGCGTTTGCGCCAGTTCATCTTGCAACAACATCGCCTGACCCACCCCGCCCTGCACACCTGATTCAGGTATCCAGTTTGCCCGCTATGAACTGCACCATGCGTTGACGCATGGTCGTGCCTTCGTTGCCCAGACATCCGACTGACGATCCCGCGAGACTCTCCTGAGCCAGGTCGGACGCATCGCCCGCCAGCATCAACTGACAATCAAGGCTCAAGGCCAGCCGGTTCAGGCGCTTCGGTAGTTCCGCGGCCGGCGCATGATTGGAAAACAGTACCAGGGCGTCAGGCCGGACCTTTTCGCAAACCAGAGTCAGCTCATCGAACGGCTGGCCGGTGGTCAACACACGAACCCCCGCGTCGTTGCCGCTGAGGAACAGCGCCGCCACCAGCAACTCCAGCTCCCGGCATTGCCCCGCCAGCGCACTGACAATCACCCGACGCGGTTGCGAGCCGCGCAGCATGACGATCCGCGACAGCACGCGCGCGCGGAGAAAGCCATCGAAAAACAGCCACTCGCTGGTCTGCCCGAACGCGTCCTGACGCTGCAGCAATTGCAACCAGAGCGGCATCAGGATGTCCTGGAACACCACCGGCAGTGCGTAAGAGGAGAAAATCTGCCCGTAGACCCGATCCAGTTCCTGGTCATCGAACGAACTCACCGCGTGCTGGATCTGCTGCTGCAACTGCAGATAATCGGCCTGCACCAGATCAGCCGGAATGAAACTGCCCAGGATTTTCGCGGGTTCAGTCTTGGCCAGAATCTTGCCAACCTTGCTCACCGCTACCCCGCGATCAATCCAGTCAAGGATACTGCGCACGCGCTCGATATCGGTCATTGAATACAGGCGATGCCCGCTTTCGGTGCGTGTCGGCTCGATCAAGCCATATCGTCGTTCCCACGCGCGCAGGGTCACCGGATTGACACCGGTCAGCCGCGATACTTCGCGTATGGGGAACAGTTCTTCGCGCTCGAGCGCAACAGATGCCTGTGAAGCAGGATAAATGTCAGTCATGACAGGCATTTTGAAGGCAACTTCCGTGTTGGTCTAATTGGATCCATTCTAACCCCGATGCCGCATCCATACACAACTGCGGGTTTGCGACGAAATTCTCTGGTTAATTGACGAAATTCAGGAATAATCCTTGCACGCTGAAAAGCGCAGGCCTCTACCCCGGCCTGCGTCTGGCGAATCTCCTACCCGGAGTGCCGCACTCGTAATACGGAGATACAAAATGTCTACTTCCCCTGTCACGTTGATGGTCGCACGTCGTGTTGCTGATGGTCGTTATCAGGATCTGATTGCCTGGTTGCGCGAAGGCGAACAACTGGCCACCGACTTCACCGGTTATCTCGGCTCTGGCGTGCTCGCTCCGCCGCCCGGCGATAACGAATTCCAGATCATTTTCCGTTTCGTCGATGAGCACACCCTGCATGCCTGGGAGCATTCGGCTTCACGCACAGCGTGGCTGGACCGTGGCAGCGATCTGTTTGCGCATCCGAAGGAACATCGCGTCAGCGGTATCGAAGGCTGGTTCGGTGCTGCCGGACAACGTCCACCGCGCTGGAAACAGGCCGTGGCGATCTGGCTGGCGTTCTTTCCGGTCTCGCTGCTCTTCAACTTTGTACTCGACCCACTGCTCGGTGAGATGAGCCTGTTGCCGCGGGTACTGATCAGCACGCTGTGCCTGACGCCACTGATGGTTTATTTCTTCATTCCGCTGTCGACCCGTTTGCTGGCGAACTGGCTGAACAGCACTCCAGCACGACTGCCCGTTTCGGCGACACCTCAGAAACACTGAAGATCACAGCCTCGTTGCACTCGACAGCTCCTGCAGCACTGAACACAGAGCAAGGCAGGAGCTGCCGCACGCTGCGATCTTTTCAGGCGCGTCGCTGTTATAGTTTTTGCTCCCACCGCGATGCGAGCCGTTCATGCCTGACTCCTCAGCCCCGATCCTCATCACCGGCGCCGGCCAGCGTGTTGGTCTGCATTGCGCACAGCGTTTGCTCGAAGACGGCCATCGCGTGATTTTCACCTACCGCCGCGAGCGCCCCGGTGTCCAGGCGCTGCGCGATCTGGGGGCCATTGCGGTGTTCGCCGACTTCTCCAGCGAGGCCGGCATTCTCGGCTTCATCGACGAACTGAAAACCCAGACCGACAGCCTGCGGGCCATCGTCCATAACGCCTCCGAATGGCTGGCAGAAACGCCGGACAACGAGGCAGAAGCCTTCACGCGCATGTACAACATCCACATGCTCGCGCCCTACCTGATCAACCTGCACGGCGGCGACTTGCTGCGACGCTCGAGCCCGGCGGATATCATCCATATCAGCGACGACGTCACCCGCAAGGGCAGCAGCAAGCACATCGCTTATTGCGCCACCAAGGCCGGGCTCGACAGCCTGACCCTGTCCTTCGCCGCTCGCTATGCACCGGCGATCAAGGTCAACGGCATTGCCCCGGCCCTGCTATTGTTCAATCCCGACGACGATGCGGCGTACCGCGCCAAGGCCCTGGCCAAATCCGCGCTGGGCATCGAGCCCGGCAGCGAAGTGATCTACCAGAGCCTGCGCTATCTGCTCGACAACCCCTATGTCACCGGGACGACCCTGACCGTCAACGGCGGACGGCACGTCAAATAAGCCGGCTAACGAGGATTTTCATGACCTGCTCACTGTCCGATCATTACCGCGAAATCCTCGTCGGCCTCGGTGAAGATCCTGACCGCGAGGGACTGCTCGACACCCCGATGCGCGCGGCCAAGGCCATGCAATACCTGTGTCACGGTTATGAGCAGAGTGTCGACGAGATCGTCAATGGCGCGCTGTTTGCCTCGGACAGCGACGAGATGATCATCGTCGCCGGTATCGAGTTGTACTCGTTGTGCGAACATCACCTGCTGCCCTTCATTGGCAAGGCCCATGTGGCTTATATTCCGACAGGCAAAGTGCTGGGGCTGTCGAAGATCGCACGGCTGGTGGACATGTTCGCCAGGCGCCTGCAAATTCAGGAAAACCTCACCCGGCAAATTGCTGATGCGGTGCAACAAGTCACCGATGCTGCCGGTGTCGCCGTGGTCATCGAAGCCAGACACATGTGCATGATGATGCGCGGCGTTGAAAAACAGAATTCAACCATGAACACTTCGGTCATGCTCGGCGCGTTCCGCGAGTCGAGCAACACCCGCCAGGAGTTCCTGCAATTGATTGGACGGAGCAAGTAAATGCCACAACTTCAGCCGGGAATGGCGCGCATCCGGGTCAAGGATCTGCGCTTGCGTACCTTTATCGGGATCAACGAGGACGAAATCCTCAACAAACAGGATGTACTGATCAACGTGACCATCCTGTACGCAGCGCAAGAAGCGGTGCGTGACAACGACATCGATCACGCGCTGAACTACCGCACCATCACCAAGGCGATCATTGCCCACGTCGAGGGCAATCGCTTTGCGCTGCTTGAACGCCTGACGCAGGAGTTGCTTGATCTGGTGATGAGCAACGGTTCGGTGCTGTACGCCGAAGTCGAAGTCGACAAGCCCCATGCGCTGCGCTTTGCCGAATCAGTGTCAATAACGCTTGCAGCGAGCCGCTAGCTTCAAGCTTCAAGCGGCAAGCTGTAAACTTCGTATCACCGCCACCCATCTTGCAGCTTGAAGCTCGTCGCTTGAAGCTGTCTCGCAGAGACTCCCATGACCGAGCAACAACGCCTCGAACTCGAAGCCGCCGCCTTCCGCCGGCTGGTCGCCCACCTGGACAGCCGCAAGGACGTACAGAACATCGACCTGATGAACCTCGCCGGCTTCTGCCGCAACTGCCTGTCAAAGTGGTACAAGGCCGAAGCCGACGAGCGCCAGATCGAGGTCAGCCTCGATGACGCCCGCGAAGTGGTTTACGGCATGCCTTACGCCGAGTGGAAAGCCCAATTTCAGCAGGAAGCCAGCGCCGATCAACAAGCGGCGTTCGCCAAAGGAAAAACCCATGATTAGGCGCTTGCTAAGTGTTAACAACAGGCTAGCTTTACAAACAAGGAGTTAAATAGCTTCTGACGCTATGGCTTAAGCCTCTGACTCTGAGTCCTTTTGATAAGGATTTTCGATTCAGCAGAGTGGGGGCTGGCCGATGGAGCTTGTTTGGGCTACCGAAGATTTGGTGATTGGTGGACGTCCGTATACCGGCTTTCCGATTCTGCTCTTGGACACGATGGAGAGTTGTGTTCCCGCCAATGATTTCCTTCGTCACTACCTTCTGCGGGGCGCAATAGGGTCAATAAAGTCTTGGCCAAGTACTGGCCGCGCGCTGTACGACCTCTTCAGCTTCCTTCAGGCACATGACCTCAATTGGCGCGACGTTGACCGGGTCGAGGCCAAGAGCATTGTTGCTGCCTACCGAGACTACTGCTTGGTCGAGTGCAAGTTGGCCCTCTCAACGACGCGGCAACGGTTGCACTACATCTGCAAGTTCTACGAATACGCACAAACACAGGGATGGGTGATTAGACTGCCGTTTAGCTATGAAGAGCGGACGGTCAAACGTGAGACCGGGTTCCTGGCCCACGTCGATGCTAGTGGCGGTAAGGCCATGTCAAACGACGTGATGCCACGGGCGCCTAGAACGCTGCCGAAGTTTTTGAGCATGGATGAGATCAAGGCACTCTTGGGGGCTGCTGAGAATCCTCATCACCGAATGATGATCAGGCTCGGGCTTCAGACCGGTCTACGTCGTGAGGAAATCGCGACGTTTCCCCTTTCCTACATCTTCGATCCCGACAAGACCCACAGGCGCGAGCGCAACATTCGGATTCGCCTCGATCCGCACGATGGCCATGGCATGCTGACGAAAGGCAGAAAGGCAAGGGACATCTACGTTAGTCGCAGCTTCCTCTCCGATCTGCATCGTTACGTGATTCAGGTTCGCAGTGAGCGGAGCTCTCTAAGCCTAGCAAAGTACGAGCCGCTGTTCCTCAACCAGTTTGGGGAAACCTTCTCCAATGATGGAAAAGGCATCGAGCGCATCGTCCGCAATATCGGCAAGAAGGTCGGCATCAAGGTTTATCCCCACATGCTCCGCCACACCTATGCCACCCAAACCCTCGTTGCCCTTCAGCGTAATCGTGACGACGTAGAACCGCTGGTATTTGTGCAGCGGCAGCTCGGCCATAGCTCGATTCAGACTACGATGGTGTACCTGCATTTGATCAACGAATTGGCCGATAACGCGGTGCTGGCCTACGACGATGAGCTGAACGACAATTTGGAGACGGTCTGATGGGCAAGCGCAAGGTCTACGTCAGAACCGATGTCAGCATTTCACAGGTCGAGCACAGCCTTGATCACCAAGGGTGTGTCATTGTGCTTCCAGAGGCTATCCCACCAGCCAGTACTCTGGTTACTTTCGGGCGAAATGCCACTAACCATCGAAGTTTCGACTTTTCCCGTTGGTACGGAACAGGAATTGATCCGATTACCTATGCATGCCAGAGGCAAATCGAGCGCTTCTTGGCCGTACAGGATACTACGGTCGAGATAAGTACGGTGGCCAGCTACTGTTGCAATGGCTTGCGCCACTTCCTCGACTACCTGCAACTGCGTGCGACCGCGCTCGGACACGAACTGACCCTTGCCGATATTGACCGTGAATTGATCGATGGCTATCTCGGCCAACTCGCCAGCCAGGGGGTCACTACTACCTCTCAGAAGACCCTTTATAATTGCACCAAGCCCGTACTTCAGGCCCTCGGCCAGCGTGGATTGATTGTCCTAGTCGCCGCAGGTGACGGGGCCACCTTTCCTCGCAACCCGTTCCCCAACAGCAACCGAAAAGTAAAAGGCGAGACCCCACTACCGAAAGCCCAACGCCAAGCGTTCGCGGCCGCGGTCAAACAGGCGGTTATGCCGATCTGGCGCGACGACGTGCCTCTGACCGGTGAGCTGTTAGCCTATGCCTTGCTGATCGTGGCATTGCACACTGGACGTAACACCACCCCGCTGCTGGAGATAGGATGCGATTGTCTGCGCGCCCACCCCAAGGACAACAGTACCTTCCTGATCCTGTGGAAACGGCGCGGACACAACACCAGCAAGGTCATCCTGCGCGGCGAAAGCACGAATGAGCGCATTTTGGAGGCTACACCGACTGTCAAGATTAATGTCGAGCGCCTAATCCGGCACGTGATCGCCCGTACAGAGCCGCTACGCGCGGAGGCGACCGACGACCTTCAGGCACACGTCTGGCTATATCGGTCACGCGGTAACAAAGGAAAGGGGCAGGTCACTGCACTGTCCGATGTGGCATTGCAATATGGCATTCAGAAGCTTGTGAATGACTACAGACTCACGGACAGCGATGGTCAGCCACTGCGGATCAACATCTCTCGCTTGCGCAAAACCTTCGCCAATCGCATCTTCGAGTTACTGGATGGTGATCTGGCGACTACTGCAATTGCCCTTGGTAACACGCCCCTGGTAGCAGGACGAAACTATCTGCTGCCGGGCGAGGATGCCAAGCGCAACTGGCGGTTCATGGGCGACGTCATGATCGAGGAACTGCTGACCCACACCATCGGTGCAACCTATAAGACGACACCTATCGGGCGATGCGGCGATCTGGTAAACGGCCAATACGCTCCAAAGCGAGAAGGTTCTATCTGCATCAACTTCATTAACTGCCTGCGCTGCCGGCATTACGCGGTAACGGGCAATGACCTGCACAAGCTATTCAGTTTTTACTTCCGCGTGTTCGCTGAGCGCATGCGCATGGACAAGCGGCGCTGGGCGCGAGAGTACGCGCACATCCCTCGGCTGATTGACGACTATATCGTGGCTGAAGGGCTGAGGCGTGGGGTATTCAAACTCGCTGCGGTCGAGGTCGCACGCGAGCGGGCTCGCATCGAGCCACATCCTTTCTGGGCGTCAGATCTACTGTCTGACCTGGAGGTCTTTGCATGAGCAATACGCCAGAGCCCTCTCTACCTTGGGCATGCGTCGAGGCGCAGCCAGGAGATACGCGTGAGCTACCAGAGAGTCAGCGCGACGCTCTTATAGTGAGCGCCATCCACGTCGAGGGGCATTGGGTCATTCTCAGTCGATACAGCGACGACTGTTGGAAGCTAAGTGGTATGCCGAGCAACGTGCGTGACAGTCAAAAATACTTAGACTTCCAACAGGTGCCGATTGCGTTCAAAGCCGTGATGAAAGAGGTCATGTATCGTTACTTGCGACGCGGCCGGGAGGGCCAGCAACGGCCGAAAGGTGGGACGCTGAACCAGCTTTTTAGAAATATATCGGTCTTCCTGCGTTACCTAGACAGACTCACTCTTAATCGCTTGCAATTGGTCACCCCCATAGCCTGCACAAACTATGTTTACGAGTGCCGAGAGTACCGCCAACCGCACCAACGTAAGAATAAGCCGCTATCTCAGGCTACCCTTGTGAACCGTTTCTCGGCCGTCGAAGCGCTCTACGATTTGAGTCAATACACTCACGACCCAATCCCTCAGCATCCCTGGCTTGGAACCTCTTCTAGAGCTATGGCCGGCTTGACCGGCAGCGGTTCGCCCCATAAGCAGGCTGGTAAGACGCCGCTGATGCCGGACACGGTGTTCTGCACTCTGTTCGAGAAAGCCTACAAGCAAGTTCAGGGGGGCAAGCAACTGCTCGATCTACGCGATTCGGTCGCAGCTGTCGTAGCGAAACGGAGAGCACAGAAGCCTTGGGCTATCACTGATGCGAAAAGCCAAAAACTTGCTGCGTTTGGGTGGGACGTTGGCTTAGCCGCGTTCAATCAAACACTCCTTGATCTGCGTACCGCCTGCTATATCGTGCTGGCCAGTACCTCCGGTTGTCGCAACCACGAGTTGGCCAACGTGCAGTCGGGCGCGCACCACCGTACCGAGGATGATATAGGCACCATCTTTCACTGGATGCGCTCCAAGTCGGATAAGACCGATACAGGGGTACACGACTGGATGATCCCAGAAGCAGCCGTGCAGGCGCTGCGTCTAATGGAGCGTTGGGCCGAACCGTTCCAAGCCACAATCTCTGCCGAGATCGTCGGGCGGCGCAAGGCCAACCCACTTGACCCGGAAATAGCCCACGCTCAGAGGCACCGTCATGCACTATTTCTCGGAGTAACCGCGAAGAAAGGCAACCAGGTTCGCACTCTCTCGAATTCATCATGGGATTGCTCCCTCAAAGCATTTGCCAAGAATGCAGGATTGACTTGGTCGCTTACCAGCCACCAATTCCGCCGAAAGTTCTCCAACTACGTGGCTCACAGTCAGTTTGGCGACCTGCGCTACCTACGCGAGCATTTTGCACATTGGAGTATGGACATGACCTTGGGCTATGCGATGGATGATGACTGGGGCAGTCACCTTGACCTGGAATTGTACGATGACATTCAGGCTGAACTCGAAGACATCAAGCTCGGTACTGTGGATCGCTGGCTGGGTGGCCAGCCACTGGCTGGCGGTTACGGGATCTCGATTAAGCGATGGCAGCGCGACCCGGCCAACCTTGCACTTTTCAAGGATCACCAGACGATGGTGCTTTCGATCGCAGAGAGCACAGCAATCCGCAGCAATGGACACGCCTGGTGCACCGCCGACAATGATGGCTGCGTAGGAAACACACTGGAACGGACGCGTTGCGGCGACTGCCACAATGCCGTGATCGAACGCGGCCATCTTGGTATCTACCGCCAGCTCTACGGCAACCTCAAGGAACTGCTGAACTGCAGTGATATTGGTGAGAGTGGTCGAATGCGAGTTCTACGTGACCTAGAACGCTGTCGCGAAGTATTCATACAGCTAGGCTATGACCCAGAGAGCTATGTAGCATGACGATTAGACGAAAGCCCGCCGACATACGAGAAAAGGAGCTTACGCTCGCGCTCCACCGCATTGAGCGTGGTCGGGCAAAGACGAGTGAAAAGAAAGTCACCATCGCGGCCGTAGCACGTGAGGCGGGGGTTTCGGCGGCACTGATCCATAACCACTATCCGGGCATCGCCGAGGCCATCCGCGAGGTTCAAGGGCGTTCTAGCCGCGCTCAGCGCGATGTGAAACATCAGGATCTACGTACCGAGCGAGAGAAGAACCGTGTACTCCGCCTGGAGGTAGAGCAGCTGCGCGCAAAGGTCGCCAGCCTTGCTTCTCTCAACGAAGTGCTTATAAACGAAAATCGGATTTTAAAAGCTAAGCAGAACGATCCTGCTGTGGTTGATCTCCACTTATGAGATGAGATGAGTTGCATTGTTAGTTTTTTACCAAGAGGCGAGAAGATTGGAGCAATGTGATACCTACCAGTTACTACTTATCGTGCCTCGAAACCTATCGTTATGCCTGGATTGAAATACTTGGCGATACAGCGTCTGCAACTGACGTTGACGCTGACCTAATATTTAGTTTCTGCTTGGAGCACCAGGGTAAGTCGCTCATCGTGGTCAGTGAGATACATCAGGTCGTTGAAGATAGCCACGAATGGTTGAGTTAGCCTGAGCACCGTTCAGACTACAGCGCCCCTTGACAGTCAAGACTTGTGCCTAGATGGAGCAATGAACAACTACGTTCGAAATACTCCTGAAACTACATATACTGCTTTGCAGAAATCAGCGGGTGTTCGGGTGATAGCTAAGTTAAGTGTATAGCTTGCATGATTCGCGTGTCATAGCAAATATTTAAAGATTTAAAGTCATCGCGATGCATTTACACCACGATGACAAAACACCAAAAATCTAGCTGCGACCTGACTAAACTTATTATCTTGATGCGATGTACGCAGTAGTATAAAAAACCTGGAAATCGACAGACCTGAGCTTGAGCTGTAACAACTGGTTCCTTATTTGAGCTTCATCACTAATTAAGCCTTGCGAACATACGGACTTAATAAAATCCCGGACATTTTTTTTGAGAGCGTCCAACTTCTCAGCAGTCATGATTCTGGTAGTTGCTTTTGGGGATGCGGCATGCTCAAATTTTTTCGCAGGATGGATCATTATTGGAACATATGAAATACCTGCACCATACTTATTTTCAAACCACTCTCCCGAACCGTTCAATTGATTACAGTCGTGCTTATTTATAGTATCGGTTGTCGCGCCATTTTTGCATTCTATGACAAGATACTGGCTAGGACCTGTACGCCATAAGACGTCCGGCCCCCTGCCGGAGTCTGTCTCCGGACGTTGTGAAGTGAAGCCTATAAACCTAGCCAACTGTGAGAATGCAAGTTCAAAACGCGCCGCCGTCTCCGGCTCAAATCTAAGTTCCTCTAACATCCCATTAAGTTCGATTATTGGAATATTAGGGTTAGCAAAACTCTGGAGGTAATTCTTGCATTCTCTTGCCTGCTCAAGAAGCTCACCTTCTAGCTTGTGATAACCAATCCCATCAATAGGCTTCAATGTTCTCGGATTATCGTTCGCTGCGGAAAGCACAAGCTTTTGACTTTCAACCTGATCATAAAAATTCACATACTCTGCGGCTCTCAACTTCAAATAAGATCGCATTACTTTATTAGCAGACGGCAAGGAGTTTATTATCCCTTCCCCGATATCTCTTGAATTATTGGCCAATGCCTGATCATAGGCTTTGCGGAGTGCCATTGTTATAGGATCGGCATTGCTAGTAGGGGTTGCCGTAAGGCTTGTTAGCGCACCTTTGCTAGCGGAAACCCAGTTAGGATCTTGATTCAAACAATAGAGTAGAGTGTCCCAGATGGCTTTCAAATCAGCTTTGGCGATCTGACTAGCTACTTTCTCAGACAGGTCCAACTGAGCCTTGGTTCCAACGGAAAACTTCTGAACACCGGAGCTTGCATATAATTTACGAGTCAGGGTTTTGCCCATTAAAAGCACCGCACAATAATCGTCGTTTGAACGCACTCCTCGGCCCATGCCTTGTTCTACTCGTTGCGTGATTTGAGTGGATGAACGGTCAGTACCCAACAGAATCCCCTCTTCGACTTTATCAATCATGCGTCTCACGTCAGGAAGCCCATCAATAACAAGTAGCCTACAAGCATCATTGGGCAAGTCTATTCCGTCGTAACGATTGACTAGCACCGTTAGCCCGGCGGTAGTTTTTTTGAGTACTTTAATACCATCGTGGATGTTGCCTTTCTTCAATACTGAGTCCGCAACATCTTTCCAGTAGTTAGCACGGTGGTCCGACGGCACGATAATAACTACATTTACGTATTGTTTAGCATGAGCGCAAAGCTGTTTTATGTCATCATCTGACAGCTCAGGATTAATGACTTGCGGCATTAAAATCAGCCGATCACCTATGTCACCGAAAGAGTCAGGACATATCGCTTGGTACGCGCGACTGTCAGTAATTCCGAAGTGACTCGCTAGGACGCTGTCATCGGCTAGTGTTGCGGTCATGAATATCTTTCTCTCTGCATACTCAATGCTTGGGATTGAGTTGATTGGTATACAGTGAGGTGATATTTCAATCTTCGAACTACTAACGACGCAGCGAGATAGTTTTAGACTATCCTTTATTAGTGGCCACTTAAACTTAAGGTAGTCTTCACTTTTTTCTTGGATGAGCAGCCTGCTTATTTCACTGATATTACTCTGCCAACCCCAAAACGGTGCGAGCATTTGAATAGAAGGGTCGTAATTCTCCATCTCCAAAACACGAGGCTCACTCTGCTGCAATAGCGAGTTCCTCAACAGCTTATAAATTTCTTTATACGACTGGCTAGAGCTAGGTAGGGTGACGGTATATTGTTCTTCAATCGTATCTAAGCATGCATGTGCATCGTCGACAATTAAAGATCCAATCTGGATTCTAATTCCCTGGTCGCCTACTCCGAATGCTGACAGGCCATTGACGAGGGTATGAATATTCGCCACTAAGATCTCTTTCCCTTGCAGAAAGCCGTGTGAGTTATAGTCAGTAGTGGCCGACAACCCTAACGATCTAGCTTCTTGAACAACCTGCTCAACAAGGTAGTTGTCTGGAACGATGTAAACCGCTGGCCCCTTCCCTTCATTTAAGCAGCTTTTTAGGATTAGCAAACCAACTACGGTTTTACCACTCCCCGTATTCATTTTTATTACGAGATTACTCTCGGCTTTTCGATTATGCCATTGCTCCCAGACTTTAGACTGCACATCCCTTGGATATTGATATCTTCCTTTCTCTTTTCCTGGAAGAGAGTTGAAAATATCCCTCGGTTGTAATGCGGTATCGCTATTTTGGCCAGTTTGAAGCTTTGAAAAGTCGATCATCGGACGTATTCCCTGTCTGTAACTACCGTATTGGTTTTGCTACTGATCAAAAAACTGACGCAATAGCGATGATATCAAATCGCCAATCATGCTAACGCTATACCCCGTCCGAAGGAAAATTGCAACATCGCCAACTCATCGCTCTACTGCTAGCGGACTTTTAAGGAACCAAGCGCCAAGTCCTCCGTACCTTAGTCATTTTGAGGCGCCGACGGTGGGGCCAACATTTACGATGGAGGTTAGGATGCCTTTTTCTGCGATACTTGGCGCTACTGCTCTAGTTGACGAAATTAAGCTTGAGGCGCAGCTCGACTCACTACTTATGCTAGGACACATTGGACTGCTTCAGGAAACCTCTGAGAGAACACGATATTTTGATAACCTATATCAAAGAATTGTTTCGAAAAACTCTAATGGCAAACGACGAAGCCCCGGTATACAGGGGCATTCTGCTTGAATGCTTTATATGGAGATCTAAAACTATCCTTTAGATCGATTAGCTATAAAAATAAGCCATAGCGAGAGCTTACTGAAAAATACGGCCAAGTAGCCCACCCTGAGCCATCAACATTAAATAACTTAAAACACCAACTCATGTAGGAGAGTGGTGAATGCCTTTTCCTCCCATTTAGTCAGTACATCGTGAAACGCCTCACTCAATTGAGATCGAGGACTGCTAGAAGATCTATTAAAGTCCTTACCATACCCTTCTTCAATAGCTCTAGTTGCTTTTTGATCTACCAGGCGAATAAGTCGCGTCGTCACTGCGCGATCGGAAGCTTTATACTTAGTGCGATAATCGTTTGCAGACATCGCAGCTAAATACGAAAAATACCAGCAGCGGCTAACTGAACACTTTTCCAGAAGCAAACGGTAAACTGATCGCATGTCTTCAACAGGAGGCGGTTCAATCTGTCGCTCCTCGGCTTGAAACTCCAAAAACTGCACGCATTCTTCAACCGCGAGATCTCTAGCCAAAATGGAAAGTTGAGCCTTCCAAGTCTCTGGCCACTCATTCCGAGAAAGATTACGTATGTTTTTATAGAGATCCAATGTCGCTGAGTTGAACGTCCAAATAATTCGATGCAAATAGTAACGCGTTTGCTCAGTACTCACATCGAAAGCGCTATCCGGCGTGATATCAGCGATACCTAGGATTCTTTTATTCATTAAGCCGATAATCGCGTAGCGTAAACCCGCAGTAGGATCCATTGGCTTAGCAGTATTCCCAAATGGAGCAAGCCGCCAATTAACATGATCCATTTCACAGCCGCGCACTAATGCAACGAGGTAAACCGCTTCTATTAAAGAAAGATCTTCAGGTTCCAGACTGTCAGAAACCAACGTTGAAAATGAGCCTTTGGCAGATACCAACCGCTGCCGTTCCTGATGTTTCGTACGTTGCGCGATCAAACCTGAGAGCTGTCGATTGGCGATATCCAGCACGCGACGCCATGAATCTGAACCACCTTTTGCTTTTGCGGCGATACAGCTAACCAGGCTCTCAAGCTCCTGCAAAAGTTCTAGATCGCGATATACAATGGCGAGATTTCCAAGCGCTGAAGTATGGTCAGGATTGACTTTTATAGTCGATTCGTAGCGCTCACGTGCGCCCTCCAAAAGCCCCTCAACTTGGTGTACATAACCAGCATAGAAGAATGCAACATCTGACTCTGATTGCTCAAGAATTAGCTCGCATACCTCTAGAAGATTGGCGTGACACTTATGCTTAAGTAGATCGGCCCCAAAAAGCCCCACCAACCACTCAGCGACATTTGATCTATCTGCCTTCAAAAGATCAAGGACACTAGCCAGCAGCAAACCTAGGATTTCAAATGAAACATCAGAAAGCTCAAAACCATAATAAATCTCTGATGAATTTTCCTTCTTCAGCCAGTTGACATAAGTAATCAACGCATTGGAAAACTGCATTATGCGCAACGAATTATCTGGCTCTAGACTACCTAGCCATACATCCGAGATGTAAGTGAACAATCCAGGAGCATCAAATATATGAGCAAATGCCACTAACGTTTCTGCATTACCCTCCTGTTCATCACCTAATACAACAGCCTCCGCTGCTCTAATAAATGACCATTTATTAGACGCATCAGCCCCAATGCAAGACTCGATAAATCTTGTATAACGTTCAAGATCAAAATCGAGAGATTCCATTGACAGTGGATTGTCGAGAAGGAAGTCGGAAAATAAATCAGGGCATCCAGATCCTGTTTCAGGTTTCATACGAACAGAAATGAGTAGATTGACGATTGTAATGACTAACGAGGCATCACCACTTTCGCAGGCTAAAGCTAGCCGAAGTACGAGTACCGTCACATCTGTAAATCGTTGTTCTACGGTCCCGTCACTTTCGACGGTAGTAACACACCGATCACGGATGGCAGCTTCGACCTGGTCATTCAATCGCGTGCAGGCACGTGACAAGGTAGTATTATCACCTTGTTGAATGCGCTTCAGATCCAGATAGCTGTGTAGCAAGTCTAATTTATTCAATCCGACTCTGACCTGAGCCCCCGCCAACTCAGACGTGACCCATCGAGTTGCAGATTCCAAAATTTGGTCTATCGAGGAGTAGTCTTGCAGGTAGTACGCCGTGCGGTAAATCTCTTCGGCATACTCTCCATTCCACTTAGATGGAGTGTTTTCTCGCAAACCAGATAAAACGTTCAAATCAGAAACTTTAGCCAATCGACTTACGCGAGCATGCCAGAGGCGTATTACATAATAATTTGGGTACAATGACAAACCACGCTCAGCTACGGAGAGATGAAGTGTGGCGCTCTGATAGTAGGGAAACACGTCCTTATAAACATAAAAAACGAAAAAATCTGGTTCAGACTCCTGCAAGCACAGTTGCAGTAACGATGTCACTCTGGATAGAAGCTTGGATTTTTGAGCGGCTGATAAAGCTCCTTGCTCCATCCCGTGCAGCAAAGGTGCACCGAATCCTCCAATCTCAATCAACGCTAGGATAGCGAGTTCTCCGGATGTGTCCCCGCAATTCCGACTAGTTAACAACCCTTTCGCAATTGCGAAATTCCCAGTAATAGCAGCAGCCCAGCCAAATTTTGCTTTACAAACAGAGTTGGGACGCCGCACCTGGCCGTAGCTTGTAGCCGCCTGTGTAAACTCACCAGCCGCAAAATGACGATCTCCAACGCCTTCTGGCGTATTTTCATCATCAATAACGAGTATTTCTCGCCCCTCTCGCCAAGCAGCGATACATTGCGCCAACGTTTTCTGAGGTTCGTGCGTGCTTTTATCCATGACTTCCCTATTCCCCCCAGAGGGCAAATCGGTCATCTTACGACAACCTTTATTTGAAACTCCATGAAACGGTTATTCCAACAAGCTCCATCTCCGAAGCTGAAATACCGACAGAGAGCCATTCACAGCTTCGACGGAAGCGACCAATTTCAATCATATATTGATGACGCCAACCATGGTGCAAAACCGTCAAAGACTGACGTATAAATATATGTGGGTATCAAGTGCGCTAACTACCCCAAGGTTTGCATTCTTCCATTTTACATGTGAGGTTCGAAGACGTGTGGCCATAGGTTAGCGACGTCATCTCTAGGCGGCTATAGGGAATCCCCCGCCGCAGAGAAAGCATGCTCACCTGACGGTAATCATCGGCCTAGCCTGACCGGTTCAGGTCAGCCCGGTTTCGACCGGTTTTGGTTAAGATGCATCTCGGTTAAGTGCAGCGCAAATGCCTGGCCAGCTCGAATGCAAATGGACGGTCAAGTCCGTACAAATATCCGGCTTGCATGAGGTTCGAAATGACCTCAAAAAAGTTACTATCTATAAGTGCTTGAATACGCTTGTGAATATCACATGTAACAGTTAAGAAGGAACCATATTAGATGAGTGACCTGAACACCCTGCGCGCCAGCCTCAAGACTGGCGAACACGCTTTCGCCGACACCTTGGCGTTCATCGCCACCCGTTACGACTACCAGCCGCAGGCCTTCAACAACGGTGGCGTGGAAAACGCCGCCGGGCAGAACGAAGGCTCGTGCAAGACCCTGGGTCTGGCGCTGCTGGAAGGCTTGAGCGATGAAGAAGCGCTGCTGGCGTTCGGCGAGCATTACCGCTCGGTGGTGGCGACGCCTGAGGGCAGCGATCACGGCAACATCCGCGCGCTGATCAAGCATGGCCTGGCCGGTGTGAAGTTCGACACACAACCCCTGACCCGTCGCTGATGCCAAGCCCCCCCTGTAGGAGCGGGCTTGCCCGCTCCTACATTGGTTATGCAGGGGGAGCCAAAATCACGGGCACAAAAAAACCGGCCAAATCGGCCGGTTTTTTTATGTCTGCGATTTAGAACGAAGCGTTCTGCAGACCGTCCAGGTAACGCTCGGTGTCGAGTGCCGCCATGCAGCCTGCACCGGCCGAGGTGATGGCCTGACGGTAGACATGGTCAGCCACGTCACCGGCAGCGAAGATGCCTTCAACGCTGGTCGCCGTGGCATTGCCTTCACGGCCGCCGTGTACCACCAGATAACCGTCTTTGAGGGTCAGCTGACCTTCGAACAGCGAAGTGTTCGGGGTGTGGCCGATGGCGATGAACACGCCGTCGACGCTGATTTCGTCGAAGCTGCCGTCGTTGTTCTTCAGACGCGCACCGGTCACGCCCATGTTGTCGCCCAGGACTTCGTCGAGGTTGGCGTTCAACTTGAGGATGATCTTGCCTTCAGCAACGCGAGCGTTGAGCTTGTCGATCAGGATCTTCTCGGCGCGGAAGGTTTCGCGACGGTGGATCAGGGTCACGGTGCTGGCGATGTTGGCCAGATACAGTGCTTCTTCAACCGCAGTGTTGCCGCCGCCGACCACAGCCACTGGTTTGTTGCGGTAGAAGAAACCGTCGCAGGTCGCGCAGGCCGAAACGCCTTTGCCCATGAACGCTTCTTCCGACGGCAGGCCCAGGTAACGAGCGCTGGCACCGGTGGCGATGATCAGGGCGTCGCAGGTGTAGGTCGCGCTGTCGCCGGTCAGGGTGTAAGGCTTGGCAGCGAAATCCACGGCGTTGATGTGATCGAAGACGATCTCGGTTTCAAAACGCTCGGCGTGCTCGCGCATGCGTTCCATCAGTGCTGGACCCGTCAGGCCGTGCACATCGCCCGGCCAGTTGTCGACTTCGGTGGTGGTGGTCAGTTGACCGCCAGCTTGCATGCCGGTGATCAGCAGTGGCTTGAGGTTGGCACGGGCGGCATATACCGCTGCGCTGTAACCGGCAGGGCCGGAACCGAGAATAATCACTCGCGAATGACGGACTTCAGACATGACCTGCTCCTGTTGACCGGGCCGAAAACCTGGCGCGGAACGCCGGACTGCCGGCGGGAATAAAAAAGGACTGTGGATAACCTTGGGGAAGGCGTGAGCTCGACAGTCCTGTAAAAAGTTGGGTGCAGCGTATCGAGGGGGGCAAGATTAAGGAAATACGGTTTAACAATCCAGCTCATAGGTGGTCTCTATACGCAGACACTGACGAGATGGACGTCTTTGTTACAGTGAATGTCGATCGCTCTACCGCGCTTTCACAGCCGTTGCAAAGTCGGTAAGGTCGGCGCGTTTTCCCTTGCTCGGAGCACCTTATGCCCGCCCCTGTTCTGTCCGGCCCGCAATACCTGCGCGAAGGCCTGAAACTGGTCTTGAGCCCAGGCCTGCGCCTGTTCGTGTTGTTGCCGCTGGCGATCAACCTGGTGCTGTTCGTCGGTTTGATCTATCTGGCCGGCCACCAGTTCAGCCTGTGGGTCGATACGCTCATGCCATCGCTGCCCGAATGGCTGAGTTTCCTCAGCTACATCCTCTGGCCCTTGTTTGTGGTGTTGGTGGCGTTGATGGTGTTTTTCACTTTCACCATGCTCGCCAACGTGATCGCCGCACCGTTCAATGGCTTTCTTGCGGAGAAAGTCGAAGTGGTGGTGCGCGGCACCGACGATTTTCCGGCCTTCAGTTGGGGTGAACTGATCGAAATGGTTCCGCGCACCCTCGCTCGGGAAATGCGCAAACTCGGCTACTTCCTGCCCCGTGCCATCGGTCTGTTCATCCTCTCGTTCATTCCGGTGGTGAACATCATCGCGGCGCCACTGTGGTTGCTGTTCGGTGTGTGGATGATGGCGATTCAATACATCGACTACCCGGCGGACAACCACAAACTGGGCTGGAACGAGATGCTCGCCTGGCTGCGGCAGAAGCGCTGGCAGAGCATGAGTTTTGGCGGGATCGTCTACCTGGTGCTACTGATTCCGGTGGTCAACATCCTGATGATGCCGGCAGCTGTCGCTGGCGCGACGCTGTTCTGGGTGCGTGAGCGTGGTGCCGAGAATCT
This sequence comes from Pseudomonas sp. EA_5y_Pfl2_R50, assembly GCF_963970475.1. Classification (NCBI taxonomy): domain Bacteria; kingdom Pseudomonadati; phylum Pseudomonadota; class Gammaproteobacteria; order Pseudomonadales; family Pseudomonadaceae; genus Pseudomonas; species Pseudomonas sp. EA_5y_Pfl2_R50. The sequence continues at coordinate 218,453 of NZ_CAXAPT010000004.1, read as the reverse complement.
GGTAACGCAACGCTGACGGGGCGTCACAAATCCATCATCCGAACGTCACAACGACGACATGGCCTCAGCCGACACTGGGGTCATGACGACAGCTCTGCATATCACCCTGATCAGCGAAACCTTCCCACCGGAAATCAACGGCGTGGCCAACACCCTTGGCCGCTTGTGCGATGGCTTGCGCGCGCGCGGGCATCGTGTGGATCTGGTGCGCCCGCGCCAGGCCAGTGATCCGCAGCGCGCTGAAGATGATGCGCTGCTGCTGTGCCGGGGCTGGCCGTTGCCGGGCTATCCGGGGCTGCAATGGGGTCAGTCGTCGATGCACAAACTGCTGCGCCGCTGGAAACGTCAGCGCCCGGACGTGCTGTATATCGCCACCGAAGGGCCGCTGGGGCTGTCAGCGTTGCGTGCGGCGCGGCGTTTGGGGATTTCCGTGGTCAGCGGCTTTCACACCAATTTTCAGCAATACACCAGTCAATACGGCCTCGGTCTGCTGACGCGAATGCTCACGCATTATTTGCGCTGGTTTCACAATCGTTCGGCCATGACGCTGGTGCCGAGTGTCAGTCAGCGCCTGGAACTGGAGCGGCGGCATTTCGAGCGGTTGGCGTTGTTGTCGCGCGGTGTCGACAGCCAGTTGTTTCATCCGAGCAAACGCCTGAATGCCTTGCGTGAGCAATGGGGTCTGGGCGAGCGCGATATCGCCGTGATTCACGTAGGACGCCTCGCCCCGGAGAAAAATCTGGGTTTGCTCAAGCGTAGTTTCGACACCCTGCGCAGCAGTTATCCACAACGCAATCTGAAACTGATCGTGGTTGGCGACGGGCCGCAACGGCTGGCGCTGGAAAAGGAACTGCCCGAGGCAATTTTCTGCGGAGCCCAGCGCGGTGAAGCGCTGGCGGCGCACTATGCGTCCGGGGATCTGTTTGTGTTTCCGAGCCTGACCGAAACCTTCGGCAATGTGGTGCTCGAAGCGTTGGCTTCTGGCCTGGGCGTGGTGGCTTACGATCAGGCAGCCGCAGCGCAGCATATTCGTCATGGCTACAACGGCGTGCTGGCCATGCCGGGGGATGAGCAGGCGTTCTGCGAGGCGGCGGCGTGGTTGCTGGAGGAAGAGGAAACGTTGCGCTGTGTGCGCCTGAATGCGCGGCAGCATGCGAGTCGCCAGGGTTGGGCGGCGATCATCGAGCAGTTTGAAAGCCATTTGCGTGGGGCGTGTTTGGGAGAGTTGGTGGTGCCTGGGGTCCAGACGCTGCCTTAGAGAATTGTCGACGCTGATGCCACTTTCGCGAGCAAGCCCGCTCCTACATTTTGAAATTCATTCCAAATGTGGGAGCGGGCTTGCTCGCGAAAGGGCCCGTGATAGCGCCAATCAAACCAGCGACATCAACGCCTCACGGCTGAACGGCAGAATGTCCTGCTCACGCCCTTCGCGGACTTTCTGCGCCCAATCCGGATCGACCAGCAGCGCACGGCCCACGGCCACCAGATCGAACTCCTCGTTGTTCAGGCGTTCCAGCAGGTTCTCCAGGCTGGCCGGTTGCGCGACCTTGTCGGTGTTGACCATGAACTGCAGGAACTCGCCATCCAGGCCGACGCTGCCGACGGTGATCGTCGGTTTGCCGGTCAGCTTGCGGGTCCAGCCCGCCAGGTTCAGCTCGGAGCCGTCAAACTCCGGTTCCCAGAAACGTCGCGTCGAGCAGTGGAAAATGTCCACGCCGGCGTCAGACAACGGCTTGAGAAACTCGCCAAGCGCTTCCGGGGTTTGCACCAGACGTGCGGTGTAGTCCTGCTGTTTCCATTGGGAGAAACGAAAGATGATCGGGAATCCTTCGCCGACTGCCGCCCGCACCGCTTGAATCAGCTCAATGGCAAAACGCGAACGATTGGCCAGGCTGCCGCCGTATTCGTCGGTGCGCTGGTTGCTGCCTTCCCAGAAGAACTGGTCGATCAGGTAGCCGTGGGCGCCGTGGATTTCCACGCCATCCATGCCGATGCTTTGCGCATCCTTGGCCGCTTGGGCGAAGGCGGCAATCACGTCCTGAATGTCCTGTTTGGTCATGCCGTGCACCACGACCTGACCGTCCTTGAGTTTTTCCGACGGGCCATAACCCGGCACATTGGCGTCCGGCTCAGTGCCGATACGGCGCACACTGCCGACATGCCAGAGCTGAGGAACAATCTTGCCGCCTTCAGCGTGCACTGCGTCGACGACTTTTTTCCAGCCGGCCAAGGGTGCGTCACCAAAGAACTGCGGCACGTTCGGATAACCGTTGGAGGCAATGTGGCCGACAGTGGTGCCTTCGGTGATGATCAGGCCAACGCCGGCCGCCGCACGACGACGGTAGTACTCGATGACCTTCGAATTCGGTACGCCGCCCGGGGAAAACGAGCGGGTCATTGGCGCCATGACCACGCGGGTCGGCAGTTCGAGGGCACCGAGTTGGAACGGTTTGAACAAGGCTTGAACGGGCATCGAAAAACTCCACGAAAACGTTATCGACAGGCATAAAACCATATGACGGCGATAATATGCGTGAAGACTTCAGCGCGATAGCACTATTGATCTGAATGATTAAGGGTCAAAAGGCAGGCAAAAAAATCGCCGCCCGAAGGCGACGATTTTCGTATTTCAGCTCAGCGCTTTTTCAATCGCCTGAACAATGGCCGGATCATCCGGTGCCGTGCGCGGCGAAAACCGTGCAAGCACGCGACCGTCCTTGCCGAGCAGGAACTTCTCGAAGTTCCAGGTGATGTCACCGGGAAACTCCGCGCCCTCGCCCGCCAGCAGACGGTAGAGTTGATGCCGCTCGTGACCGTTGACTTCGAGCTTGCTCGACAATGGAAACGTCACGCCATAGTTGAGGCTGCAGAACTCTTGAATTTCCTTCTCGCTACCCGGCTCCTGGCCCGCAAACTGGTTGCACGGCAGGCCCAGCACACTGAAGCCTTTGTCTTTGAACTGCTGATGGAGCTTTTCCAGCGCTGCGTATTGGGTCGTCAGGCCGCATTTGGAGGCAACGTTGACCACCAGCACAACCTGGCCCTTGAAGGGTGCCAGCGGTAGCTCCTGACCATCCAGGGCTGTCAACTTAAGGTCGTGAAAAGCACTCATGACGAACTCCAAGATTCCCGTGTTCTACTCGAAACAGCCACTTGGCGAGACCACCAAGGACAGCCGCGGACTAAAAAGGCGCCCGCAGGCGCCTCTCCAGTACTCGAAGCTTAGCGCAGAAAATCAGTGGTGATGGCCACCTTCGCCATGGACGTGGCCATGAGCGACTTCTTCCTGGCTGGCGTCACGGATGTCAACGATCTTCACTTTGAAGTTCAGACGCTGACCGGCCAGTGGGTGGTTACCGTCGACAGTGACGTCGTCGCCGTCGAGGTCACGGATGGTGACGATCTGCATCTGGCCGTCCGGCGCCGAAGCGTGGAACTGCATGCCGACTTCCAGCTCGTCAACGCCTTCGAACATGCTGCGGCTCAGGGTGCTGACCAGTTCGGCAGCGTATTCGCCGTAAGCGTCTTCCGGTTCAACGGACACTTCCAGTTCGTCACCAACCGCTTTGCCTTCCAGAGCTTTTTCCAGGCCCGGGATGATGTTGCCTGCACCTTGCAGGTAGACCAGCGGAGCGCCGCCGGCGGAGCTGTCGATGACCTCACCAGCGTCGTTGGTCAGGGTATAGTCGATGGAGACAGCCTTATTGGCGGCGATCAGCATGGGGCGAGACCTTTTGCATAAGAATATAGAAAGACCAAGTTTAGCGAAGCAATCGCGCGAAAGCGAACACAACCCGGACAAACGGGTTTCGATGATCACCGGCTTCCATCGGGACGAAGACGGCCATTGGGTGGCCGAGCTTTCCTGTGGTCACACCCAGCACCTGCGCCACCAGCCGCCATGGCAATCGCGTGCGTGGGTGCTCGACGCGGCGCAACGTATTGAAAAAATAGGCCAACCCTTTGCCTGCGGTTGGTGCGCACAAGGCTCGGTTAGCGATAACCTTGGCGACTGAATTTCGGTAGGCCGTCACGTATAGATCGCCACCATTGCCATGCACCCTTAGAGAATTCGCATGCAAACTTTTTTTATCGCGCCCACCGATTTTGGCGTGGGTCTGACCTCCATCAGTCTCGGGCTGGTGCGCACTCTGGAGCGAGCCGGGCTGAAAGTCGGCTTCTTCAAACCGATCGCCCAGCCCCACCCGGGTGACACCGGCCCTGAGCGGTCCACCGAACTGGTGGCCCGCACCCACGGCCTGAAACCGCCGCAACCGCTGGGGCTGGCCCACGTCGAGCGAATGCTCGGCGACGGTCAGCTCGATGAGTTGCTCGAGGAAATCATCACCCTCTATCAGCAAGCCGCCGTCGGCAAAGACGTACTGGTCGTCGAAGGCATGGTGCCGACCCGCAGCGCCAGCTATGCCGCGCGGGTCAATCTGCACTTGGCAAAGAGCCTCGATGCCGAAGTCATACTGGTCTCGGCGCCGGAAAACGAAGTGCTTGCCGAACTGTCCGGCCGCGTCGAATTGCAGGCGCAATTGTTCGGTGGCCCGAAAGACCCGAAAGTCCTTGGCGTGATCCTCAACAAGGTCAAGACCGACGAAAGCATGGACGCCTTTGCCGCGCGTCTGAAGGAGCATTCGCCGTTGCTGCGCAGCGGAGATTTCCGCTTGCTCGGCTGCATTCCGTATCAGCCGGAACTCAACGCGCCACGCACCCGCGACGTTGCCGACCTGATGGGCGCTCAGGTGCTCAATGCCGGCGATTACGAAACCCGACGCATGACCAAAATCATTATTTGCGCGCGGACCATGCGCAACACCGTCGAGCTGCTCAAGCCGGGTGTGCTCGTGGTAACACCGGGTGATCGTGACGACATCATCCTCGCCGTCAGCCTCGCGGCGATCAACGGCGTGCCGCTGGCCGGGCTGTTGCTGACCAGCGATACCTTGCCCGATCCGCGCATCATGGATCTGTGCCGAGGCGCCTTGCAGGCCGGTTTGCCGGTGTTGTCGGTGAGCACCGGCTCCTACGACACCGCCAACCTGCTCAACGGTCTGAACAAGGAAATACCGATTGACGACCGCGAGCGCGCCGAGATCATCACCGATTTCGTCGCCAGCCACCTCGACGCCAAATGGCTGCATCAGCGCTGTGGTACCCCACGGGAAATGCGCCTGTCGCCTGCCGTGTTCCGCTATCAGTTGATCCAGCGCGCACAAGCGGCGAACAAACGCATCGTCCTGCCCGAAGGCAGCGAGCCGTTTACCGTGCAGGCGGCGGCAATCTGTCAGGAACGCGGGATCGCTCGTTGCGTGTTGCTGGCCAAACCCGCAGACGTCGAAGCCGTCGCCCGTGCTCAAGGCATCGTGTTGCCACCGGGCCTGGAAATTCTCGACCCGGATTCGATACGCGAGCGCTACGTCGAGCCGATGGTGGCCCTGCGCAAGACCAAAAGCCTCAACGCGCCGATGGCCGAGCAGCAACTGGAAGACACCGTGGTGATCGGCACCATGATGCTCGCGCTGGATGAAGTCGACGGCCTGGTGTCCGGTGTGATCAACACCACCGCCAACACCATCCGTCCGGCCCTGCAACTGATCAAGACGGCTCCTGGCTGCACGCTGGTGTCCTCGGTGTTCTTCATGCTGTTCCCGGAAGAAGTGCTGGTGTATGGCGACTGCGTGATGAACCCGCATCCGAGTGCCACCGAACTGGCCGAGATTGCCTTGCAAAGCGCCGATTCGGCAGCGGCGTTCGGCATCACTCCGCGTGTGGCGATGATCAGTTATTCCAGTGGCGAATCGGCCACCGGCGAAGAAGTCGAGAAAGTCCGCGAAGCCACCCTGCTCGCCCACGAACAACAGCACTCGCTGCTGATCGACGGTCCGCTGCAATACGACGCTGCGGCCAACGCCGAAGTCGCCCGGCAACTGGCGCCGAACAGTCAGGTGGCCGGCCGCGCTACGGTGTTCGTGTTCCCTGATCTGAACACCGGCAACACCACACACAAAGCCGTGCAACGCAGTGCCGATTGCGTCAGCCTCGGACCAATGCTGCAAGGCCTGCGCAAACCCGTGAACGATTTGCCACGCGGCGCGCAAGTCGACGACATCGTCTACACCATCGCCCTCACCGCGATTCAAGCCGCCAACCGACCTATGGATGTGTAAATGCTGGATTTTCTCCCTGCACCCATGCGCGGCGTGATCGCCTCGCTGCTGCTGGCACTCAATACGATTCTGCTGTGCTCGTTTCTGTTCTGTGTGGCGCTGATCAAAGTGCTGCCGTTCGACCTCGCCCGACGTGCCTCGCTGTGGCTGATGAGCCATACCCACGAAGCGTGGATCAGCAACAACAAGGGCTGGATGAACCTGGTGCGGCGCACCCGCTGGCACGTCAGCGGCCTGCAAGGTCTCGACTACAAACACTCGTACCTGATCACCAGCAACCACCAGAGCTGGGTGGATATTCTGGTGTTGCAATACGTGCTTAACCGTCGGATTCAGCCGCTGAAATTCTTCCTCAAGCAGGAGCTGATCTGGGTGCCGGTGATCGGTCTGGCGTGGTGGGCGCTGGGCTTTCCGTTCATGAAGCGCTACTCCAAGGCATACCTCGCCAAGCACCCGGAGAAGAAAGGCAAGGACCTCGAAACCACCCGCAAGACCTGCGCGAAGTTTCGCAACAACCCGGTGGGGATTTTCAACTTCGTCGAGGGCACGCGCTTCACCGAAGGCAAGCATGCGCAGCAGCAGTCGCCATTCAAATATTTGCTCAAGCCGAAGGCCGGTGGCATAGCCTTCGTGCTCGATGCGATGGGCGAACAACTTGAATCCATCGTCAACGTGACCATCCACTACCCGGCTGGCCGGCCAGGCTTCTGGGACTTGCTGTGCGGCAACGTGCGGGACGTGGTCGTGCACTTTGAAGAGCTTAAGATTCCTCCAGCATTCATTGGCAGGAATTACGATCAGGACGGCGAGTATCGCCTGCAGTTTCAGGGCTGGATCAATCAGCTGTGGCTGGACAAGGATGCGTTGCTCGACCAAATGCACCGCGAATACCCAACCAGACACTGATCCCCTGCCCGAGCGGGTTGGCCTGAATAAAAAAGCCCGCCGATGATCACTCATCGGCGGGCTTTTTCTTGCAGCTTGAAACTGGAAGCTTGTCGCTGCTTCAGTGCTTAGATCGCGCCGCGCTTGCGCAACAGTTCCAGCACTTGCTTGACGCTGTCTTCCAGACTGAGAGTCTGCGTGTCGATCACCAGATCGGCGTCCAAGGGTACGTCATAAGGGAATGAGTCGCCCGGGATGTTGTCGCCACCGGCGGCATACAAGCCTTGCGGATCACGTTCGGCGCACACCGCCGGCGAGGCCTGGACGTAGACCGTCAGCAGACGATCCTTGCCGATCAGATCCTTGGCCTGCTCACGCCCTTCGGCGCTTGGCGCCACGAACGCAGCCAGGGTCAACAGACCGGCTTCGTTGAACTGGCGTGCCACGTGCGCGGCACGACGCCAGTTTTCGGTGCGACCGGCGCGATCCTGCGGCAGACCTTTGTTGAGGTCCTGGCGCAGGTTCTGACCATCCAGCACAAACACCGCACGGCCCAGGTCGAACAGCTTGCGCTCGACCGCATAAGCCAGGGTGCTCTTGCCCGCGCCCGACAGGCCGCTGAACAGCACGGTGGCCGGTTGCTGGCCGAAACGCTGGGCGCGTTCTTCAGTGGCAACATGCGCCAGTTTGCCGTGATGCGTGGCGGTACCGTGGGTCACTGGCTGCGCGACGATCATGCCGGCACCCACGGTGCCATTGGTCAGGCGGTCGATGACGATGAATGCGCCAGTGGTGCGATTGCTTTCGTAACCGTCGAGGGCAATCGGCGCGTCGAGCGCGATCTTCACCTTGCCGATTTCGTTGAGCTGCAATGCGCTTGCCGGGCCTTCTTCCAGCGTGTTCACGTCGACCTTGTTGACGATGCTGGCAATGGAGCCCGGCACGTAACTGGTGGCGCGTTTGATGTCGTATTTCTTGCCCGGCAGCATCGGCTCTTCAGCCATCCACACCAGCATCGCTTCGAAGCTGTCGGTGACCGGCGGCACGTTGTCGGCATGCACCAGCAGGTCGCCACGGGAGATGTCGATTTCGTCTTCCATGGTCAGCGTCACCGCCTGACCCGGACCGGCGTGTTCCAGCTCACCTTCGAAGGTGACGATGGATTTCACGCGGCTGCTTTTGCCCGACGGCAGCACCACGACTTCGTCGCCCTTGTGCACGATGCCGCTGGCCAGGGTGCCGGCGAAACCGCGGAAGTTCAGGTTCGGACGGTTGACGTACTGCACCGGGAAACGCAGATCGGTGAAGTTGCGATCGCCCGCGACTTCCACGGTCTCGAGAATTTCCATCAGCGACTGGCCGGTGTACCACGGCGAGCGCTCGGACTTGTTCACCACGTTGTCGCCCTTGAGGGCAGACATCGGCACGAAGTGCATGCTGGTCGGCTTCATCTTCAAGCCTTCGGCGAACTTCAGGTAGTCAGCCTTGATCGACTCGAATACGCCTTCATCGAAACCCTTGAGGTCCATCTTGTTGATGGCGACAACGATGTGCTTGATGCCCAGCAACGAGGCGATGAAGCTGTGGCGACGGGTCTGGGTCTGCACGCCGTAACGGGCGTCGACCAGAATGATCGCCAGGTCACAGGTGGACGCACCGGTGGCCATGTTGCGCGTGTACTGCTCATGGCCGGGGGTGTCGGCAATGATGAATTTGCGTTTGGCGGTGGAGAAATAACGGTAAGCCACATCGATGGTGATGCCCTGCTCACGCTCGGCCTGCAGGCCGTCGACCAGCAACGCCAGGTCGATGTCGTCACCGGTGGTGCCGGATTTCTTCGAATCGCGAGTGATGGCTTCCAGATGATCTTCGTAGATCATTTTGGAGTCGTGCAGCAGGCGCCCGATCAGGGTGCTCTTGCCGTCATCGACGTTACCGCAGGTCAAAAAGCGCAGCAGCTCTTTACGTTCGTGCTGGCCCAGGTAGGCGAGGATGTCCTCGCTGATCAAATCAGATGCGTGGCTCATTGCATTCAAGCTCCGAGCTGTAAGCTTCAAGCGGCAAGCTTGTCGGCGTACAGCTAGTCAGAAATTTTGTTGATCAACCCGACCAGCATTCTAGAAAGCTCTCGGGTTTCCATAATCCAATTTTCAGCCAGCGGTTCTGCGATGTAAGCGATATCTCGGCCTATCAGGATTTGGGTTCGCAACTCTCCACAAGAAGCCTTCGCAATCCAAAGAAAGTGAACCTTTTCTTTGCAACTCCGACGCTCCATGCCTTCTGCAATATTGGAAGGCACTGACAGTGCAGTGCGGGTGATCTGATCCTTGAACCCAAAATCCCCGCATCGTGCAAACTCTCTAAAAATCCCCACCGCCAGACATTTGCTCCGCTGCCAAACAACCAGTTTCTCGAAATCCATTACGAGTCATCCGATTCCGGCTCGCAGCAACCGGCCGCAAGCGCCAAACCGCGAAGTTACGCATACCGCCTTTAACTTGCAGCTTGTCGCTTGTAACTCGAAGCCTAAAAGTAACCCTGACGTTTTTTGTCTTCCATCGAGCCTGCGCCATCGTGGTCGATGACTCGGCCCTGGCGCTCGGAAGTTCGCGTCAGGAGCATTTCCTGAATGATGTCCGTGAGGCTTTCGGCCTCGGACTCCACCGCGCCCGTCAACGGGTAGCAGCCCAGGGTACGGAAACGCACTTTCTTTTTGACGATGCGCGCTTTGTCTTCGTCGGACAGGTGCTCGAGGATGCGCTCGTCGTCGATCATGATCAGCGTGCCGTTCTTCTCGATCACTTCACGCTCGGCGGCGAAGTACAGCGGCACAATCGGGATGCCTTCGAGGTAGATGTACTGCCAGATGTCCAGCTCGGTCCAGTTCGACAACGGGAACACACGAATGGACTCGCCCTTGTTGACCTTGCCGTTGTAGACGTTCCACAGCTCCGGGCGCTGGTTTTTCGGGTCCCAGCGGTGCTTGCTGTCGCGGAACGAGTACACGCGCTCTTTGGCGCGGGATTTCTCTTCATCGCGACGGGCACCGCCGAAGGCTGCGTCGAAACCATGCTTGTCGAGTGCCTGCTTCAGGCCTTCGGTCTTCATGATGTCGGTGTGCTTGGCGCTGCCGTGGGTGAACGGGTTGATGTTCTGCGCCACGCCATCGGGGTTGATGTGGGTGATCAGGTCCAGGCCCAGTTCTTCGACCATCTTGTCGCGGAACTTGTACATTTCCTGGAATTTCCACCGGGTGTCGACGTGCATCACCGGAAACGGCAGTTTGCCCGGGAAGAACGCCTTGCGTGCCAGGTGCAGCATCACGGCGGAGTCTTTACCGATGGAGTACAGCATCACCGGGTTGTCGAACTCGGCGGCCACCTCGCGGATGATGTGGATGCTTTCCGCCTCCAGCTGTTTCAGATGCGTCAGTTTGTCGACCATGGCTACTCACGAAAACTTTCTTATGAACGGCCAGCGGGCCGTGTTCGAGCGAGGAATCCTAGCACAGCGGCCTACTTCTAATCAGGACGCCAACTAGAACGAAAGGGCATATGAATATGCCTCCTCGTTTGGGCTGAAACGCGACGACTGTGGGAGCAAGCCCCTCTCCCACACTGGATTAATGGTGAGCTTTAGATCGGATTGGGGATGTCGATGAAGATGTGTTCGACGGCAAAGCGTTTCGCCAGATAGTCGCCCAGCGCCTGCACACCGTAGCGTTCGGTGGCGTGATGGCCGGCGGCGATGAAGCTGATGTCGTTTTCGCGAGCGCTGTGGAAAGTCTGCTCGGACGCTTCACCGCTCAAATACAGATCGACGCCTGCAGCGACGGCTTGATCGATATAGCCTTGGCCACCGCCCGTGCACCAACCGACTCGCCGAATCATCGGGCTCCCCTCAATCAGTAACGGTTCGCGGCCCATGACGTCCTGCACCTTGCGGGCGAAATCGCGGGCGGTCATCGGCTCGTTCAACGAACCGACCAGGCCGACGATCTTGAGGTTTTCCGGGTCCAGCGGCCCCTCGACCGTGATATCCAGTTGCCGCGCCAGTTGCACGTTATTGCCAACATCCGCGTGTAGATCCAGCGGCAAATGGTAGGCGAGCAAACTGATGTCGTGCTTGAGCAAGGTCTTCAGCCGCCGCTGTTTCATGCCAGTGACGCACGGGTTTTCGCCCTTCCAGAAATAGCCGTGATGCACCAGCACCAGATCGGCTTCGGCCTCGACGGCGGCGTCGAGCAATGCCTGACTGGCAGTGACGCCACTGACGATGCGCGTCACCTGCGGACGGCCTTCGACCTGCAGGCCATTAGGGCAATAATCGGCAATTTTCGCACTGCTGAGGTAACGGTCGGCTTCTTCGACGAGGGTGCTGAGGGCAACGGCCATGAAAGACTCCTAAATATCCCGTTCAGAGGCGCGCGCGGCCTCGTATAATGCGCGACATTATGGGCGGTCTGACCCCGCCTGCAACTTTTCCAGGACGTGCTTAATGCTCAAGGCGCTGCGTTTTTTTGGCTGGCCGCTGTTGGCCGGTGTGCTTATCGCTCTGTTGATTATTCAGCGTTACCCGCAGTGGGTCGGGTTGCCGAGCCTCGACGTCAATCTGCAGCAGGCCCCGCAGACCACTAGCGTGCAGCAGGGGCCGGTGTCCTATGCCGATGCGGTGACCATCGCTGCGCCGTCTGTGGTCAACCTCTATACCACCAAGGTCATCGCCAAACCGGCGCATCCTTTGTTTGAAGATCCACAGTTCCGCCGCTTCTTTGGTGACAACTCGCCGAAGCAGAAGCGTATGGAATCGAGTCTCGGCTCCGGCGTGATCATGAGCCCGGAAGGCTACATTCTGACCAACAACCACGTCACCAGCGGCGCGGATCAGATCGTCGTGGCGCTCAAGGACGGTCGCGAAACCCTCGCCCGGGTCATCGGCAGCGACCCGGAAACGGATCTCGCCGTACTGAAGATTGATTTGAAAAACCTGCCGGCAATCACCGTCGGCCGCTCCGACAACATTCGCATCGGCGACGTTGCGCTGGCCATCGGCAACCCGTTCGGCGTCGGCCAGACCGTGACCATGGGCATCATCAGCGCCACCGGGCGTAACCAGTTGGGCCTGAACAACTACGAAGACTTCATCCAGACTGACGCGGCGATCAACCCGGGCAACTCCGGCGGCGCGCTGGTGGATGCCAATGGCAACCTGACCGGTATCAACACGGCGATCTTCTCCAAATCCGGCGGCTCGCAGGGCATCGGTTTTGCCATCCCGGTGAAACTGGCGATGGAGGTGATGAAGTCGATCATCGAGCACGGTCAGGTGATTCGTGGCTGGCTGGGCATTGAAGTGCAGCCGCTGACCCAGGAACTGGCGGAATCATTTGGTCTGTCCGGACGCCCGGGGATCGTCGTCGCGGGGATCTTCCGCGATGGCCCGGCACAGAAGGCCGGCCTGCAATTGGGCGATGTGATCCTGAGCATCGATGGCGAGCCGGCCGGTGATGGACGGCGCTCGATGAACCAGGTCGCGCGGATCAAACCGACTGACAAGGTGACCATCCAGGTCATGCGCAACGGCAAAGAACTGAAGCTGACCGCTGAAATCGGTCTGCGTCCGCCACCGGCGCCGGTGCAGGAAAAAGAAGAGTAAGACTTTTATCGCGCCAAGTGCGCGAATGAAAGACAATCTCAACGGGCATGTTATATTGTTTCAATTCTAGCAATTGGAACAACATAACATGTCGTCTCGAACAAAGGCCTCGCTGTTAGGCCTGACCCTCGGTTTGCTGGGCGATGCCGCCTTCGCAGAAGAGTCCCTGCCCCTTGAACTCGACGCCATCAGCGTCACTTCCGACTACGAATCCCCCACCGGCCCGGTCAACGGTTATCGCGCCACACGCTCTTCCAGCGCGACCAGAACCGACACCGCGATCCGTGATATCCCACAAGCGATCAGCGTGGTCCCCGCCAGCGTGCTCAAGGATCTGGGCAGCACCCGTGTCGAGCGCGCACTGGATTTCGCCGGCGGCGTATCGAAGCAGAACAACTTCGGCGGCCTGACGCTCTACGAATACAGCGTGCGCGGCTTCACCACCTCGGAGTTCTACAAGGACGGCTTCAGCGCCAATCGTGGTTACCCGAGCACACCGGACGCGGCCAACATCGAACGCATTGAAGTGCTCAAAGGCCCGGCGGCCAGCCTTTATGGCCGGGGCGATCCCGGCGGTACGGTGAACATCGTCACCAAGAAGCCGCAAGCCGACGCCTTCACCACCCTGCAAACCAGCGCCGGCAGCTGGGACCGTTATCGCACCGCGCTGGACGTCAACACGCCGCTTGATGATCAGGGTGATGTGCTCTCGCGAATCAACCTCGCGGTCGAGGACAACCACAGCTTTCGCGATCACGTCGACAGCCAGCGCGTGTTCGTCGCCCCCTCGATCAGTTGGCAACTGAACCCGGATACCTCGCTGCTGGTGGAAAGCGAGATTGTCCGCCACAACTCCACGTTTGATCGCGGCATCGTCGCGCCGAACAACAAATGGAGCGGTGTCTCGCGCTCGACTTTCCTCGGCGAACCCAACGACGGCAACATCGACAACCACAACAACCTGCTGCAGGCGACCCTCGAACATCACCTCAACGACAGCTGGAAACTGCGCCTGGCCAGCCATTACAAGGAAGGCAAACTCTGGGGTGACGCCTCCGAATCACGCCCGTTGAATGCCGACGGCCACACCGTCAACCGGCGCTATCGCGAGCGTGATACCCACTGGCATGACAGCATCACCCAACTGGAATTGCGCGGTCTGTTCGACCTCGGTCCATGGCAGCACGAACTGCTGATCGGCACCGAGTACGAAAACTTCCGCAAGAACGAACGCGTCACCACGATTGCTGGCGGTCCTTACGCCATCGACATCTACAACCCGGTTTATGGCCAGCCGAAACCCAACGGTGCACGTTCCGGTACCGACACCTTCGAACATGTCGAAAGCCATGCGTTGAACCTGCAGGATCAGATCGTCTTCACCGACAAACTGCGCGGAATGATCGGCGCCCGCTTCGAGCATTTCGATCAGCGCGTCGATGACCACAGTCGCAATGCCCGCAGCCGTCAAAGCCATGACGCCCTCACCCAGCGCGCCGGCCTGCTCTACCAACTGACGCCGAGCACCGGCCTGTTCGCCAACGCATCGACCTCGTTCAAACCGAACAACGGCCTCGACGCCTCAGGCAAATCTTTCGACCCCGAAGAAGGCGTCGGGTATGAAGTCGGCATCAAGAACGAGCTGTTCGACGAGCGCCTGAGCAGCACCCTCGCCTTCTTCCACATCGACAAGGAAAACGTCCTCGCCCTCGACCCGGCCACTGACACCAGTCGTGCGATGGGCAAGGCACGCAGCCAGGGCTTTGATCTGCAAGTGAGCGGACAAGTGACCGAGGCTCTGCGCGTGATCGGCGCGTTCGCCTGGATAGACGCTGAGGTGACCCAGGGCGACGCGGTGATCCCCACCGGCAGCCGCATCCTCGGCGTGGCCAAGCGCAGCGGCAGCCTGCTTGGGGTTTATGAGTTTCAGGAGGGTCATTGGCGCGGCTCGGACGTCGGCGCGGCGTTCACCTATGTCGGCGACCGCTCGGGTGAAGCCGGTAGCGATTTCGAGTTGCCGGCCTATCACACCGTCGACCTGCTCGCCCATTACAAGGCCAGCGACAACGTCACCGTGGGCCTGAACCTGAACAACCTCTTCGACGAAAAGTATTACGAGCGCTCCTACAGCAACTACTGGGTCAACCCCGGCGAGCCGCGCAACTTCACCGTCAGCCTGACACTCAACCTGTAAAAGGACGTCACCATGCACTACGGCAAAACCCTTGTACTCATTGCCGCGATGTTCGCCGGCCAGGTCTCGGCCCACGGCCTGTGGACCGAGCAACGTCGCGGCAACATCGAAGTGGTCTATGGCCACGGCGCTGAGGACAATGCCTTCAAGGCGCAGAAAATCAGCGGCGCCTGGGCTTATGACGCGAGCGGCAAGATGATCCCGGTCAGCGTCGAGCGCCTGGCCGATCACGCGCGATTGAAACCGCTGAAATCGCCTGCGGTGATGGCCGTGACACTGAACAACGGCATGTGGTCGCAGACCGCCGACAAGAAGTGGATAAACGAAGGTCGCAGCAAGGTACCGGGCGCCATCGAGGCCACCGAGACGTTCAAGTACAGTCTGGCGATTTATCAGCCGGGAGCGAAGTTGCCCAAGCTGGATCAGATCAAGTTGCTGATTTTGCCGGAAGTCGATCCGTTGACCATTGGGCCGGGCAAGTCATTGCCGGTGCGGGTGTTGCTTGATGGCAAACCGGCGGCAGGGGTGAAGTTGATTGGCGACTATCGCAGCGCGCCGAACACGTTGAGCACCGAGACCGACAAGGATGGCCGTGCACAGGTACTGGTGAGGAATGAGGGGTTGAATGTGATTGCGGCGCAGGTTGAGGTGCCGGTGAAGGGCAGTGCCGATGTGGATAGTCGTGGGCTGTTCAGCTCACTGACATTCCTCGGCGAGCCGCATCACGAATAAAAAACTCACCCTCACCCCAGCCCTCTCCCGGAGGGAGAGGGGGCCGACCGCGTTGTCTTGCGGGATACATCGACCTGCAAGACCGCGTCGATTATGGATTCCGTACAGCACTTTCACGTCGGCGAAACGCTGCAATATCCCCCAGTCAATCCCCTCGCCCTTTGGAAGAGGGGGCCGACCGCGTTGTCTTGCGGGATACATCGACCTGCAAGACCGCGTCGATTATGGATTTGGTACGACACTTTCACGACGGCGAAACTCTGCAATATCCCCCAGTCAGTCCCCTCGCCCTTTGGAAGAGGGGACCGACCGAGTTGTCTTGCGGGATACATCGACCTGCAAGACCGCGTCGATTATGGATTCCGTACAGCACTTTCACGTCGGCGAAACTCTGCAATATCCCCCAATCGGTCCCCTCTCCCTCTGGGAGAGGGCTAGGGTGAGGGCTTTGCTTTTAAAGGTCGCCAAGCCCATCGATCAGCGCCTGATTCTGCTCCGGCGTGCCAATCGAAATCCGCAGGAACTGGGCAATCCGCTCCTGCTTGAAGTGGCGCACGATCACACCTTGCTCACGCAGTTTCGCCGCCAGCCCCGCCGCGTCGTGTTGCGGGTGGCGGGCGAAGATGAAGTTCGCCGCCGACGGCAGCACTTCAAAACCCTTGGTCTGCAAATGCGCGATCACCCACTCACGGCTCTCGATCACCAAACGGCAGGTCTTGGTGAAATATTCGCGATCCTCGAACGCCGCTGCCGCACCGACAATTGCCAGACGATCCAGTGGATAAGAGTTGAAGCTGTTCTTGATCCGCTCCAGCGCCTCGATCAGATCTGGATGCCCCACCGCCAGACCGACCCGCAGGCCAGCCAGCGAGCGCGACTTGGACAGGGTCTGGGTCACCAGCAGGTTGGGATAACGGTCCACCAGAGTGATCGCGGTTTCGCCACCAAAGTCGATGTACGCCTCGTCCACCACGACCACCGAATCCGGGCTCGCCTTGAGGATCTGCTCGACCGCCTCCAGTGCCAACAGGCAACCGGTTGGCGCGTTCGGATTAGGGAAAATGATCCCGCCATTGGGCTTTGCGTAGTCGGCCGGGTTGATCTGGAACTGCGCATCCAGCGGCACCGCGTCGAACCGGATGCCATACAAGCCGCAATACACTGGATAAAAGCTGTAGCTGATGTCCGGGAACAGCAGCGGCTGATCGTGTTGCAGCAAGCCATGGAAAATGTGCGCGAGCACTTCGTCCGAGCCGTTGCCGAGGAACACTTGATTGCTCTGCACGCCGTAATAACTGGCGACGGCGCTCTTTAGCAAATCGCTGTTCGGGTCGGGGTACAGGCGCAAGTTGTCATTGAGTTCGAGCTGCATCGCGGCCAGGGCTTTTGGCGACGGCCCATAAGGGTTTTCGTTGGTGTTGAGCTTGACCAGTTTGGTCAGCTTCGGCTGCTCGCCCGGTACATAAGGCACCAGATCCTTGACGAACGGGCTCCAGAATTTACTCATGTTCAGTTCCCCTTCGATTCGTCTTTGATGCGGTATTCGGCGCTGCGCGCGTGCGCGCTCAGGGATTCACCACGGGCCAGAATCGATGCGGTCTTGCCCAGCTCGGAAGCGCCGGCCTCGGAGCAGAAGATGATCGACGAACGTTTCTGGAAGTCATACACGCCCAGCGGCGAAGAGAAACGCGCGGTGCCGGAGGTCGGCAGCACGTGGTTCGGGCCGGCGCAGTAGTCGCCCAGCGCTTCGCAGGTGTGACGGCCCATGAAGATCGCGCCGGCGTGGCGGATCTGCGGCAGCCAGGCCTGGGGGTCGGCGACCGACAACTCCAGGTGTTCCGGGGCGATGCGGTTGGCGACTTCGATGGCCTGGGCCATGTCTCGCACCTGGATCAGCGCGCCGCGACCATTGATCGAGGTTTCAATGATGGTCGCGCGGTCCATGGTCGGCAGCAGTTTGTCGATGCTTGCCGCAACCTTGTCGAGGAATTCGGCGTCCGGGCTGACCAAAATGGCTTGCGCATCTTCGTCGTGCTCGGCTTGCGAGAACAGGTCCATGGCGATCCAGTCCGGATCAGTCTGGCCGTCGCACACCACAAGAATTTCCGAAGGACCGGCAATCATGTCGATACCGACCTGACCGAACACGTGACGCTTGGCAGTGGCGACATAGATGTTGCCCGGGCCAACCACCTTGTCCACTTGCGGCACGCTTTCGGTGCCGTAAGCCAGCGCAGCAACCGCTTGCGCGCCGCCGATGGTGAACACGCGGTCAACGCCAGCAATGCACGCGGCGGCCAGCACCAGTTCGTTGACCTCACCACGCGGGGTTGGCACGACCATGACCACTTCGGTCACGCCGGCGACCTTGGCCGGAATCGCGTTCATCAACACCGACGACGGGTACGACGCCTTGCCGCCAGGTACGTACAGACCCGCGCGATCCAGCGGCGTGACCTTCTGGCCGAGCACCGTGCCATCGGCTTCGGTGTAGCTCCAGGAATCCTGCTTCTGTTTTTCGTGATAGCTGCGCACGCGGGCAGCGGCTTTTTCCAGTGCTTCGCGTTGCGCCACGGTGATGCGCGTCAGGGCCAGTTCCAGGCGCTCGCGCGGCAGGATCAGATCGGCCATCGAGGCGACTTGCAGACCGTCGAACTTCTGGGTGAACTCGACCAGCGCCGCGTCGCCGCGTTCGCGCACCGCCTTGATGATGTCCAGCACCCGCTGATTGACCGAGTCGTCAGACACACTTTCCCAGCTCAGCAGATGATCCAGATGATGCGCGAAATCCGGGTCAGCAGCGTTGAGTCGGCGAATTGCAGTCGTTGCGGTCATAGCGAGAGCCTCATAGGAATGGCAAAAAACTCAGGCGCCCTAACTTAGCAGTCGTTTCCGCTTGGGCACCTGAGATTCTGGCTATGAGGCGGATAGACGGGCGCGACTTAACGTCGCGCAGGTGAATCAGCCGCGGTGTCGCGATTCCACTGCGTTGCGCAGGGTATCGATCAACGCCTGGATTCGGGCGTGTTGCATTTTCATCGAAGCTTTATTGACCACCAGGCGCGAGCTGATCGTGGCAATCAGTTCCTGAGGTTCCAGGCCATTGGCGCGCAGCGTGTTGCCGGTGTCGACCACATCAATGATCTTGTCGGCCAGGCCGATCAGCGGTGCCAGTTCCATCGAGCCGTAGAGCTTGATGATGTCGACCTGACGGCCCTGCTCGGCGTAATAACGCTTGGCAACGTTGACGAACTTGGTCGCCACGCGCAAACGGCCCTTGGGCTCCGGCGCGCCGATCTTGCCGGCGGTCATCAGTTTGCACTGGGCAATTTGCAGATCCAGTGGCTCGTACAGACCCTGGCCGGTGTACTCCATCAACACGTCTTTACCGGCCACGCCGAGGTCGGCCGCGCCATGCTCGACATAGGTCGGCACGTCGGTGGCGCGCACGATCAGCAGGCGAACGTCGTCCTGCGTCGTGGGAATGATCAGCTTGCGGCTCTTGTCCGGATTCTCGGTCGGCACGATGCCCGCTTCGGCGAGAAGCGGCAGGGTGTCGTCAAGGATGCGGCCCTTGGACAGTGCGATGGTCAACATGGGAAACGTCAGTCCTTATCAAGGTACTCATGTCCGGTCGCAATCGGCGCCGGACACACATCGAGCCGGAAACCGGCTCGACTCAAAACGAATTCAGTGGACACGTCCCTGTGTCCCGATGCAGCAATTAGCCCGGAACGCGACGGATCTTGGCGCCCAGCATCTGCAGTTTTTCTTCGATGCATTCGTAACCACGGTCTATGTGGTAGATGCGATCGATCAGCGTGTCGCCTTCGGCAACCAGTGCCGAGATCACCAGACTGGCAGAAGCACGCAGGTCGGTGGCCATGACTGGCGCGCCCTTGAGGACTTCAGTGCCGGTGACGATGGCGGTGTTGCCTTCGACCTGGATCTTGGCGCCCATGCGGTGCAGTTCGTATACGTGCATGAAACGGTTTTCGAAGATCGTCTCGATCACCGCACCGGTGCCTTCGGCAATGGCGTTGAGCGAGATGAACTGCGCTTGCATGTCGGTCGGGAACGCCGGGTACGGCGCGGTGCGCACGTTGACCGCTTTCGGGCGCTTGCCGTGCATGTTCAGCTCGATCCAGTCTTCACCGCAGGTGATTTCTGCGCCGGCTTCGCGGAGTTTTTCCAGAACGGCTTCGAGGATGGTCGGATCGGTGTCCTTGACCTTGACGCGGCCACCGGTCACGGCAGCAGCCACCAGGTAGGTGCCGGTTTCGATACGGTCAGGCATGACCTTATAGAAAGCCGAACCCAGACGCTCGACGCCATCAATGGTGATGGTGTCGGTGCCGGCGCCGGAAACCTTGGCGCCCATGGCGTTGAGGAAGTTCGCCAGGTCAACCACTTCAGGCTCGCGGGCGGCGTTCTGCAACACGCTGCGACCCTTGGCCAGCGCTGCGGCCATCATGATGTTCTCGGTACCGGTCACACTGACGGTATCGAAGAAGAAGTGCGCACCGCGCAGGCCGCCCTCAGGCGCCTTGGCCTTGATGTAGCCGCCTTCAACGTCGATGACTGCGCCCATGGCTTCGAGACCACGGATGTGCAGGTCAACCGGACGCGAGCCGATGGCGCAACCGCCAGGCAGAGCAACTTCGGCTTCACCGAAACGGGCAACCATCGGGCCCAGTACCAGAATCGACGCACGCATGGTTTTCACCAGCTCATACGGGGCGATCAGGGTCTTGATGGTGCGCGGATCGATTTCGACGCTGAGTTTCTCGTCGATCACCGGCTCAATGCCCATGCGCCCGAACAGCTCGATCATGGTGGTGATGTCGTGCAGGTGCGGCAGATTGCCAACGGTCACCGGACCATCGCACAGCAACGTGGCAGCCAGGATCGGCAGGGCGGAGTTCTTCGCCCCGGAAATGCGGATCTCGCCATCAAGACGAGCGCCACCGGTAATAATCAATTTATCCATAAGAATCTCGACGCCCTTGGGCTCAGGTGCGCTCGGCCCAGGCCGCGCTGCTGAAAAATTTCATAGTGACCGCATGGATGCTGCCATCGGTGATCCATGGGTTCAAATGGGCATAGACCTGCTGCTGACGCTTCACCGGGCTCAACGCCGCCAGTTCATCGCTAATCACGTTCAGCTGGAAATTGCAGCCTTCGCCCTCAACTTCTACCAACGTTCCGGGCAGCTTTCCTTCAAGGAAGCTCTTCACTTCTACGGCCTGCATGCTCAACCTCAATCGGCGCCCTGTGCGCACGGGTCGGACATCATACAAAAAAGCCCCGCGCCTGCGAACCCCGCAAGGCAGGACTCTGACGGGGGGGCTTCTTTATAGATGTGGGTTCAGGGGTGCGCCAACAGTTCGCTCAGCTCACTGACCTGAGCGATTTCGCGCATATCTTCGGGCATCGCACGGATGCTGACAGCCTTGCCGGCCGCCTGGGCATCGCGCATGAAGCACAGCAGCAGGGACAAACCGACGCTGCTGGACTTCTTCACCGCCGAGCAATCGATCACCAGCGTCGACGCCTTGCTGGACTTGATCAACGCCCGCCCTTCCTTTCTCAAGTCAGGGCCGGTGCGGTAATCCAGCACT
This sequence comes from Pseudomonas sp. EA_5y_Pfl2_R50, assembly GCF_963970475.1. Lineage (NCBI taxonomy): Bacteria > Pseudomonadati > Pseudomonadota > Gammaproteobacteria > Pseudomonadales > Pseudomonadaceae > Pseudomonas > Pseudomonas sp. EA_5y_Pfl2_R50. The sequence continues at coordinate 197,190 of NZ_CAXAPT010000004.1, read as the reverse complement.
CCGCTGAGCAACAGCTCATCGACATCACTCATACGAACTGCCGCCTCATTCATTGCGCTGACTTCTCGGCAGCTTTCTCGGTGGCTTGCTTGGTCTTGGCCACTTCACCTGTCCAGTTGTCGATAGTCTTGTCCAGATCATTGCCGTTACGCTGCATCGCGTCAGCGAACTGATCGCGGAACAACTTGCCGATGTTGATGCCGTTGATGATCACATTGCGCAGTTTCCACTCGTCATTGATATTCTCCAGCGTGTACTGCACTGGATAGATGGCGCCGTTGCTACCCTTGACGGTCATGTTGACGCTGGTACGGTCGCCCGACTCATCCTTGGCAGGATCAACGGTGATGCCCTGATTGTTGTACTCGAGCAAGGCGTTGCCATAGAACTGAAACAGGCCGCGCTTGAAGTTGTCCTGGAACCGCTGCATCTGCTCAGGCGTGGCCTTGCGCGAATACTTGACGGTCATGATGCTTTTGGAAATGCCTTCGGCATCCACCACCGGACCGACGATGGTATTCAACGCCGTGTAGAAATCCTGCGGGTCCTGCTTGTACTTCTCTTTGTTGGCTGCCAGGTCGGCAAGCATCCGGTTCGTCGTGTCCTGAACCAGATCATGCGCGGATTGCCCGGGCGCAGCGTTAGCCATCAGAGGCAAGGCTGCGAGCAACACCAACAGGCCACGTCGCAAGATAGAGATCATTCAAAAGCTCCTCATTTGGCGTCTTTGCTAACGGTATTGAGCAGGAATTTACCGATCAGGTCTTCCAGTACCAGTGACGACTGCGTGTCGTGAATGGTTCCACCCTCCTTCAGCGTCTGGTCTTCACCGCCGACGCTGATACCGATGTACTTCTCGCCCAGCAGACCAGCGGTCAGGATAGACGCCGTGGAGTCGGTCGGCAGGTTGTCGACCTTTTTATCCACTTGCAGGGTTACCCGACCGGTGAAGCTGTCGCGATCCAGATCGATGGCAGTGACCTTGCCGATGGTCACACCGGCCATGGTCACTTTGGCTCTGACCGTCAAACCGGCGATATTGTCGAAGTAGGCATAAAGTTTATAGGTGTCGGTGGTCGACGTCGGAGACAGGCCACTGACCCGCAAAGCAAGCAGCAGCAAAGCCAGTATCCCTGCCAGCAGGAACAGGCCGACACCGATTTCCAGGGTGCGGTTTTGCATCAGAAATCTCCAAACATCAAAGCGGTCAGAATAAAGTCCAGACCGAGCACTGCCAGCGAGGCAAACACAACGGTCTTGGTAGTGGCTCGACTGATGCCCTCGGAAGTGGGCTCACAGTCATAGCCTTGGAATACGGCGATCCAGGTCACGACGAAGGCGAATACGATACTTTTGATCACGCCGTTCAGCACGTCATCTGCGAAGTTCACGCTGTTCTGCATGTTCGCCCAATACGAGCCCTCATACACGCCCAGCCAGTCGACAGCCACCCACGAACCGCCCCAGATCCCCACCACGCTGAAAATCATCGCCAGCACGGGAAGGGAAATGAAACCGGCCCACAGACGCGGGGCAATGATGTACTTGAGCGGGTCCACCCCGATCATTTCCAGGCTGGAAAGCTGTTCAGTGGATTTCATGTTGCCAATTTCGGCGGTCAGTGCCGAACCGGCACGCCCGGCGAACAACAGCGCCGTCACCACCGGGCCCAGTTCACGCAGCAGGGTCAGGGCAACCATCTGACCCACCGCCTGCTCCGAACCGTAGCTCGACAGAATGCTGAAACCCTGCAGGGCCAGGACCATGCCGATGAAGATGCCGGATACGACGATGATCACCAGCGACATCACGCCAACCGAGTGCAACTGCTTGACCAGCAGACCAAAGCCCCCGCTGATGCCGCCGCGACCCAGCAAGGCATGAAACAGGAACAGCGTCGCGCGACCGAACACCGCAACGGCGTCGATGGCAGATTCGCCGAAACGGCGAACGCGTTCTATTAATGAAATTCTGCGCATCAGCGCTTCCCCAGAAGATCTGCGCGGTAGTCCGTCGCTGGAAAATGGTACGGCACCGGGCCATCGGGATTGCCTGTCATGAACTGGCGGATGCGCGGTTCATCGGAGTTGAGCAATTCGTCCGGCGTGCCCTGACCCAGCACCTGGCCATCGCCCACCACATAGATGTAGTCGGCGATGCTCGCGGTTTCGGCCAGATCGTGGGAAACCACGATACTGGTGATCCCCAGTGCATCGTTGAGCAGACGGATCAGGCGCACCAGCACGCCCATGGCGATCGGGTCCTGGCCGACGAACGGTTCGTCGTACATGAGAATCTGCGGGTCCAGCGCGATCGCCCGGGCCAATGCCACGCGACGCTTCATGCCGCCGGACAACTCGTCGGGCATCAATTCGATGGCGCCGCGCAAACCCACGGCCTGCAACTTGAGCAGGACGATGTCGCGGATCATTTCATCCGGCAGTTGGGTATGAACGCGCAGGGGAAAAGCAACGTTCTCGAAGACATCGAGATCGGTGAACAGCGCGCCACTCTGGAACAGCACCCCCATGTGCTTGCGCGCATCGAACAGATCACTGCGCGACAGCTTCGGCAGGTTCTGGCCGTTGACCCAGACTTCGCCGCTGGTTGGACGCAGTTGTGCACCCATCAACCGCAACAGCGTGGTCTTGCCACACCCGGAAGGCCCCATGATGCCGGTGACCTTGCCCCGCGGAATACGGATATCGACATTATTGAAAATGCTGCGCGCACCGCGCTTGAAGGAGACTCCCTTCAGCTCGACCGCGTAGGCGTTATCGGCACTCATCTAAACTCCTTGCGATGCAGCCTCTCACTCGGACGCCTGGCTTTTCTGGGAAAGCACTTACACCCCGGGCAGGCCGAACTGGCGGCGAACTATATCACTGCAAACGCCCGGCGCCCAAGATCTGTGCCGGCCTCTGTTCGCCGATCTGGCTGGGCCGAAGGCGCTTTTTCATGGAATTGGTTACGAGGAATGACAAAGCACGACGAACTTGCGTGAGGCTTTGCAACATAACCGCTATAATCGCCGCCTTTTCATCGGGCTAAACGATTTCTGACATGAGCCAAACCAGCGACCTGATTCAATCGGCACAACGCACCATCCGCCTCGAAGTGGAAGCCGTACAAGGCTTGCTGCCCCATATCGACGCCGATTTCGTAAGCGCTTGCGAGATGATTCTGGCCAGCAAAGGCCGTGTGGTCGTGGTTGGCATGGGTAAATCCGGGCACGTCGGCAACAAGATTGCCGCGACCCTGGCCAGCACCGGCACCCCGGCATTTTTCGTTCACCCGGCAGAAGCCAGCCATGGCGACATGGGCATGATCACCCGTGACGACGTGATTCTGGCCCTTTCGAACTCCGGCTCGACCAACGAAATCGTGACCCTGCTGCCGCTGATCAAACGCTTGGGCATCCAGCTGATCAGCGTTACCGGCAACCCGCAATCGCCGCTGGCCAGAGCCGCCGAGGTCAACCTCAATGTTCACGTCGAGCATGAGGCTTGCCCCTTGAACCTGGCGCCGACCTCCTCGACCACCGCAGCCCTGGTCATGGGCGACGCCCTGGCTGTTGCCCTGCTCGAAGCACGCGGTTTCACCGCAGAAGACTTCGCCTTCTCCCATCCGGGTGGAGCGCTTGGTCGCCGCCTGCTGCTGAAAGTGGAAAACGTCATGCATGCCGGTCAGGAGCTGCCGCAAGTACAACGCGGCACCCTGCTCAAGGACGCACTGATGGAAATGACCCGCAAGGGTCTGGGCATGACGGCCATCCTCGAGGCCGACGGCAAGCTCGCCGGGATCTTCACCGACGGTGATTTGCGCCGCACCCTGGATCGCAGCATCGACATCCGCAGCGCCACCATCGACCAGGTCATGACCGCTCACGGTAAAACTGCCCGGCCCGAGATGCTCGCCGCCGAAGCCCTGAAAATCATGGAAGACCATCGAATCAACGCACTGGTAGTCGTCGATGAGGAGGATCGCCCGATCGGCGCCTTCAACCTCTCCGACCTGCTGCGCGCAGGAGTCATGTAATGAGTAACGATCTGCTGCAACGCGGCAAAGCGATCAAACTGGCGGTTTTCGACGTCGACGGCGTACTCACTGACGGGCGCCTGTATTTCCTTGAAGACGGCAGCGAATTCAAGACCTTCAACACCCTCGACGGCCAAGGCATCAAAATGCTCATGAACGCCGGCGTGCAGACCGCTATCATCAGCGGTCGCAAGACGCCAGTGGTCGAGCGTCGGGCAAAAAATCTCGGCATCCCGCACCTGTTTCAAGGTCGTGAAGACAAATTGGTCGTTCTCGACGGTCTACTTGAGCAACTGGGCCTAAGCTATGAACAGGTCGCCTATCTCGGTGACGACCTGCCGGACCTGCCGGTGATCCGCCGCGTCGGCCTGGGCATGGCGGTTGCCAACGCTGCCGACTTCGTCCGCGAAAACGCCCACGGCGTGACACGGGCCCGTGGCGGCGAAGGTGCTGCCCGCGAATTCTGCGAATTGATCCTGCGCGCCCAGGGCCGCCTCGATGCAGCCAACGCCGCGTACTTGTGAGCCAAGCCATGTTTAGCAAAAAATTTCGTAACTTCCTGCTGTTCGGCTGCATCGCTGCGCTTTTCGCTGCGGTCGGCTACTGGAACATCAGCCCGGAACGCTTCCTCGACAAGCCACCGGTCACTTCGGTCGAGAACCCTGTCGACTGGTATGCGACCAACACGCATACCGTGCAATACCTGCCGGACGGCGGCGTACAGTACGAAATGACCTCCGACAAGGCCGAACATGTCAAGGCCACCGACATCACGCTGGTGACCAAACCCGATCTGAACATGTATCGCGGCACGGCTTTTCCGTGGCACGTGACCAGTGAACGCGGCGAAGTGAACTCGGGCGGTACTCAAGTTGAATTGATCGATTCGGTGCGCATAAAACGCACCGATGAAAAGAACCGCGATCTGCTGGTCACCTCCACGCGCATGACGGTGTTCCCGCAGGAGCAATATGCGCAGACCGAGCAACCCGTTAGAATCGACGGCGCCGGCGGTGTATCGACTGGCGTTGGAATGAAAGCGTACCTGAAGGAAAGCAGGATACACCTGCTATCGAACGTAAGAGGACAGTATGAGGCTCGTTAAAACCCTCCCTATTTTGCTCAGTCTGGGCGCAGCACTGGGAAGCGTGAGCGCCTGGGCTCTGCCGAACGATCAGCAGCAACCTATCCGCATTCAGGCCGACGACGCCCAACTGGACGACAAGAACGGCATCGCCACCTATAAAGGTGATGTGATCATCACCCAGGGTTCGATGATCGTAAAAGGCAACACGGTAACCATCACCCGCACCCCGGGCGGCGATATCGACGTGGTGACGTCGGTGGGCAACCTTGCCTACTTCGAACAGCTACAGACCGCCGGCGACAGCAAGCCTGTACAGGGCTGGGGCGTGACGATCCAGTACCACGCCGCGCAAAACCGCGTCGTGCTGATCGACAAGGCCAAGGTTGTCGACAAGGACAACAACACGACTCAGGGCGAGAAAATCGTCTATGACACCGTGAAGAAACTGGCCAGCGCCGGTCGCGCTACCGGCAGCAAGGTCACCGAGGCGCGTCCACGCATCGACATGGTGATCCAGCCGAAGAAGAAAACCGACGAGAAAACCCAGTAATGGCAACTCTGAAAGCTCAGCACCTGGCCAAGGCCTATAAAAGCCGCCAGGTTGTGCGTGACGTCAGCCTGTCGATCGACAGCGGCCAGATCGTCGGCCTGCTCGGTCCCAACGGCGCCGGCAAAACCACCTGCTTCTACATGATCGTCGGCCTGGTCCAGGCCGATCAGGGTCGCGTACTGATCGACGACCTGGACGTCAGCCACCAGCCCATGCACGGTCGCGCCAAGGCGGGTATCGGCTATCTGCCGCAAGAAGCGTCGATCTTCCGCAAACTGTCGGTGGCCGACAACATCATGGCGATCCTCGAGACCCGCCAGGAACTCGACAAGGCCGGCCGTCGCAAGGAACTGGAAAGCCTGCTGCAGGAATTCCATATCAGCCACATCCGCGACAACCTTGGCATGAGCCTGTCCGGTGGTGAACGCCGCCGGGTAGAAATTGCCCGCGCCCTGGCGACCGCGCCGAAATTCATTCTGCTCGACGAACCGTTCGCCGGTGTCGACCCGATCTCGGTCGGCGACATCAAACAGATCATCCATCACCTCAAGGCCAAAGGCATCGGCGTACTGATCACCGACCATAACGTGCGCGAGACCCTGGATATCTGCGAAACCGCTTATATCGTCAACGACGGTCAATTGATTGCCGAAGGCGACGCAGAAACCATCCTGGCCAATGACCTGGTCAAGGAAGTGTATCTGGGCCACGAATTCCGCCTGTAAGCACAACAATGCTTCGTGAGCGGTGCGTGCGCTGTATCGATTCAAGCAGTATTTAATACGCTTAATTGTTACAGCGCTCTAGGCAAACACTTCAGTTTCAGGCATATAATTTGCTTAAGTTTGGCGCTCCGGCGCCCTGTAGTGGATGGCGCATAGCGCCGGCGAATAAGGTGTTAAGCCCCTGCCATGAAACCATCGCTAGTCTTGAGAATGGGCCAGCAGCTGACGATGACACCGCAGCTGCAACAGGCCATCCGCCTGCTCCAATTGTCGACCCTGGATCTGCAACAGGAAATCCAGGAGGCTCTGGAATCCAATCCGATGCTCGAACGCCAGGAAGAAGGCGACGACTTCGACAACTCCGATCCCATGGCCGACAACGCCGAACAGAAGCCTAATACAGAGATCCAGGAACCTTCCTACCAGGAAACCGCCCCGACGGTGGACAATCTCGAGGACGGCGAATGGAACGAACGCATCCCCAACGAGCTTCCGGTCGATACCGCCTGGGAAGACGTCTACCAGACCAGCGCCAGCAGCCTGCCCAGCAACGATGATGACGAGTGGGACTTCACCACCCGCACATCCGCCGGCGAAAGCCTGCAAAGTCACCTGCTGTGGCAACTCAATCTCGCACCGATGTCCGACACCGATCGCCTGATCGCCGTTACCCTGATTGATTGCATCAACAATCAGGGCTATCTCGATGAGACCCTCGGAGAGATCCTTGAGGCGTTCGATCCGGAACTGGACATCGAGCTGGACGAAATCGAAGCCGTCCTGCATCGCATCCAGCAGTTCGAACCCGCCGGCATCGGCGCTCGCAACCTCGGCGAATGCCTGCTGCTGCAATTGCGCCAGTTACCCGCCAAGACCCCTTGGCTGGCGGAGGCGAAGCGCCTGGTCAGCGATTACATCGACCTGCTCGGCGGCCGCGACTACAGCCAGCTGATGCGCCGCATGAAGCTCAAGGAAGACGAGCTGCGCCAGGTCATCGAACTGGTGCAGAGCCTCAACCCGCGCCCGGGTTCGCAAATCGAGTCCACCGAAGCCGAATACGTTGTCCCCGACGTTATCGTGCGCAAGGACAACGAGCGCTGGCTGGTCGAACTCAATCAGGAATCGGTGCCGCGTCTGCGCGTCAATGCCCAGTACGCCGGTTTCGTCCGCCGTGCCGACACCAGCGCCGACAACACCTTCATGCGCAACCAGTTGCAGGAAGCGCGCTGGTTCATCAAGAGCCTGCAGAGCCGCAACGAAACCCTGATGAAAGTAGCCACCCAGATCGTCGAGCATCAGCGCGGTTTTCTGGAGTACGGCGACGAAGCCATGAAGCCGCTGGTTCTGCACGACATCGCTGAAGCGGTGGGCATGCACGAATCGACGATTTCCCGGGTGACTACGCAGAAATTCATGCATACCCCGCGCGGTATTTATGAACTGAAATACTTTTTCTCCAGCCACGTCAGCACCTCCGAAGGCGGCGAATGCTCGTCCACGGCGATCCGCGCGATCATCAAAAAACTGGTTGCAGCGGAAAATCAGAAAAAGCCGTTGAGTGACAGCAAGATCGCTGGTTTACTGGAGGCACAAGGCATTCAGGTGGCTCGCCGCACCGTCGCCAAGTACCGCGAATCCCTCGGGATCGCGCCTTCGAGCGAACGCAAGCGGTTGATGTAAGCCACGTTACAGCGTTCCAGTGGCAGGCTCTTCGGCCTGCCGCTTTATGCACTGGCAACGAAGGAGAAGCTGTATGCAAGTCAACATCAGTGGACACCAACTGGAAGTGACCCAACCTCTGCGTTCCTATATCGAGGAAAAACTCCAGCGACTGGAGCGCCATTTCGACAAGATAACCAACGTGCAAGTCACGATGTGCGTCGAAAAGCTCAAGCAGAAAATCGAAGCCACCTTGCATATACCCGGCAGCGAAGTGGTCGCCAACGCAGAAGATACCGACATGTACGCTGCGATCGACGCACTGACCGACAAGCTGGATCGCCAACTCAAAAAGCATAAGGAAAAGACCCAGAGCCTCCTCCAGGGCGCAACCGGTCGATAACCCCCCATTCCATGATCCGACTTGAAAGCATCCTGACCCCCGGCCGTTCCATCGTGAACGTGCCGGGCGGCAGTAAAAAGAAAGCCCTCGAACAAATTGCCAACCTGATCGCCCGGGAAGTCCCGGATCTGGAGATGCAAGATGTCTTCGAAGCGCTGGTTGCCCGTGAAAAACTCGGTTCCACCGGTTTTGGCAACGGCATCGCCATCCCTCACTGCCGCCTCAAGGGTTGCCAGTCGCCCATCAGCGCACTGATTCACCTTGAAGCCCCCATTGATTTCGATGCCATCGACGGCGCTCCCGTGGACCTGCTGTTTGTACTGCTGGTACCGGAAGCGGCGACCGAAGCGCACCTGGAACTGCTGCGACAGATCGCCAGCATGCTGGATCGCAAGGAAGTGCGCGAAAAACTTCGAAGCGCTCCGAGCAACGAAGCCTTGTACCAAGTCGTCGTGGACGAACAGAACGGGCACTAATCATGCGTTTGATCATCGTCAGTGGCCGCTCCGGCTCGGGTAAAAGTACCGCCCTGGATGTCCTCGAAGACAACGGTTACTACTGCATCGACAACCTGCCGGCAGGGTTGCTGCCGGAATTGGCCGAGCGCGCACTGATTCACACGGAACTCGCACAACCGCTGGTCGCCGTATCGATTGATGCGCGCAATCTGCCGAGTCACCTGACCCGCTTCCCCGAACTGCTTGAAGATGTCCGCAACAAGCACATCCAGTGCGACGTCCTGTATCTGGATGCCGACGAGGAAACCCTGCTCAAGCGGTTCTCCGAAACCCGCCGCCGCCACCCGCTGAGCAATGCCAACCGCTCGCTGGCAGAAGCGATCCAAGACGAAACCGCCCTGCTCGGCCCGATTGCCGACCTGGCCGACCTCAAAATCAACACCACCAATCTCAACCTGTACCAGTTACGTGACACGATCAAGTTGCGCCTGCTGAACCAGCCAGAGCCGGGCACGGCGTTTCTGGTCGAATCATTCGGCTTCAAGCGCGGCATGCCGGTGGACGCGGATCTGGTATTCGATGTGCGCTGCCTGCCCAATCCGTACTGGAAGCCGGAACTGCGCGCGCAATCGGGTCTCGATACGCCGGTGGCCGAATACCTTGCGGCACAGCCGGAAGTCGAAGAAATGTTTCAGGACATCTTTACCTACCTGCACAAGTGGCTGCCGCGCTTCGCCGCGAGCAACCGCGCCTACGTCACCATTGCCATTGGCTGCACCGGCGGGCATCACCGCTCCGTCTACCTGACCGAACGGCTTGGTCAGGCCCTGCAGAAAACCCTGAAGAACGTCCAGGTTCGCCACCGCGACCTCACTTAAAGGATTCACACCGCGATGCCTGCTTGTGAAATCGAAATCATCAACAAATTGGGTCTGCATGCCCGGGCATCGGCTAAATTTGTCGGCGTGGCCGGCAAGTATCCGGAGACGACGATAAGAGTCGGTCGCACGCCCGAGACAGCAGTGGACGGGAAAAGCATCATGGCGATGATGATGCTCGCGGCCGGCAAGGGCACCAAAATCCATTTGAGCACCGAAGGTGAACAGGCTGAGGATGCCATGAATGAATTGGTGAAGCTGATCAACAACTACTTCGACGAAGGCGGTTGATCCGCCAATCAGGGAGCTTGCTCCCTCATTGCCTCCAGTTACCCCAACGCCGTATCCATCACCATCATCAGACAGAACCCGATCAGCAAACCAAGACTCGCCAGCTTGTCATGACCATGGCGTCGCGACTCGGGTATCACTTCGTGAGTCACCACCAGCAGCATCGCCCCCGCCGCCAGTGCCAGACCTAATGGCAACAACACCTGCGCCAGACTGACCAGCCAGGCACACCACAGCGCAAACACCGGCTCGACCAGACCTGACGCTGCGCCGATGAGAAACGCTTTCAACCGCGACATGCCCGCCCCGGCCAACACCAGCGCAATCACCAGACCTTCCGGCACATCCTGCAGCGCAATGCCCATCGCCAGGCTGTCGGCATCCGGTATTCCGCCACCGGCAGAAACACCGACGGCCATGCCTTCAGGGATGTTATGGGCAATGATGGCGAATACGAACAGCCAGATCCGTGGCGCAATCACCGGATGCTCGACGGTGCCGACGAGCATTTGCGCAGACGCGCCGGACACCTTGCGATCAACCAGATACAGCCCGAATGCCCCCAGCATGATGCCGAAACAGATCAGGCCGCTGGCGCCCCACGGTGTCAGTCCGAGGCTTTCGGCGGCGGCAATGCCCGGCACGATCAGCGAAAACGCCGTCGCCGCGAGCATCACTCCGGCACCGAAACCCAGCAAGGTGTCGCTGAGTGCCTGTGGCATCCGCCGAATCACCAACACCGGGACAGCGCCAAGCGCCGTGCCGAGGGCGCAGATCGCGCCGCCCTGCAACGCCCGCAACAGCCTCGGTTCCAGATTCAGCCATTCCAGCCCGTGTGCGACCAGCAAGGTCATGCCCGCCAACAGCAATAGCGATCCCACCGCGTAACGAAACATACGCCCGCTTCCGGTCGCCAGTGTTTCAATGCCCATAGTCAGCCTTGGATTGTTTTTATAGAAGACTTAAACCAGTGCGGCCTGATAGCGCGCAGCAACTTCAGGCCAATTGATCACGTTGTAGAACGCATTGATGTATTCCGGGCGACGGTTCTGGTAACGCAGGTAATAAGCGTGCTCCCAGACGTCGAGGCCGAGAATCGGCGTGTTGCCGTTCATCAAGGGACTGTCCTGGTTACCACTGCTTTCCACGATCAGTTTTTTCTCCGGGGTCACGCTGAGCCACGCCCAGCCGCTGCCAAAACGGGTCAGTGCAGCTTTAGTGAAGGCTTCCTTGAAGCTGTCTAGGCCACCCAACTGTTCATCGATGGCTGCAGCCAGTGCGCCGTCCGGTTTGCCGCCGCCACCGGGCACCATGACTTCCCAGAACAACGAATGGTTGGCGTGACCACCGCCCTGATTGATCACCGCCGCACGCAGTTTTTCCGGCAGTTGCTGCACGCTGGCGACGAGTTTTTCCACCGGCCACTCAGCGTATTCAGTGCCCTCTACCGCCGCGTTGAGGTTGTTGATGTAAGTCTGGTGATGCTTGGTGTAGTGAATCTCCATGGTCTGCGCATCGATATGCGGTTCGAGGGCGTCGTAGGCGTAAGGCAAGGCAGGCAAAGTAAAAGCCATTTCAATGGACTCCATGGTGATGGGGGGCAGGCGCGCGGCGCGCATTGCCGGTATCGGGATGCAGCAGGCGCTGGGTGCGCGGGTATTCGCCGTGTTCACTGATGAAATTCAGCAGTTCAACGTAAGTCTTGCTGCTCTGGCGCAATGCCGCTTCACGAAGGGCCGGGCGCAGGCGCTCGTCCTGCATGGTCTGCAACAGCCGTTGGTGAATGGCGCAAAGATACTCGGCGCTCTCCTCCGGCTGGTTCAGGCGCAAGTGCAGATCCGCCAGGTTGTGATGGGAGATGACGCAGGCCGCCACCGCTTCTTCGGCATCCGCCCAGCGCTCGAACAACACTTGCGCCAGAGCCAGGGCTTGCAGGTAAGCCTCGCGGGCATCAATCAGTTCGCCCAACATGAAGCAGCGATTGGCCCGTTCGATCGTGCGTTTCCAGTGCTCCAAGGTGAGCCTCCAAAGCGGTTGCGGGGTTTACACGCCGCCGGCGGTGAGTTTCTCGGGATTGAGCAACTCTTCCAGTTGGCTGCGCGACAGGTCGGTGTGTTCCAGAGCCACGTCGATCACCGCGCGGCTTTCCTTGTAGGCCTGCTTGGCGATTTCGGCGGCTTTCTGGTAACCGATGATCGGGTTGAGCGCGGTGACCAGAATCGGGTTGCGCGACAACGCTTCTTTCAGGCGCGACTCGTTGACCTTGAAACCGGCAATGGCTTTGTCACCCAGCAGGCGGCTGGAGTTGGCCAGCAGTTCGATGCTGCTCAACAGGTTCTGCGCGATGATCGGCAGCATCACGTTAAGCTCGAAGTTGCCCGACTGACCGGCGATGGTGATCACCGAGTCGTTGCCGATGACTTGCGCGGCGACCATGGCGGTGGCTTCCGGGATCACCGGATTGACCTTGCCTGGCATGATCGACGAGCCCGGCTGCAGGGCTTCGAGCTCGATTTCACCGAGGCCGGCGAGCGGGCCGGAGTTCATCCAGCGCAGGTCGTTGGCAATTTTCATCAGCGAAACGGCGGTAGCCTTGAGCTGCCCGGAGACTGCGACGGCGGTATCCTGTGAGCCGATCAGCGCGAAGAGATCCTTGCCCGGAGTGAATTTCACGTCCGTCAGTTGGCTCAACTGGCGGCTGAAACGCGCGGCGAACTCAGGGTGCGCGTTGATCCCGGTGCCAACCGCCGTACCGCCCTGTGCCAGCGATTGCAGGCTCGGCAGCAGATCTTGCAAATGGCCGATGTTGGCCTTGAGTTGCTGCGCCCAGCCGTTGAGCACTTGGCTCATGCGCACCGGCATGGCGTCCATCAAATGCGTGCGACCGGTTTTGACGTGATGATGCACCTGCGCGGCTTTGTGCTCGATGACTTGCACCAGGTGCAGCAGCGCCGGTAGCAGTTGCTCGTGCAGGGCCAGTGCGGCGCTGACGTGGATGGTGGTCGGAATGATGTCGTTGCTGCTCTGACCGCAGTTGACGTGATCGTTGGCATTGACCGTTTCGCCGAGCAGGCGGCTGGCGAGGGTGGCAATCACTTCGTTGGCGTTCATGTTGGAGCTGGTGCCGGAACCGGTCTGGAAGATATCCACCGGGAAATGCTGCATGAAATGGCCTTCGAGCAAAGCTTGCGCGGCGTCGCTGATGGCTTTGCCTTGTGCGGCGGTGATCTGATTCAGTTCGACGTTGGCGCGAGCAGCCGCAGCCTTGGCGAGGATCAACGCGCGGATGAACTGCGTCGGCATCGGTTTGCCGCTGATCGGGAAGTTATCCACTGCGCGCTGGGTCTGCGCGCCGTAGAGAGCGTCCACCGGCACCTGCAGTTCGCCCATGCTGTCGCGCTCAATACGTGTCTTGGTCATCGGTAAATCCTTGGACTAATTCAATGAGAGGAATCGAAGGCTGCAACTCGCAGGTGGCGAGCTGCCAGGTGTAGTGTTGCCAGCGCTTGAGCCGGCATTTGCATAGGGACAGGCGCTCCATTTCACGCAACGGGCGCCACGCCTGGTCGAGACAGAGACTGCGCCAATGCCACGGCAAGGCGATGTCGGTAGCAGTGTCGAGCAGCAGGCGCAAAGAAGTTTCAGCGACCGTCCATGGCGAGGTCGCGGTGCAACAAGACAGGTAACGGCCTTCGGCCAGGTAATGTTCGATCAGGCGCGGTTCATCGGGGTCCATGGCGCAACGGATCTGGCGACTCATCCAGCGCCAGCTTTCGAGATACGGCTGCTCGTGCAAGGCAGAACTCATGATTCGGGGCTCATCCGATAATGAGATTTATTATTAGATGATAATGAGAACCAAAACAAGCCCGAGGTCATACGCATCCTTGTGGGAGCGGGCTTGCTCGCGAATTCGGTGTGTCAGCCAGAGATGTGCTGACTGAAAGACCGCATTCGCGAGCAAGCCCGCTCCCACAGAAGATTTGTGCCAGGCATGAAAAAGGCGCGCCACCCAATTGGGTGGCGCGCCTTGTTTTGTGACGGCTGAGGTTTAGCTGCCCGCCACCATCATCCGCTCGATCAGTACCGATCCCGTGCGAATGTTGCTGCGCAGCTCAAGATCATTACCCACGGCAACGATCTGCTTGAACATGTCGCGCATGTTGCCGGCGATGGTCACTTCCTGCACCGCGAACTGGATTTCACCGTTCTCGACCCAGAAACCCGCCGCACCACGCGAGTAGTCGCCAGTAACCATGTTCAGGCCATGCCCCATCAACTCGGTGACCAGCAAGCCACGGCCCATGCGCTTCAACAGCGCCGCCTGGTCTTCGTCGCCATGGGTGACGAACAGGTTGTGTACGCCACCGGCGTTGGCAGTGCTCGGCATACCCAGTTTGCGCCCGGAGTAAGTGCCGAGAATGTACGAGACCAACTCACCTTTTTCGACAAACGGTTTGGCGTAGGTCGCCAGACCATCGCCATCATACGAAGCACTGCCCATCGCGCGCATCAAGTGCGGACGCTCGTCGATGGTCAGCCACTCGGGAAACAGTTTCTGCCCCAGTGAGCCTTCAAGAAACGACGATTTGCGATACAAACTGCCGCCAGACACCGCCGAGAGAAAACTGCCGAACAACCCGCCCGCCAGCTCAGCGGAAAACAGCACGGGCACTTCGCAAGTCGGCACCGGTCGCGCGCCCAGACGGCTCGCCGCCCGTTGCGCTGCACGCTGGCCGATACTGACCGGATCGGCCAGCAGACTGCCCTGGCGGCTCACGTCATACCAGTAATCACGCTGCATCTGGCCATCGGCCTCGGCGATCATCACGCAACTGAGGCTGTGTCGGGTCGACGCATAACCACCGATAAAACCGTGGCTGTTGCCGTAAACACGGCAGCCCTGATGGGTGCTGAGCGTGGTGCCGTCGGCGTTCTTGATCCGCGCATCGGCGTCGAATGCGGCCGCTTCGCAGAGCAAAGCCTTTTCGATGGCCTGTTCCGGGGTGATATCCCATTCGTGGAACAGATCAAAATCCTGCTGCTCACGAGCCATCAGGGCCGCATCAGCGAGGCCCGAGGCTTCGTCTTCCGAGGTGTGCCTTGCAATCGCCAGTGCGGCCGCGACAGTTTCGCGAATCGCATCCGGCCCGGTGGCGGAGGTGCTGGCCGAGCCCTTGCGTTGACCAACGTAAAGCGTGATGCCAAACCCCTGATCGCGATTGAATTCAACCGTTTCGACCTCGCGCTGGCGCACCGACGTCGACAAGCCCTGCTCCAGCGAGACGGCGACTTCACAGGCACTGGCGCCCTGACGCTTGGCTTCGGCGATGATCTGCTCGACTTGATCCTGCAGTGCCGGCAATGCCTGCGGGCCGACGCTTTCAACTGCACTCATGCTCATCTCCACTCAAATTCTGCTTTCGGCTGGGGTCATCGAGCGACCGGGCCGGACAAGCGGCCCCCGACTGGTTATCATGGCGGCGTTTCTTTGCGGACTGCCACCATGGTTGATTCTTACGACGACTCCCTCGATACGGGAGAAAAAAGCAAATCTCAGGTCAAACGCGAGCTGCATGCTCTGGTTGACCTTGGCGAGCGCCTTACAACACTCAAGCCCGACTTGCAGGCAAAACTGCCACTGACCGACGCGTTGCGCCGGGCGCTGGCCGATGCGCCGAAGCACACCGCGAACATCGCGCGCAAACGGCACTTGCAGTTCATCGGCAAGCTGATGCGCGATCAGGACACTGACGCGATTCTCACGCTGCTCGATCAACTCGATGCCTCGACTCGTCAGTACAACGAGCGTTTCCACAATCTCGAACGCTGGCGTGACCGCCTGATTGCAGGCGACGACGCCGTGCTGGAGAAATTCGTCGCCGAATACCCGGACGCCGATCGCCAGCAACTGCGTTCCTTGATCCGTCAGGCTCAGCATGAGGTTGCGCAAAACAAACCTCCTGCTTCCAGCCGCAAGATCTTCAAGTACATCCGTGAGCTGGACGAGACTCAACGCGGCCTGCGTTGATACCTCGCCACCGGGTGGCCGCGCTGCGCGCCACCCGAAGCTCCACCTCTTCTTATGCGCCCGTGCCACCCACGGTGATCGCATCGATCTTCAGTGTCGGCTGACCGACACCCACCGGCACTGACTGGCCATCCTTGCCACACGTGCCCACCCCGCTGTCCAGCGCCAGATCATTACCGACCATCGACACCCGGCTCATCGCCTCGGGGCCGTTGCCGATCAACGTCGCGCCTTTGACCGGTGCGGTGATCTTGCCGTCTTCGATCAGATACGCCTCGCTGGTGGAGAACACGAACTTGCCGCTGGTGATATCGACCTGACCACCGCCGAGGTTGGCGCAGTAGATGCCCTTCTTCACCGACGCGATGATTTCTGCCGGATCGCTCTCACCGCCGAGCATGTAGGTGTTGGTCATGCGCGGCATCGGCAGATGCGCGTAGGACTCACGACGACCGTTACCGGTGCGGGCCACACCCATCAGACGCGCGTTGAGCTTGTCCTGCATATAGCCTTTTAGTACGCCGTTTTCGATCAGGGTGGTGCACTCGGTCGGCGTGCCTTCGTCGTCTACGCTCAGCGAACCGCGACGACCGCTCAAGGTGCCGTCATCGACGATGGTGCACAGCTTCGACGCGACCATTTCGCCCATCCGCCCGCTATAAGCCGAACTGCCCTTGCGGTTGAAATCGCCCTCCAGGCCGTGGCCGACCGCTTCGTGCAGCAGCACGCCGGACCAGCCCGAACCGAGCACCACCGGCAACGTGCCCGCCGGTGCCGGAATCGCTTCGAGGTTCACCAGCGCCTGACGCAGCGCTTCACGGGCATAGCCCATGGCACGGTCTTCGGCGAGAAAATAACGGTAGTCGGTGCGCCCGCCACCGCCATGCCCACCGCGCTCGCGACGGCCATTTTGCTCAACGATGACGCTGACGTTGAAACGCACCAGAGGGCGCACATCTGCCGCCAGACCGCCGTCGGTGGAAGCCACCAGAATTCGTTCCCAGACCCCGGCCATGCTCACGCTAACCTGCTGGATACGCGGGTCGAGCGCACGAGTGGCGACATCAATGCGCTTGAGCAGTTCGACTTTCTCGGCACGGCTCAGCACTTCCAGCGGGTTATCCGGCGCGTACAACTGCGCAACATCCTGGGTACTGAACGCTTGCACCGAGCCGTTCTGCCCGGCCCGGGAAATCGAGCGCGCGGCACGGGCTGCAGCACCAAGGGCTTCAAGGGTGATCGCGTTGCTATAGGCAAAACCGGTTTTCTCACCGGATTGCGCACGCACGCCGACACCCTGGTCGAGGTTGAAGCTGCCTTCCTTGACGATGCCGTCTTCCAGCGACCATGACTCGGAGATCTGTCCCTGAAAATACAGGTCGGCGGCATCAATGCCGGGGCCGGCCAGATCACCGAGCACGCCTTGCAGGCTCTCGATAGTCACGCCGCCAGGCGCCAACAGGTGATCACTGACTGAGGACAACAGCTCGCTCATAGGTTTACGCCTTAAATTCGTGTTCTGAAGCAGGTCGCTGTGCGCCCTGCGAAAAAAACCGCCGATGACGCGTCACCGGCATTCGCGCCCGAATGGACGCCTGTTCATCGCTATCGCGTGCAGCCAACAGCACCGCTTCGCCTTGATCCTGCTGTGCCAGCAGGCGTCCCCACGGATCGACAATCGCCGCATGCCCGAAGGTTTCCCGCGGCCCCGGATGGGTTCCACCCTGCGCTGCCGCCAACATATAACACTGGGTCTCGATGGCCCGCGCGCGAATCAGGATTTCCCAATGCGCCGCGCCGGTCACCGCCGTAAACGCCGAAGGCGCGGTAATCAGCTCCGCTCCGGCAGCACGCAATTCGCTGTAAAGCTCCGGGAAGCGCAAGTCGTAACACACGGTCAGGCCCAGTTTGCCGACCGGCGTGTCCGCCACCACCACACCACTGCCATAAGCATAGTCATCGGATTCGCGATAACGACCACGATTGTCCGCTACATCGACATCAAACAGATGCAACTTGTCATAGCGTGCAACGATTTCGCCGTGTTCGTTGACCAACAGCGAGCAGGCATTCGACTTGGCCGCCGGTTGGTCCGCCGGCGGCAGCGGTAACGTGCCGCCCACTATCCATAACCTGAGGTCGCGGGCGGTCTGTTTCAACCACGGCAGGATCGGCCCTTCACCTGATGCCTCGGCGCGGCCGATGTCGGCGATGTCGCGCCGCCCCATGGCGGCGAAGTTTTCCGGCAGCACCGCGAGTTTTGCCCCGCCGGACGCGGCCTGTTCAAGCAGGCGTCGAGCCTGAGCGAGATTGGCCAACACGTCGCTCTGGCTGACCATTTGAATCACCGCGAAAGACATGGCCGCTCCTCGGAATCCACTCAAAACCCTGTAGGCGCAGCCAACGGCAGCTCCTGCCAAGGGGTAGTGTGTGCTAGTTAAAAAGGCTTGTCGAAAGTGATTTTCGGCTCTTTCCACGGGCCTTTGACGGTGTATTTCACACTGGCAAAACGTGCCACGCGATCACCGATCAGCTTGTCGATCAGGAACAGCGCACCACCCACTGCCGGCGCGCCGACCAGCAGCGCGGCAATCGGCAGGTTGTTGGTCACGGGCAGCGTGACCAGCAGCTTGGCGTCGACCTGATCACCGACCAGATCCAGCGTACCGTCCAGCTCGAGATTGCTCGACGGCCCGGTCAGCCGGATCGGCTCACGGGTTACGTAGACGCCGTTGTTGGCGACCAGCAGACCTTTGACCCGGTCATAGCTCAGGCCTTTGCCGAACAGGTCAGAGAAGTCCAGACGCAAGCGGCGACCAATCGAGTTGAAGTTGAGCAGGCCGAACACCCGCAAAGCCTGGGCACCGCCTTCCACTTCAACGAATTGGCCCTTGTTCAGCGAGGCATCGAGCGTGCCGGAGAAGCGCTTGGTCGCCAGCCACGCCGGTGATCCAGGCCAACGCCCATCGACATCCATATGAAATTCTTCGCTGGTCACGCTGGGCGCAAAACCCCAGCCCTTCAACACATCGGCGAGGTTCTTGCCGCCGATCCGGCCCTTGAACCAGCTACTCGTCGAACCTGGCGTGCCTTCCCAGCCACCGCTGCCCTGCAGCAGAATGCCTTTGAGGCCCATGTCGAGGTTGTTCAAGGCGATGCCTTTGGCGGTCGGGCGCACTTTCAGCGACCAGCCACCGACCAGATCCTGGCCCTGAAACAGCTGATTGATGGTGATATCCAGCGCCGGGATTTTCGTCGGATCAACCGAGGCCAATGGGTCTGGCGCGTTCTCGTCAGCCTGGACCGTCGGATCGGGTGCCGGCAGTTTCACGTATTGCAGATTGATCGCAATCGGCACGCCTTTGGCGTCCGGCAGGCTGGCAGTGCCCCTGGCCTGCTGGCTGTCGAGGGAGAGGTTCCACGCCCCCGGCTTGCGGTTGACCTTGGCTGAAGCCTGATCCAGCGTCGTACCGAACGCCGTCAACTTGCCAACCTTGATGTCGGCGCTGCTGAGCAACTGCTGGGCGCTGCCGCCCAGGTCCTGGCCGGCGTACTTGCCGAGCAGATCCTGCCAGGGCGCAACGTCCAGTTCCGACAGCACGCCGCGAATGCGCAAGCCCTTGGCGCCCGGCAGCACCGCGTCGCCGGCGCCAAGGAACAGTTCACCGCGACCGTCAGAGAAACTGCTCGGCGGTGCAGCGAAGGTGAAATTGGCCAACTGATCGTAGTTGACCCAATAACGTCGCTCCGGACCTTGCAAGGTCATGCGAAAGACGGTGTTGCGGCCGACATTCGCGGCCATGCCAAAGGGTGCCGGCAAATCCACGGCGACACCTTTGAGATCGGAGCTGACCATCAATTGGCTGTCCGCGCCGTCCAGGTTCAATTGCAACTGATACGCAACGGTTCCCGACACCGGCAGCGGCTGAGTCACGCCCAGCCACTCGGTAAGCTTCTTGACCTCGACCTGGCCCGATGCCGCGACCCGGGTCTTGAGCTTGTCGGGACTGCCGTCGGAGAAGATTTGCGCGGTGACCGGTTTGTCGAAAGCCCGCGCGGCGATGTTTTGCCCGCTGAGTCCTTTGGCGCTGTCGAAACGGAAATCCCCCTTGAGCTGCGTCAGTTCCAGCTTCGGTTCGGCGAGTTTCAGCCGTGCATTGGCGGTCTTGAAATCGACGAGAATCTTTGGTTGATCGCCCTTGGCCAGCGGCACGTCGAGTTTCAGCTTGCCCTGTAGATCACCCGCACCTTCCCATCCGGCGAAGGTGTCAGCCGTGCCGATCGGTGCTTGCTGGAGAATCTTCAGGCCATCGCCCAGCCCACCGGCAAACGCGCCGTCGAGAAACATATGCGTGTTCTGGCCGGTCGGGACATGGGGAATATTGACGAACACGTCGCTGACCCGAGTGTCGAGCAACTGTCCCTTGTCGGCCCAGATCCGCACCCCGCTGTCTTCGATGAACACATCACCGCTGACCTTGCTGACGTGCGGCCAGCCCGGCTGAAAGGCCAGCTCGGCGTCATGCACTTTGAAAAACAGGCTGATGCTGCGGTCGGCCTCGCCAGCATTTTTGTTCAGAGAGCCCTGATACTGGAAAAAGCCTTGATCAACCGCGCCCTTGAGAATCGCCGTGCGCAACCATTCATCCAGAGCCGGGCTCAGGACTTGCGGCAAATACTTGGCGGTGTAGCGACCATCGCCGTCAACCAGACCGACCCGCAGGTCCATGTAGTCTTCCTGGCGGTGATCGAAATGCAGGCGAATCAGGAAGTCGCCGGCAATCTTGCCCTCCTCGCCGAGCACCTTCAGGTACGGGGCGATCAGGGTGAAGCCGTCTTTATCGAGCTTCCAGGTCAGGCGCGCGTTGGCCTGAATGTATTGCCATGGCCTGGCAAAAATCGGGTCGAGGTGCAGGACAAAATCCTTGCTGTCCATACGCAACTCGCCGCCATCGAGATTGCCGGTGAGGCTGCCGCTGACGTTCCGCGCCGCCGGAGCGCCATGGTAGGCGTCAAACCCGACGTTATCGAGGTTGGTGGCAAAACTGAATTTACTGCCGTCGGTGGCGTTGGGACGGAAATCCAGCAAGACGTTGCGCAGCCCCCCGGTCACCTTCAGTCGCTCGATCGCCGTGCCCAACCCTTGCGGCAAAGGCCCGAGCGCGTTGAGCAAAGGGGTAATCGGCGTCAGCTCGACACGGTCCGCCTGCAGGTGCCAGAGCTCATCGACCTTATCGGTGGCGCGGGTCTGTTGCAGTTGAATGCGCGACTCCCAGCGCGATTCGCCAAAATTCATCGCCAGCGAATCAAGGGTGAGCCTGGCGCCCTCGGCACTGTTCCGGTAATAGGCGTTGAGCGCCAGATTGTCGATCTGGATCGGCTTGCGCTCGGCGTAGGCGCCGATCACCTGCGGGGCATTCAGGCGCAGCGCGGCACTTTGCAGCGTGCCTTCGGCCCAATTGATCCAGACCTCACCGCCAGCCTTGATTTCGGAGAAGTTCCATTGCCGGGTCAGGCGCTCCGGCAGCCACTTCGCCCAGTCGCTTTGCGGCAGACTGGCATAACCGTCAACCGTACTGTCGCGCCATTGGGCAGGACGCAGGCGGGTGCGCAAGCTCAGGGATACCGGCTGACCGTCGGGCAACGTCAAACGTGCGTCGAGGCGCTGACGGTTGGCACCGGTTTTCAGATTGAGGCCGACATAGGTCAGGGTCATCGGCGCGTGATCCAGCGGTTGCAGGGTCACCTGGCTGTCGAGCACCGACAGTTGCTGAATCATTTGCGAGCGATTGAACAATTGCTCGGGATCAAGCGGCTGGTCGTCGTTGACCGGCAGCCCCTCCAGCGCCCAACTGCCATCGTCGGCCTCCTTGAGGCTGATTTTCAGGCCATTGAGTTCGAGATGGGCGATGCGCACTTCCCGCGCCAGCAGGCTGGCCCACAGATCCGGCACCGCGCGCACGCGATCCAGTCGCAGCGCATTGGCGCCGTCGCCGACCATCACATCGTGGGCCAGCAGGATGGGCGCGAAACCACTCCAGTCGCCTTCCAGCTCGCCGATCTGCAAGGGCATGCCGAGGGCGGCACTGGCCTTGTCTTCGATGTCGGCGCGGTATTCGGCAACCAGCGGAGTCAGCTCACGGCCAAGGCTGACGTACACCGCCATCAACACCAGAACCAACGCACACAGGCCCAGCCCCCAGCGGGTGAGTGCGGCCAATATGCGTGTCAGACGTTCCATGTCAGTTGGCTCCCATGGCAAAAAAACTGCGAAAAGCTGAGGCCAGCCGCGTTGGATAAAGGGTGTTGCAGGGGATCAGAGCAACACCACGTCATATTGTTCCTGGGAATACATGGTTTCCACCTGGAAGCGTATGGTCCGGCCGATAAAGCCTTCAAGCTCGGCGACGTTACCGGACTCTTCGTCGAGCAGGCGATCCACCACTTTCTGGTTGGCCAGCACGCGATAACCCTCGGCCTGATAGGCCCGGGCTTCACGGAGAATCTCGCGGAAAATCTCGTAACAGATGGTTTCCGGAGTTTTCAGCTTGCCGCGTCCCTGACAGCTGCTGCACGGTTCGCACAGCACTTGCTCCAGGCTTTCACGGGTGCGCTTGCGGGTCATCTGCACCAGACCCAACTCGGTGATGCCGATGATGTTGGTCTTGGCGTGGTCGCGCTCCAGTTGTTTCTCCAGGGTACGCAGCACCTGACGCTGGTGCTCTTCATCTTCCATGTCGATGAAGTCGATGATGATGATTCCGCCAAGATTGCGCAGGCGCATCTGCCGGGCAATTGCCGTGGCTGCTTCGAGGTTGGTCTTGAAGATGGTCTCTTCGAGGTTGCGATGGCCAACGAAAGCGCCGGTGTTGACGTCGATGGTGGTCATGGCTTCCGCCGGGTCCACCACCAGATAGCCGCCAGACTTCAGCGGCACCTTACGCTCAAGGGCTTTCTGGATTTCGTCTTCGACACCATAAAGGTCGAAGATCGGTCGTTCGCCCGGGTAGTGCTCCAGACGATCGGCGATTTCCGGCATCAGTTCGGCGACGAACTGCGTGGTTTTCTGAAAGGTTTCCCGGGAATCGATACGGATCTTTTCGATCTTCGGATTGACCAGGTCACGCAGCGTGCGCAGGGCCAGACCGAGGTCTTCGTAAATGACGCTTGGCGCGCCGATGGTCTTGATTTGTTCGTTGATCTGGTCCCACAGGCGGCGCAGATAGCGGATGTCCATCAGGATTTCATCGGCGCCGGCACCTTCTGCCGCCGTGCGCAGAATGAAGCCGCCAGCCTCCTTGATCCCTTCTTTCGCCACGCAATCGCTGACCACTTGCTTAAGGCGTTCGCGCTCGGCCTCGTCTTCGATTTTCAGGGAAATGCCAACGTGGGCAGTGCGCGGCATGTACACCAGATAACGCGACGGAATCGACAGCTGTGTGGTCAATCGGGCGCCTTTGGAGCCAATCGGGTCTTTGGTCACCTGCACCACCAGACTCTGCCCCTCGTGAACCAGCGCGCTGATGCTTTCCACCGCCGGGCCTTCGCGCAGGGAGATTTCCGCGGCATGAATGAACGCCGCTCGATCCAGGCCAATGTCGACAAATGCCGCCTGCATGCCCGGCAATACCCGGACAATCTTGCCTTTATAGATGTTGCCGACGATCCCGCGTTTTTGCGTGCGCTCGACGTGGACTTCTTGCAGCACACCGTTTTCAACCACCGCCACGCGCGACTCCATCGGCGTGATGTTGATCAGAATCTCTTCACTCATGGCAGGATCTCGTTCAGGCATGTTCACGATAATGGCCGCATCTGGGTTCGCACGACGCTCATTGCGCGTTCAGGTTTTGCCAACAGGGTATGCCGAAATGGCTCAACAGTTCTGCGCTTTCGCAAACAGGCAACCCGACCACTGCCGAATAGCTGCCATTGAGCCCGGCAACGAACACCGCACCGAGGCCTTGAATGCCATAACCGCCGGCTTTGTCCCGTGGCTCGCCGCTGGCCCAGTAGGCGGCGGCTTCCTCGCGGCTGATCGGCCGGAACCGCACCAGACTGCGCACCACCCGCGACTCGCAGCGCTCGCCTTCGAGCACGGCGATGGCGGTCAGCACTTCATGTTCCTTGCCGGACAACATCATCAGCATGGCGCATGCGTCGGCTTCGTCCACCGGTTTGCCAAGAATTTTGCCGTCGAGCACCACGGCAGTGTCGGCGCCCAGCACGCAGAACGGCGCGTCGGACACAACCGCAGATCGCCCGGCCTCGGCTTTGCCGCGCGCAAGGCGTTCGACATAGGCCGAGGGCGATTCTTCGGGTAGCGGGGTTTCGTCGATATCCGCGCTGATGGCGGTAAACGGCACGCCGATCTGCGTGAGCAATTCACGTCGACGCGGCGAGCCTGAGGCAAGGTAAAGCGGCTTCATCAAAACATCTCCCTGTTCAGTGCCCTGCTTCACCGGCTCAATTGATTCTGTAACGTCGGCGCAATCCGCGAAGGGCAAAGCTGACCCAAGGCCAGAGCAAGGCACTGACCAGTGCCGGAAGGACCAGCGCAAGGGTCGGCTGACGGTTACCGGTAAGGGCGCTCAGCCACAACTGCACAAGTTGCGCGAGGCCGAAGATCACCAGGATCACCAGGCATTGCTGCCACATCGGGAACATCCGCAAGCGTTGTTGCAGCGACAGCACGAGGAAGGTAATCAACGTCAGGATCAAGGCGTTCTGCCCGAACAGCGTGCCATACAGCACGTCTTCAGCCAGCCCCAGGCAAAACGCCGTGACCATGCCGACCGTTTGCGGCATGTACAGCGCCCAGAAAGTCAGGAGCAGCGCCAGCCACAGCGGGCGCAGGATTTCCATGAATTGCGGCAGCGGCGAGACACTGAGAAGCAGGCCGATGGCAAAGGTCAACCAGACGATCCAGCCGTTTCGCGAGGCAGTAGCGCCGACCATTATTCTTGTCTCCCGGTGGTGGCCGGTGCGCTGACGGGCGGTTTCGCCGCAGGTCGCGCAGCAGGCTGGGCGGCTGGCGGTCTGGTGGCCGCCGGCGGTTTGCTCGCAGCCGGTTTGGCCGGGGCAGTGGCGGCCGGTGTGGCTGGCGTTGCCGCTGCAGCTGGAGTGGCCGGTGTGGCCGTAGCCGCCGGGGTCACCGTCTTCGACACCGTGGCCGGAATGATTGGACCGCCACCAAAGGCATCGAGATTTTCCTGCGCTTGGGCGACGTCGTTGGCGCGCTCTTCAGCAGTGCGGCTGTCACTGAACACCAGCAGCAGATAACGGCTGCGGTTCAACGCAGCGGTCGGCACGGCGCGGACAATCGCAAATGGCTGGCCGGAATCGTGAATCACTTCCTTCACCGTTGCCACCGGATAACCCGCCGGGAAGCGCTGGCCGAGACCGGAGCTGACCAGCAGATCACCTTCCTTGATATCAGCGGTGTCGGCGACGTGGCGCAGTTCCAGGCGTTCCGGATTGCCGGTACCGCTGGCAATCGCCCGTAGACCGTTACGGTTCACCTGCACTGGAATGCTGTGAGTGGTGTCGGTCAACAGCAATACACGCGAGGTGTACGGCATCAACTCGACCACCTGGCCCATCAGTCCGCGCGCGTCGAGCACCGGCTGACCGAGCACGACGCCATCACGCTCACCTTTATTGATGATGATGCGATGGGTGAAGGGGTTGGGGTCCATGCCGATCAACTCGGCCACTTCGACCTTCTCGTTGACCAGCGCGGAAGAATTGAGCAACTCGCGCAGCCGAACGTTCTGCTCGGTCAGGGCAGCAAGTTTTTGCATGCGACCCTGATACAGCAGGTTTTCGGTCTTGAGTTTTTCGTTTTCGGCGACAAGCTCGGTGCGACTGCCGAACTGGCTGGCGATGCCTTCCCACAAGCGACCGGGCAGATCGGTGATCCAGTAGGCGTCCATCAGCACCAGCGACACTTGTTTGCGCGCGGGCTTGAGCAGGTCGAAGCGGGCATCGACCACCATCAGCGCGACCGACAGCACGGCCAGCACCAACAGGCGCACACCCAACGAAGGGCCTTTGGCGAAAAGCGGTTTAATAAGCCGCTCCTCCCAGGCAAATGTTCTGTTTATTCATACGGCATCAAACCGGCCTGGATGAAGACTGACAGAAGATAAACGCCAACAGGCAGCACTGCAAAGTGCTGCCTGCGCGTTCACCCACGTATTGCACTCGGCGACTTATTCGCTCGAGAGCAGGTCCATGGTGTGCTTGTCCATCATTTCCAATGCACGGCCACCGCCGCGAGCAACGCAAGTCAGCGGGTCTTCGGCAACGATCACCGGCAGACCGGTTTCCTGGGCCAGCAACTTGTCGAGGTCACGCAGCAGCGCGCCACCACCGGTCAGCACCAGGCCACGCTCGGCGATGTCGGAAGCCAGTTCCGGCGGCGATTGCTCCAGCGCGCTTTTCACCGCCTGAACGATGGTAGCCAGCGACTCTTGCAGAGCTTCCAGCACTTCGTTGGAGTTCAGGGTGAATGCGCGTGGAACGCCTTCGGCCAGGTTGCGACCGCGAACGTCGACTTCGCGAACTTCGCCGCCCGGGTAGGCCGTGCCGATTTCCTGCTTGATGCGCTCGGCGGTGGACTCACCGATCAGGCTGCCGTAGTTGCGGCGCACATAGGTGATGATCGCTTCGTCGAAGCGGTCGCCGCCCACACGCACGGATTCGGCATACACCACACCGTTGAGGGAAATCAGCGCGATTTCAGTGGTACCACCACCGATATCGACGACCATCGAGCCACGCGCTTCTTCTACCGGCAGACCGGCACCGATCGCGGCCGCCATTGGCTCTTCGATCAGGAACACTTCGCGGGCACCGGCACCGAGGGCCGATTCACGGATGGCGCGACGCTCAACCTGGGTGGATTTGCATGGAACGCAGATCAGCACACGAGGGCTAGGCTGCAGAAAGCTGTTTTCATGAACCTTGTTAATAAAGTATTGCAGCATCTTTTCGCAGACGCTGAAGTCGGCAATTACGCCGTCCTTCATCGGACGAATGGCAGCAATGTTGCCTGGCGTGCGACCGAGCATGCGCTTGGCTTCGGTGCCGACAGCAACGACACTTTTCTGGTTACCGTGTGTCCGAATGGCCACAACCGATGGTTCATTCAGGACGATACCGCGCTCGCGCACGTAAATAAGGGTGTTGGCAGTGCCCAGGTCAATGGAAAGATCGCTGGAAAACATGCCACGCAGTTTCTTGAACATGGGAAAGGGACCCTAGGCAACGCGTGGGTAAAAAAGTGCGGCAAACTCTAACAACGACAGGGATTTTGGGCAAGGCGCCAATATGTTAAATTGGCCGCTTTTCTGTGCACCAAGCCCCACAATCGCGGCCTTATGACCGTAGAAGTGCGGTAGTGTTCCGACAATCTAACACACGGACGTCGTCCGTTCTGTTTTCCACAGGAGAATCCCGATGGCGCTAGAACGCTCCGACGTGGAAAAAATCGCACATCTGGCCTGCCTTGGCCTCAATGATGCCGATCTTCCACATATCACTTCCGCCCTCAACAGCATTCTCGGGCTGGTCGACGAAATGCAGGCTGTTAATACCGACGGTATCGAGCCTCTGGCCCACCCGCTGGAAGCCAGTCAGCGCCTGCGCGCCGATGTCGTGACCGAGACCAATAACCGCGAGGCTTACCAGTCCATCGCACCAGCGGTCGAAAACGGCCTGTACCTGGTTCCGAAAGTCATCGACTAAAGGGAAAGAGCCTGCAATGCATCAAATGACTCTGGCCGAGATCGCCCGCGGTCTCGCCGATAAAAAGTTTTCCTCAGAAGAGCTGACCAAAGTCCTGCTGGCGCGTATCACCCAGCTCGATCCGCAGCTCAACAGTTTCATCAGCCTCACCGAAGAGCTGGCCCTCGAGCAGGCGAAAGCCGCCGATGCACGCCGCGCCAACGGTGAGAGCGGCGCCCTGCTCGGCGCGCCGATCGCGCACAAAGACCTGTTCTGCACCCAGGGCATTCGCACCAGCTGCGGCTCGAAGATGCTCGACAACTTCAAGGCGCCGTATGACGCCACGGTCGTCGCGAAACTGGCTGCCGCCGGCGCCGTGACCCTGGGCAAGACCAACATGGACGAATTCGCCATGGGTTCGGCCAACGAGTCGAGCTGGTACGGCGCGGTGAAAAACCCGTGGAACCTCGAACACGTACCGGGCGGTTCGTCCGGCGGTTCGGCGGCCGCAGTTGCCGCTCGTCTGTTGCCGGCGGCGACGGCCACCGATACCGGTGGTTCCATCCGTCAGCCAGCGGCCTTCACCAACCTCACCGGCCTGAAACCGACCTACGGTCGCGTTTCGCGCTGGGGCATGATCGCTTATGCCTCCAGCCTCGATCAGGGCGGCCCGTTGGCTCGCACCGCCGAAGACTGCGCGATTTTGTTGCAAGGTATGGCCGGCTTCGATCAGAACGACTCCACCAGCATCGATGAGCCGGTTCCGGATTACTCCGCCAGCCTCGGCCAATCGCTGCAAGGCCTGCGCATCGGCGTGCCGAAGGAATACTTCAGCGCCGGTCTCGACCCGCGCATCGCCGATCTGATCCAGAACAGCATCAAGGAGCTGCAGAAGCTCGGTGCCGTCATCAAGGAAATCAGCCTGCCGAACATGCAGCACGCCATTCCGGCGTACTACGTGATCGCCCCGGCAGAAGCCTCTTCCAACCTGTCGCGTTTCGACGGTGTGCGTTTCGGCCATCGCTGCGAGAACCCGGAAAACCTGATCGACCTGTACAAGCGCTCCCGTGGCGAAGGCTTCGGCCCTGAAGTACAACGCCGGATCATGGTCGGCGCCTACGCCCTTTCCGCCGGTTACTACGATGCCTATTACCTGAAGGCGCAGAAGATCCGTCGTCTGGTTAAAAACGACTTCATGGCGGCCTTTAATGAGGTCGACATCATCCTCGGCCCGACCACGCCGAACCCGGCCTGGAAACTCGGCGCCAAGAACAGCGACCCGGTCGCTGCCTATCTGGAAGACGTCTACACCATCACCGCCAACCTCGCGGGCCTGCCGGGCCTGTCGATGCCGGCCGGTTTTGTCGACGGTCTGCCGGTTGGCGTGCAGTTGCTCGCGCCGTATTTCCAGGAAGGTCGCCTGTTGAACGTTGCCCATCAGTATCAGCTCAACACTGACTGGCACACCCGCACCCCAACCGGCTTCTGAGGAGACACACATGCAATGGGAAGTCGTGATCGGGCTGGAGATTCACACTCAGCTCACCACCCGGTCGAAAATCTTTTCCGGTAGTTCCACCACCTTCGGTTCCGAGCCGAACACCCAGGCCAGCCTGATTGACCTGGGCATGCCCGGCGTTTTGCCGGTGCTGAACCAGGAAGCGGTGCGCATGGCGGTGATGTTCGGTCTGGCGATTGACGCCGAGATCGGTCAGCACAACGTGTTCGCGCGTAAAAACTATTTCTATCCGGACCTGCCGAAGGGCTACCAGATCAGCCAGATGGAATTGCCGATCGTTGGCAAGGGCCACCTGGACATCGCCCTGGAAGACGGCACGGTCAAACGTGTCGGCATCACCCGCGCGCATCTTGAAGAAGACGCCGGCAAGAGCCTGCACGAAGAATTCAACGGCGCCACCGGCATCGACCTGAACCGAGCCGGCACGCCGCTGCTGGAAATCGTTTCCGAGCCGGACATGCGCAGTGCCAAGGAAGCCGTGGCTTACGTCAAGGCGATCCACGCGCTGGTGCGTTACCTGGGCATCTGCGACGGCAACATGGCCGAAGGTTCGCTGCGCTGCGACTGCAACGTCTCGGTGCGCCCGAAAGGCCAGGCTGAATTCGGCACGCGCTGCGAGATCAAGAACGTCAACTCGTTCCGCTTCATCGAGAAGGCGATCAACTCCGAGATCCAGCGTCAGATCGAGCTGATCGAAGACGGCGGCAAAGTGATCCAGCAGACCCGTCTGTACGATCCGAACAAGGACGAGACCCGTCCGATGCGTTCGAAAGAGGAAGCCAACGACTACCGTTACTTCCCCGATCCGGACCTGCTGCCGGTGGTCATCGAAGAGTCGTTCCTCGGCGAGGTGCGCGCCACCCTGCCGGAACTGCCACCGCAGAAACGCGAGCGCTTCCAGAGCCAGTTCGGTCTGTCGGCGTATGATGCCAACGTGCTGGCTACCAGCCGTGAGCAAGCGGACTACTTCGAGAAGGTTGCAGCCATCGGCGGCGACGCCAAACTGGCGGCGAACTGGGTGATGGTCGAGTTGGGCAGCCTGCTCAACAAGCAAGGCGTGGACATCGACGAGTCGCCGGTTTCCGCCGAGCAACTGGGCGGCATGCTGCAGCGCATCAAGGACAACACCATCTCCGGCAAGATCGCCAAGGTGGTGTTCGAAGCGATGGCCAACGGCGAAGGCAGCGCAGACGAGATCATCGAAAAGCGTGGCCTGAAGCAAGTGACCGACAGTGGCGCGATCTCGGCGGTGCTGGACGAAATGCTCGCCGCCAACGCCGAGCAGGTTGAACAGTATCGTGCGGCGGATGAAGCCAAGCGCGGCAAGATGTTCGGCTTCTTTGTGGGCCAGGCGATGAAAGCGTCCAAAGGCAAAGCCAACCCGCAGCAAGTGAACGAACTGCTGAAAAGCAAGCTCGAAGGCTGACCACAATGGAGCCAGATCCAAAGCCTGGCTCTATTCCCTGTGGGAGCGAGCCTGCTCGCGAAAGCGTCATGACATCCACTAGAGATATTGAATGTGACGGCCTCTTCGCGAGCAAGCTCGCTCCCACATTGTTATCTGGGAGCTTTCGAATGAAACGTCTGCTCGGCGCCTGCGCCCTGCTCTCTTTACTGGCCGGTTGCGCCAGCACCGACATCATCGACCCGCACGGTTACGACCAGACCGGCGTCGCCTCCTATTACGGAGCCAGACACCACGGTAAACGCACCGCCAGCGGCGAAGCGTTCAACCAGCATTCCCTGACCGCCGCCCACCGCCAGCTACCGTTCGGCACCCGGGTGAAGGTCACCAACCTGAAAAACGATGAGTCCGTTGTGGTCCGCATCAATGACCGCGGCCCGCACACCCGTGGACGCCTGATCGACGTGTCCCGCGAGGCGGCCGAACAGCTCGGCATGCTGCGCAGCGGCACCGCGCGGGTTCGCGTGCAGGCCCTCGACTGATGGAGCGCCGACCATTTTCGGATTAGCCGATTTACCGCTGATCAATGTGATCGAACTGCTCGCCGGTCTCGGCCTGCTGATCGTCGGCGCCGAACTGATGGTGCGCGCCGCAGTACGCCTGGCCGAGCGCCTGCACGTGCGCCCTCTGATCATCGGCCTGACCATCGTCGCCCTCGGCAGCAGCGCGCCGCAAATGACCGTCAGCCTGCAAGCGGCGCTGGCGCACAATCCCGACATCGCCGTTGGCAGCGTGGTCGGCAGCAGCATCTTCAACATCCTCGTGACCCTCGGCCTGTCGGCGCTGGTCATTCCGCTGCGGGTATCGCGGCAACTGGTGCGCCTCGACATCCCGCTGATGATCGGCGCCAGCCTTCTGGTCTTCGTCCTGGCGTGGAATGAAGAGCTCAGCCGCTTCGACGGCGTGCTGTTGCTCGGAGCCCTTGCGTTGTACCTGGGCCTGCTGCTACGGCAGTCGCGACATTCGCTGCGACCGCATTCGCAACAGCCGCAGCCCCCCCGGAGGTCATGGCTCGGCAGTTCACTGATGATCATTGCCGGGCTGGTTCTGCTGATATTCGGCGGGCATCTGCTGCTGGGCGCCGCCGTGGTGGTAGCGACGGATCTGGGCTTCTCGGAACGGGTGATCGGCCTGACCGTGGTAGCCGTCGGCACTTCCCTGCCGGAGCTTGCCACCTCGCTGATCGCCGCATTGCGCGGTCAACGGGACATCGCCGTGGGCAACGTGATCGGCGCCAACCTGTTCAACCTGCTCGGCGTGCTGGGTCTGACCGCGCTGATCGCGCCGACGCCGCTGTCGGTGTCGCCGAACGCCCTGGCGTTCGACCTGCCGGTGATGCTCGGCGTCGCCGCGTTGTGTCTGCCGGTGTTCTATTCCGGCTACCGCGTGACCCGCGCCGAAGGTTTGTTGCTGCTCGGCCTGTATCTGGCCTATGGGCTGCACGTGGTGTCGTTCACCACCGGCATGCCCCTGGCCGGCAAGCTTGAGCGGTTGATGCTGTTTTACGTCCTGCCGACGCTGCTGACGTTTCTGCTGTTCACGTCCATTCGCGCCTGGCGCCGCCAACACCACAAGAGTGATAAACCATGACCGAATCGAAGAAGTCCGGGGTTGAAGTCCGCCGCCAGGTAATGGGCGATGCGTTTGTTGACCGGGCGTTGGGCAACGCCACCGGGTTCACCCAACCGTTG
The DNA here is from genome assembly GCF_963970475.1 of Pseudomonas sp. EA_5y_Pfl2_R50. Taxonomy (NCBI): domain Bacteria; kingdom Pseudomonadati; phylum Pseudomonadota; class Gammaproteobacteria; order Pseudomonadales; family Pseudomonadaceae; genus Pseudomonas; species Pseudomonas sp. EA_5y_Pfl2_R50. The sequence goes on along the minus strand of NZ_CAXAPT010000004.1, from coordinate 164,665 downwards.
CAGGATTTCGTCAATGAGCACGCGTGGGGCGGCGTGTGGAATCGCGAGGGGCTGCCGCTGAAGACCCGCAGCCTGATTACCCTCGCCGCGCTGACAGCATTGAAGTGCCCGCAAGAGCTGAAGGGCCACGTGCGCGGCGCGCTGAACAACGGCTGCACGGTGGACGAAATTCGCGAGGCGCTGCTGCATTGCGCGGTGTATGCCGGCGTGCCGGCAGCGATTGATGCATTTCGCGCGGCGCAGGAAGTGATCGATACCTACCAAAAGCCAGAGTGATTCAGCGCCCGTGAAACAGCTTTCGCGAGCAGGCTCGCTCCCACATTGGAATGCATTTCACATGTGGGAGCGAGCCTGCTCGCGAAGAGGCCCTGAGCAACACCGCAAACTCAAAATCAGATCCACCCACCCCACTGCAAAACGAAAATCCCGACATTGGTGGTAATCGCCGCCATCAACGTGGTCATCACGATAATCGCTGCGGCCAGTTCATGATTGCCCTGCGCCGCCCGGGCCATGACAAAACTTGCCGCTGCCGTCGGGCTGCCGAAGTACAGGAACAGAATCCCCAGCTCCGCCCCGCGAAATCCCCACAACCACGCCCCCAGCGTTGCCAGCAGCGGCAGACCGATCATTTTCACCAGACTCGAACTGAGCGCCATGTTGCCGCTCTTGCGCAACGCTGCCAGCGATAGCGTGCCACCAATGCAGATCAACGCCAGCGGCAAGGTGGTCTGCGCCAGATATTGACCGGAGGTTTCCAGCCAGCCCGGCAAACCAATCTTGAAATAGGCAAACGGGGCCGCCGCAATCACGCTGATGATCAACGGATTGCTGAACACGCTTTTGCAGATGCTCCACGGATCGGACTTGATCACCGGGCTGTACACCGCCAGCACGATGGTCGACAGCGTGTTGTAGAACAGGATCACCAGCGCCGCGAGGATCGCCCCGAGGGAAATCCCGTAATCGCCGTACATGCTGGCGGCCAGCGCCAGACCGATCACGCCGTTGTTGCCGCGGAACGCGCCTTGGGTGTAGATGCCGCGATCTTCACGCGGACATTTGAAAATCGCCCAGCCCCAGGCCAGGGCAAAACTAACCAGTGTGGCAAGGGAAAAGTAGATCAGCAGGGATGGCTGCAACGCCGCGTGCAGGTCGGCATGCAGGATGCCGAGAAACAGCAGCGCCGGCATGGTCACGTTGAACACCAGCGACGAGGCCGTGTGGATGAAGTTGTCGTTGATCCAGTCGATGCGCTTGAGCAGCACACCGAGAAACAGCATGGCAAACACCGGCGCGGTGATGTTCAGGGTTTCGAGGAAAATTGCCAGCATGCCGGGGAGCCTTGGGTGAGCGTCGTTAGGGGGCTAATGATAAGCCAAAAGCGTCAAAAGCCCCTCACCCTAACCCTCTCCCCGAGGGAGAGGGGACTGACCGAAGTGTCTTGCGTCCTGCATCGACCTGCAAGACCGAGTCGATTATGGATTCGGCAAGGCATTTTCAGGTCGATGTACCTCTAAAATATTCCCGGATCGGCCCCCTCTACCCCTGGGAGAGGGCTGGGCGGGCGACGCTCCGATGAAGGTAGCTTTTGCCCCCCCCAAACCATCAGGTAATCGGCGCCGGGTTGAACAACGTAATGTCGTTATGCAGCTTGTGCGTTTCCGCCCACGTTTGCTTTTTGCCGCTGGCAACATCCAGATAGTAGTGAAACAACTCCCAGCCCAGCTCCTCGATGGTCGCGCGCCCGGTGGCAATCCGCCCGGCGTCGATGTCGATCAGATCGGGCCAGCGCTGCGCCAGCTCGGTGCGCGTCGAAACCTTCACCACCGGCGCCATCGCCAGACCATACGGCGTGCCACGTCCGGTGGTGAACACGTGCAGGTTCATCCCGGCGGCCAACTGCAACGTGCCGCAGACGAAGTCACTCGCCGGCGTCGCGCAGAAAATCAGCCCCTTTTGCTTGAAGCGTTCGCCAGGGCCGAGCACGCCACTGATGGCGCTGTTGCCGGATTTGACGATTGACCCCAAGGACTTCTCGACAATATTCGACAACCCGCCCTTCTTGTTGCCCGGCGTGGTGTTGGCGCTGCGATCCGCCTCGCCCTTGGCCAGGTAACGGTCGTACCAGTCCATCTCGCGCACCAGTTCCTCGGCCACGGTTTTGCTTTCGGCGCGTGAAGTCAGCAGGTAAATCGCATCGCGCACTTCGGTGACTTCGGAAAACATCACCGTCGCCCCCGCACGCAACAGCAAGTCCGAGGCATAACCCAGCGCCGGATTGGCGGTGATTCCGGAAAACGCATCGCTGCCGCCACACTGCATGCCCAGGATCAGCTCGGACGCCGGCACCGTTTCGCGACGGCGCTGGTCGAGCTTTTTCAGGCGGACTTCGGCCAGTTCCATGATTTGCTCGATCATCTCGGTAAAACCGTGACTGGAATCCTGCAAGCGATACAGCCATGGATCGCTGAGATCGACCGACGCATCGTCCTCGTGCATCACCTGACCGGCCTGCAGTTTCTCGCAGCCGAGACTGATCACCAACGCCTCGCCCCCCAGGTTCGGGTTGCGTGCCAGATTGCGCACAGTGCGAATCGGGATGTAGGCGTCGGTGGCAGTAATCGCCACGCCGCAGCCGTAACTGTGGGTCAGCGCCACCACATCATCGACGTGCGGGTACTTCGGCAGCAGCTCTTCCTTGATCTTTTTCACCGCGTGATCGAGTACGCCAGTGACGCACTGCACAGTGGTGGTGATGCCGAGAATATTGCGCGTGCCAACGGTGCCGTCAGCATTGCGATAGCCCTCGAAGGTGAAGCCTTCCAGCGGTGCCTGCGCGGCCGGCACGTCGGTGGACAGTGGCAAGCTGTCCAGCGGCGGCGCGGTCGGCATGCGCAGTTGATCTTCCTTGACCCAACTGCCGCGGCGGATCGGTTGCAACGCGTAACCGATGACCTGACCGTAACGAATCACCGTACCGCCCTCGGGAATATCCTCCAGGCAAACCTTGTGGCTCTGCGGCACGAAATCCACCGTGACCAGGCCATCGGCGAATTCGGTGCCGGCCGGTACGCCCTGGTCGTTGACCACAACCACTACGTTGTCCCGCTCGTGCAGGCGGATGTAACGCGGCGAGTCGGAATGTTCAATCAACTGCATGACGCCGCTCCTCAGGAATGCGCTTGAGACAATTTGCCGGTGGCTTCAGCACCGCCATGGGTTGGCGGCTCTTTGAGGACCACACGTTTGATCGGGCCAACGATGACCAGATAGCTGAATACCGCGACCAGTGCGTTGGCACCGACGAACACCAGCGCCCATTTGAACGAACCGGTGGAGCTGATGATGTAGCCAATCACGATCGGCGTGGTGATCGACGCGATGTTGCCGAAGGTGTTGAACAGGCCACCGCTCAGTCCGGCGATCTGTTTCGGCGAGGTATCGGAAACCACCGCCCAGCCCAGCGCACCAACGCCTTTGCCGAAGAAGGCCAGGGCCATGAAGCCAACGACCATCCATTCAACTTCAACGTAGTTGCACGCCACGATGCTACTGGAAACCAGCAGGCCAGCAATGATCGGCGCTTTGCGGGCGAAGGTCAGCGAGTGTCCCTTGCGCAGCAGGTAATCGGAAATCACCCCGCCGAGCACCCCCCCGATAAAGCCGCAGATCGCCGGCAACGAGGCAATGAAACCGGCCTTGAGAATGGTCATTCCACGCTCTTGCACCAGATACACGGGGAACCAGGTCAGGAAGAAATAGGTGATGCCGTTGATGCAGTACTGACCCAGATACACGCCAAGCATCATGCGGTTGGTCAGCAACTGACGAATGTAATCCCATTTCGGACCGTCGGACTTTTTACCCTTCTGATCCATGTCGACCATGCCGCCGTTGTCTGCGATGTGCTTGAACTCGGCGTCGTTGATGCGTGGGTGTTCGCGCGGGCTGTAGATGACTTTCAGCCAGACCAGCGAGAAGACGATGCCCAGAATACCCATGACGATGAACACGTGCTCCCAACCGAAGGAATACACGATCCAGCCCATCAGCGGTGCGAACAACACGGTGGCAAAGTATTGCGCCGAGTTGAAGATCGCCGAGGCCGTGCCGCGTTCAGCGGTCGGGAACCACGCCGCGACAATGCGCGCATTGCCTGGGAACGACGGCGCTTCTGCAAGACCCACGAGGAAGCGCAGCATGAACAGCGCAACGACGGCGGTGGACATGCCAAATTCGCCGACAAAGCCTTGCAGCACGGTGAACAGCGACCAGGTGAAAATGCTCAGGGCATAGACTTTTTTCGAACCGAACCGGTCAAGCAGCCAGCCACCGGGAATTTGCCCGGCCACGTAGGCCCAACCGAATGCGGAGAAGATATAGCCAAGGGTGACCGCGTCGATACCGAGGTCTTTTTGCAAGCTGGAACCGGCGATGGCGATAGTCGCGCGGTCGGCATAGTTGATCGTGGTCACCAGAAACAGCATGAGCAGGATCAAATAGCGGACGTGAGTCGGCTTGGACGATTGCATGTAGAGGTACTCCCACTGATTATTTTTATGCGCGGGTGAATCTTCTTTGGTAGTGCTTTTGTGGAAGCGGGCTTGCCAGCGATGGCATCACCTCGGTACGACGACAGAGCGAGTCGCCCACATCGCTGGCAAGCCAGCTCCCACAGGTATTGCGTGTATCAGGAGCCTACGTAGGCGGTTTTCACCACGGTGTAGAACTCTTGCGCATAGCGGCCTTGCTCACGTGAGCCATAGGATGAACCTTTACGGCCACCGAACGGAACGTGGTAATCCACGCCAGCGGTCGGCAGGTTGACCATCACCATCCCGGCCTGGGAGTGACGCTTGAAATGGTTGGCGTACTTCAGCGACGTGGTCGCGATGCCCGCCGACAGACCGAACTCGGTGTCGTTGGCCATCGCCAGCGCCGCATCGTAATCGGCCACGCGAACAATGTTGGCCACCGGGCCGAAAATCTCTTCGCGGCTGATGCGCATCGACGCTTCACTGTCGGCAAACAGGGTGGGCGCGAGGAAGTAGCCTTCGGTGTCGCAGGTCACCAGACCACCACCGCTGACCAGACGTGCACCTTCGGACTGGCCGATGTCGATGTACTTCATGTCTTGCTCAAGCTGCGCTTGCGAAACAACCGGACCGATATCGGTGCCGGATTTCAGCGCGTGGCCGACCTTGATCGACTTCATGCGCTCGGCCATGGCCTCAACGAACTTGTCGTGAATCCCGGCGGTGACGATCAAACGGCTCGACGCCGTGCAACGCTGACCGGTGGAGTAGAACGCGCTCTGCACCGACAGTTCGACCGCTTGTTTGAGGTCGGCGTCATCCAGAATGATCTGCGGGTTCTTGCCGCCCATTTCCAGCTGAACCTTGGCCTGACGCGACACGCAGTTGACGGCGATCTGCCGACCGACGCCGACCGAACCGGTAAAGCTGATGCCGTCGACTTTCGGACTCTGCACCAGTGCATCGCCAACCACACGACCGCTGCCCATCACCAGGTTGAACACGCCGGCCGGGAAGCCTGCGCGGGAGATGATTTCCGCCAGCGCCCAGGCGCAGCCCGGTACCAGATCGGCGGGTTTGAGCACGACGCAGTTGCCGTAGGCCAGCGCCGGGGCAATTTTCCACGCAGGAATGGCAATCGGGAAGTTCCACGGTGTGATCAGACCGACCACGCCCAGCGCTTCACGGGTCACTTCGACGTTGACGCCCGGGCGCACCGACGGTAAGTAGTCGCCGGACAGACGCAGGCATTCACCGGCGAAGAACTTGAAGATGTTGCCGGCGCGGGTCACTTCGCCAATGGCTTCAGGCAGGGTCTTGCCCTCTTCCCGGGCCAGCAACGTGCCGAGTTCTTCGCGACGGGCAAGGATTTCCGTGCCGACTTTATCCAGCGAATCGTGACGGGCCTGGATGCCCGAAGTCGAATACGCCGGGAAGGCCGCGCGGGCGGCGTCGATGGCGGCGTGAACCTGGCTCAGGTCAGCCTTGGCGTAATCACCGATGGTGTCGTTCAGTTCGGACGGGTTGATATTGGCCGAGTAGTCGGCACCGGCAACCCATTCGCCGTTGATGTAGTTGTCGTAGCGTTTTGCAGTTGTCACAGGGGCAGCCCTCACATCTCAAAGCCTTCACGCAAAAAGCCGCTGATTGCTCAGCGGCCTCGCTTTTTCTCGGGTGTTACTGCGCACCTTGCTTGTCGATCAGCGCGGCAAGCATTTCGTACTCTTCGCCGGTCAGGTCGGTCAGCGGCGCCCGCACCGGGCCTGCGTCATAGCCGGCGATTTTCGCGCCAGCCTTGACGATGCTCACGGCATAACCCGCCTTGCGGTTGCGGATGTCGAGGTACGGCAGGAAGAAGTCATCGATGATCTTGCCTACGGTGGCGTGATCTTCACGGGCAATCGCGTGGTAGAAATCCATCGCGGTTTTCGGGATGAAGTTGAACACCGCCGAGGAGTAAACCGGCACGCCCAGCGCCTTGTAGGCCGCGGCGTAGACTTCGGCGGTCGGCAGACCACCCAGGTAGCTGAAGCGATCACCGAGGCGGCGACGGATCGACACCATCAACTCGATATCGCCCAGACCGTCCTTGTAACCGATCAGGTTCGGGCAGCGCTCGGCCAGACGTTCCAGCAGCGGCGCGGTCAAGCGGCAAACGTTGCGGTTGTAAACGACGACGCCGATGTTGACCGATTTACACACGGCCTCAACGTGAGCGGCAACACCGTCCTGGCTCGCTTCAGTCAGGTAGTGCGGCAGCAGCAACAGACCTTTGGCGCCGAGACGCTCGGCTTCTTGCGCGTATTCAATCGCCTGGCGAGTCGAACCGCCGACACCGGCCAGAATCGGCACACTGGTGGCGCAGGTGTCCACGGCAGTCTTGATAATTTCCGAATACTCGCTGGCGGCCAGGGAGAAGAACTCGCCGGTGCCGCCCGCTGCGAACAGGGCCGAAGCGCCATACGGGGCCAGCCATTCCAGACGTTTGATGTAGCCCGCGCGGTTGAAATCGCCCTGCGCGTTGAAATCGGTCACCGGGAAGGACAGCAGGCCGGCAGAGAGGATGGACTTCAGTTCTTGTGGATTCATTATTCGAACACCCTGGTAGCAACGTTTTTATTGAGTGGACCGTTCAGCCTTCGCCGAAGTTGTAGGTCATCGTACAACTTAAAAAATAACCGTCAACTGCATTTCATCGTCGCGGGTGTTTTTTTGTCGGACAACGATGTTCAAGGCGCCGCCAATCTTGTCGCAAAAGCCCGTATTCAAAGGGCTGACGCGCGCACTGGTCTGCTCAGTATCCATTTATTGGGCGCTGGAGAAACGCCGGGAAAGGTGCGACGACTGCCACCCGGATCGTGGACAACCTTGGAAGGAAGCCGAAACTTTTCGGAGGTATTGACTGCGGATCAAGGCCTGAATCTGATCGTGCAGGAGCAGTGACCGTTCGTCGGGACTGGTATTTGTTACAGGTGCCTGGCTTTTGCGATCAAGACATTAATTGGCGTGAGCCGCAGACGGCTCGTTTTGACAAACAAAGGGATTCTGAAAATGAAAAATAAAAGCTTCGCTATTCAAATGCTGCCACCCCCTGCGCTTAATGAAGCAATCAATGACGTCCTCTACGTGCATAACTTGATCAGTCCCGCTCATGGGGTTGTACCTGCACGCCAGGAAGCGGTCATCGGCGACAAAATCACACTGAAAGTGCACGACTCAGACGGCGCCGAGCAGTGGTCAGACTCTGTCGTACTGACTTCAATCTCCGCTGGTGAACCCATTGAGTTTGAAATCCCGAAAGCGCCATTTGAAAAAATGCTGAAAGCTGGCAAAAACACGGGTTTGCTGTACACCATTGAAAGTGCAGGCAACGAAAACACTTCAATGCAACGGGTTATCGAGCTTAAAGACTGATCCAGCCTCAACCCTGCGCCTGGGCCTCTTCATGGGCCTGTCGCAGTCTTTCACGGCTATTGGTCAGGTGCAGGCGCATGGCTGCGCGTGCGGCATCGGAATCCTGGCGGGCAATCGCCTCGTAAATCTCTTCGTGTTCACGGCTCAGGCGCCCCATGTAGTGCTGCTGGTCGTCATGGGCCAGGCGCGCCGAATTCAGCCGTGTGCGCGGAATGATGCTGGTGCCCAGGTGGGTCATGATGTCGGTGAAGTAGCGGTTGCCGGTGGACAGGGCAATTTCCAGGTGGAAAGCAAAGTCTGACGCCACCGCATCGCTGGCGTGCGCAACGCTGTCGTTGAGGGCATCAAGCGCCGCACGCATGGTTGCCAGTTGCTCCGGGCTGCGGCGTTGCGCGGCAAGGCCGGCGGACTCCACTTCGAGGCTGATGCGCAGTTCGAGAATCGCCAGCACATCACGCAAGGTCACGACGGTGGCCGGGTCGATGCGAAAGCCGCTCGGGCTAGGCGTATCGAGCACGAACGTGCCGATGCCGTGGCGGGTTTCCACTTGCCCGGCGGCCTGCAATCGGGAAATCGCCTCGCGCACCACGGTACGGCTGACCCCATGGGCTTCCATGATCGCCGACTCGGTAGGCAGTTTGTCACCGCGCTTGAGCAGGCCATCGCGGATCTGCTCGCTCAGCACCGTCACCAGTTCCTGGGCCAGACTGCGGCGCTTGCGCGGGAGGCGCGGGGTGTCGATCAGGTTTTCCATGGTCTGCATCTTGTCTCGAAAATTCGGCTGGAGGCCATCATAGCTCAAGCGAGTTGTACGATCACTGTTCGCCACACATTGTCCAATGAGGGAGCGGGCTTGCTCGCGCAGGCGGTGTGTCAGACAACAGATTTGTCGACTGGATGGACGCCTTCGCGAGCAAGCCCGCTCCCACAAGGGGAGTTGCGGTCATCAGGCCGTCACGGCCTGTTCAACCAAATGGCCGCTATCAATCCGCACATGCCGTGGATGGAAGCGTTTCAGACTGCTGCGATGGCCGACGCTGACAATGCTCAGCCCCGGCAATTGATCAATCAGCGCCTGATACAGCGTCGCTTCGTCTTCCTCATCCATCGCCGAAGTCGCTTCGTCCATGTACAACCATTGCGGGGCGTAAAGCAATGCACGGGCGAAGGCCAAGCGTTGCTGCTCGCCCGGCGAAAGCATGCGTTGCCAGTGATTGGCCTCGTCCAGCCGCGCGACCAGATGCGGCAAGCGGCAGGTTTCCAGCACTTGTGCATAACGTTCCGGCGCGTAGGTGTCGCCCGGTTGTGGATAACTCAGCGCCTCGCGCAGGGTGCCGATCGGCAGATACGGTTTCTGCGGCAGGAACAGATGGCGCGCCGCCGGCAAGCGGATATTGCCGTGCCCCGCCGGCCACAAGTGCCCCATCGCCCGCAGCAACGTCGATTTGCCACTGCCGGAGCGCCCGCTGAGCATCACCCGGTCGCCCGACTCCACCGTCATGTCGGCATGGTTCAGCAGATGACGACCATCGGCCAGATCCAGGCCGAGGTTGTGCACCCTGAGCTCGCTGCCCTGATTCTGCACATCGATGGCCGGGGCACGCTCTTCGTTATCGGTCATGGCCTGACGGAAGCTCAGCAGACGATCACAGGTAGCGCGCCAGGAAGCGAGGCTCTGGTAAGCATTGATGAACCAGCTGAAGCTTTCCTGAACGTTGCCGAATGCCGAGCTGATCTGCATCAGCTCGCCGAGTTCGATCTTGCCGGACAGGTAACGCGGCGAAGCCACGATAAACGGAAAGATGATGGCCGCCTGACTGTAACCGGCGGTAAAGAACGTCAGGCGCTTGGACACTTTCATGATGTCCCAGAAGTTGTGCCAGACATTACCGAAGCGGGCGCTCAATCGGCGATTCTCGTTCGGTTCGCCGTTGTACAACGCGATGCTTTCGGCATTCTCGCGAATTCGCACCATGGAAAAACGCAGGTCGGCTTCGAAACGTTGTTGCTGGTTATTCAGACCGATCAAGCGACGACCGATCAAATGCGTCAGCCAACTGCCCACCACCGCGTAAACCAGCACACACCAGAACATGTAGCCGGGAATGGTGACGCCGTACACTTCAATACTGCCCGAAACACCCCACAGAATGATCGAAAACGACACCAGACTGACGATATTGCGCAGCAGCCCGATGCCCAGTTCGAGTGTGTTGGAGGTGAAGTTGTTGAGGTCTTCGGAAATCCGCTGATCCGGGTTGTCGGTGTAACCGCCCTGCTCCAGGTGGTAGTAATTCTTGTCGGCAAGCCATCGGGAAAAATGCTTTTCAGTGAGCCAGGCCCGCCAGCGAATCGTCAGCATCTGGGTCAGATAAAGCCGGTAAACGGCACCGATAATCGCCACAGCCGCAATCACACAGAAATACAGGATCAGTTGCCAGAACGCCGCTTCATCCTTCTTTTGCAGGGCGTTGTAAAAGTCCTTGTACCAAGTGTTGAACCACACCGAGATGCCCACGCTCAGTAGCGAGAGCGCGATCACTGCGATCAACAGCGTCCAGGCCTTGCCCTTCTCTTCACTGCGCCAATAAGGCGTGATGATTCCCCAGACCTTGCGAAAAAACTGCCCGCGCACAGCATCGTTGACCGCGGAATATTCAGCGTTCTGATTCATGGATAAGGCTCAATATAGAAAAGAACAGACACGCACCGATCATAGATGATCGGCGCGTTTTATCGCGAGGGCTGGCGATAGTCGTTCAGCGCAGGTTCAGCGACGAACCGGGCGCTTCTGCAGTTTGCGCTGCAGGGTGCGGCGGTGCATGCCCAGGGCACGGGCAGTGGCGGAGATATTGCCTTCGTGCTCGGTCAGCACACGCTGGATGTGCTCCCACTGCAGACGGTCGACCGACATCGGGTTTTCCGGCACCAGGCTGTCGAGGTCCGCGTGTTCGGAGAGCAGCGCGGCCAGCACGTCGTCGGCATCGGCCGGTTTGCACAGGTAGTTGCAGGCGCCGCGCTTGATCGCTTCGACCGCGGTGGCAATGCTCGAATAACCGGTGAGGATCACCACGCGCATTTCCGGGTCCAGTTCCAGCAGTTTGGGCAGCAGCACCAGGCCGGAGTCGCCGTCCATTTTCAGGTCCAGCGCGGCGTAGTCCGGCAGGTCAGCCTGGGCGATGGTCAGGCCCTCTTCGGCGGAACCTGCGGTGCTGACGCGAAAGCCACGACGGGCCATGGCACGGGCCATGACGCGGGTGAAGGTCGCGTCGTCGTCGACCAGCAGCAGATGCGGCAGTTCTTCGCCTTCGACTTGGATTTCGTCACTCATGTTGGTCTCCTCGGGCGCCGTGGGGCAGGCGCAGCTCGGTGAGCGTGCCGCCTTCCTCATGACTATAGAGTTTCACTGAGCCGCCGGCGCGTGTCACGCTGGCCTTGCTCAAAAACAGGCCCAGGCCGAAACCTTTGCCCTTGGTGGTAAAAAACGGTTTGCCGATCTGCTCGGCGATGGCCAGCGGCACACCGGCGCCGTGGTCACGAATGCTGATGGTCACGGTTTCCGCGTCCCAGTCCAGCGTCACCTGGAGATTTTCCGGGCAGGCGTCGGCGGCATTGTTCAGCAAATTGAGCAGCGCCTGGGTCAGGTCCGGCGGCGGCGCCATGCGCGGCACAGTGCCTTGGCCGAGACGCTGGAAGCGATAACTGGCTTCCGGACGCATCAGGTGCCAGCGGTTCAGCGCTTCGTCGAGCCAGTCGGTGACGTCCTGCATCTCGACGGCCAGACGTCGGTTGGCTTCGGCGGCGCGGACCAATTGCTGCAAGGTTTCCTTACACAGTTTGACCTGATCCTGCAGCACTTTCAGATCGTCCTGCAGCATCGGGTCGGGATGATCCTGCTGCATCTCCTTGAGCAGCACGCTCATGGTCGCCAGCGGTGTACCCAGCTCATGCGCCGCGCCAGCGGCCTGAGTGGCAACAGCCAGCAATTGCTGATCGCGCAGGCCTTCTTCACGGCGAATAGCCCGTAACTCTTCCTGACGGCGCAGCTCTTCGGCCATGCGCGCCGCGAAGAAGGTGATCACCGCAGCAGCGAGGGCGAAGCTCAGCCACATGCCATAGATCTGCAGGTTCTCGCGGGCGACCGGCAGGGTTTCCAGCGGGTAGAACCGCGTCAGCATCACGGTGTACAGCGCCAGCGCGATACCGGACAGGATCACCGAATAGCGCCACGGCAACGTCACCGCCGCGATGGTCAGCGGCACCAGATAGTAGGAAACAAACGGGTTGGTCGAACCGCCAGAGAAATACAGCAGCGCACTGTGGATCACCAGATCACAGGCCAGTTGCAGCGCATATTCAAGTTCGGTCACCGGCCACGAAGTGCGCAGGCGCACGGCAGTGAACACGCAGAGCAACGTCGAGCAGCCGAGGGTCATCGCCAGTTGCACCCAGGGCAACGGCAACAATTGCAGCCAGTAGGCCAGGCCGACGGAGCCGGCCTGCGCGGCCAGCACCAGCGTGCGGATGAACGTCAGCCGCCAGAGGTTCTGGCGAGTGGCGGAAGTCAGTTGTACGGGGGCGAGCATGAGCTCTCCTGATGAGCGCTCCAGGCGGATCGCACGGAGTATAACCAAGCCGCGCCCTTGAGAGGCGAAAGTGCGGCAAACGACCACATGGCGAAAATATTTGCCGCGGCTATAAGAACGCCTTCGCGAGCAGGCTCGCTCCCACAGGGGAACGCATTCAAAGGTGGGAGCGAGCCTGCTCGCGAAGGGCTGCGCAGCAGCCCCGGCCATCTGTATAGAAGTTGTAACTGGGCGAACCGGAGCATAAAAGCTAGAGTCTGATTGTTTCACGCAGGCCCCCGAACGATGACCTGCGCCCTCATCAAGGAGCTTTCATGCACACATTTCGCCGCAGCGCCGCCCTTCTCGCCCTGACCGTCGGCAGCATCGCCAGCCTTCCGGCCCTGGCCGCCGATGAGCTGCACTACAACCAGATTTCCCTGCGCGCCGAAGTCAGCCAGGAAGTGGCCCGCGACCTGATGATCGTGACGCTCTACACCGAAGAGCAAAACACCGACCCGGCCAAACTCGCCGCCGACGTCAGCACCACCATGAACAAGGCACTGGCCCAGGCCAAGCAAGTCAAAGACATCACCCTGCGCCAGGGCAGCCGCAACAGCTACCCGATCTACGACACCAAAGGCCAGAAGATCACCGGCTGGCGCGAACGTGCCGAATTGCGCCTGGAAAGCTCAGACTTCGCGGCCCTGTCCAAACTCACCGGCGAACTGCTGACCGACCTGAAAATGGGCGGCATGGACTTCGCCATCGCCGAGCCGACCCGCAAGGCCAGCGAAGACAAACTGCTCAAAGAAGCCGTCAGCGCCTTCAAGGCCCGCGCCCAACTGGCCACCGATGCACTGGGCGGCAAGGGCTATAAAATCGTCAACCTGAACCTCAACAGCAATGGTTATCCACAACCGTACCTGCGCGCACCGATGATGATGAAAGCCGCTGGCATGGATTCAGCACCGGTCACACCGGAAGTCGAAGCCGGCACCAGCCAGGTCAGCCTGACCGCCGATGGCTCGATTGAAGTGTTGATGCAGTGAGTTGATATGGGCTGAATGAGAAACCGGCGATCCGTGAATGATCGCCGGTTTTTTTGTGTCTGGGTTTGTAGTGAATGAGCTGCCATCGCGGACATCCCGTTTCCTTCTACAAATCAGTCGATGCCTTGAACGGATGATTAATGGTTGTATTGGTCTGCATTAATCAGATCTATAGCGTGCTGCCATGCTTCAGCCTCCGTTCCAAACTCCTGATGATCAAACAGCCGTCCTGCCAGATAAACCTGCCAGACGGATCCCTGCGTCCCCTTGGCGACTAGCAATGCTTGATAGCCGCGTTGTTTTGCGCCCGCGATGTCCATGGCTTCTCCTCAATGCGTTTTTGCTTAGATACGACTCGCCCGGCAAGACAAGCTAGGCGAGCCGCTTGCAATCATGCTCATCCCAATCGCGGGATATATCTACTGTCAGACCTGACAGGTCATGACGGCGGATCAACCCGATCCAGCGCCCGATTCACCGCCAACTCCGCCAGCATGATGATCTGCTGAATCGCCAATGCCGTATTGCGCTCGGGCCGGCCCAACTGATCGGCAAAGTTACCGGTTAACGTGTTCGCCGACGCCAGTGACTCACAGGCATGCGCCAGCAGGCTTTCGGTGTCGATGTTTGGCTGGATCAGGAACATCGTGCTGGGCTGTCGGGGTTTGAGGGGTTCGGGGCTGAGGTAGAAATCCAGGGCGCGCTTGATGGCTTCGCGGGTTTTGATCTGGTCGTCGGCGCGGATGGCTTCTTCGAGTGGGGTTGTGGGTTCGAGGGGTGGATCGGGGACAATTTTATCTTTCATGAAAATCTGCTCGTCATTCGAGCCGCCCTCAGCCATTTCTCACGTGGCAAAGGGTGGCAGCTATGTGCGGAGTGAGAAACCGGTGAGCAGAAAACCGGCCAGACCGAAGTCTGCCCGCACACAGCCGCCATAAGGTATTGCGACAGCTAACAAGCCGGCGGCAATTATGGTCTTACTGGTGCTAGTTTCAAGCTCGGCGGGTTCTCACACCCGATCACTGAACATTCAGCGACAACCAGAGCCTAGAGAGCCCACGTCCGACGGACAACCTGAAAACCTTGTGGGAAGGTTCTGGTCATTTGACACAGATTTAAACAGCCAAAAAGTCAACCCTCACTAGCCCTCTCCCGGAGGGAGAGGGGACTGACCGAGGTGTTTGGGCGAGCTACGCCGACGTGAAATAGCGAGTCGAACCAAGGTTCTGAAAGGCTCACAAATCGGCTCCCTCTCCTTGGGGAGAGGGCTGGGGTGAGGGGCAAATCCACCACAAAACCAAAGCCGAACACCCGCTCTTCACCACTCAATAGGCCGAGTGTCAGCTCGCCTGCTTTTGATCTTGATCCACGGGCGACGTCGGAAGGCTGAGTGGAGGGATTGATCCGGGCTTGGGAGCGCAGCGACCGTTTGGCGCAGCCAAACACAGCGAGAGGAGGTGCAGCGAAGCAAACCGTAGACGCTGCGCCCGGATCGATCCCGGAGCGAAGGAACCCCGAGCCCCAGCGAGCGGGCCGCACGCAGGAGCAAGCCTTTTTGGTTACTTTTTCGGCGTCTGGAAAAAGTGACCCGCCGTCAGGGCGGAACCCTAAGCCGCCGTTACCGCAGCAACGGATATGCCCCCAAAAAAAACGCCCAGATATACCGAGATAGACACTCCCCCGAGAAAAACGATATTTCCGATACCCCGCTATTCCCCGCTAATCTCAACCAACAACCACCTCCAATTTCCCCGGGGACTCCATGCCAAGATCCACCCTGAAACCGCTCCTGATCTCCCTGGCCCTGGCCACAACCGCCCCACTGGCAAACGCCGCCACAACCCTGGTCTACTGCTCCGAAGCCAGCCCCGCCGGCTTCGACCCCAGCCAATACACCAGCGGCACCGACTTCGACGCTTCCGCCGAAACCGTCTTCAACCGCCTCACCCAATTCAAACGCGGCGGGACCGACATCGAACCCGGCCTGGCGACCAAATGGGACGTCTCCCCGGATGGCCTGCAATACACCTTCCACCTGCGCCAAGGCGTGAAATTCCACACCACGGAATATTTCACCCCGACCCGCGACTTCAACGCCGACGACGTCCTGTTCACCTTCCAGCGTCTGCTCGACCCGGACAATGCCTTCCGCAAGGCCTACCCCGCCGAGTCCCCCTACTTCACCGACATGGGCCTGAACACCACGATCAAATCGGTAGAAAAACTCGACAACAACACCGTGCGCTTCAACCTCAACAACGTCGACGCCGCCTTCGTGCAAAACCTCGCCATGAGCTTCGCCTCGGTGCAATCAGCCGAATACGCCGCACAACTGTTGAAGGACGGCAAAGCCGCCGACCTCAATCAGAAGCCGATCGGCACCGGCCCGTTCGTGTTCAAGCGCTACCAAAAGGACTCGCAGATCCGCTACGCCGCCAACAAGGCCTACTGGAAACCCGAAGACGTGAAGATCGACAACCTGATCTTCTCGATCACCCCAGACGCCGCCGTGCGCCTGCAAAAACTCAAGGCCGGCGAATGCCAGGTCAGCGGCTACCCACGCCCCGCCGACATCGAAGTGATGGAAAAAGACCCGAATCTGCGCGTGCTCAAACAGGCCGGTTTCAACCTCGGATTCCTCGCCTACAACACCACCCACGCGCCTCTCGACCAGCTCAAAGTGCGCCAGGCGCTGGACATGGCCATCGACAAACCGGCGATCATCAAAGCCGTCTACCAGAGTGCCGGGCAGTTGGCGCAAAACGCCTTGCCGCCGGCGCAATGGTCCTATGATCCGAACATCAAGGACGCTCCCTACGATCCGGTAAAAGCCAAGGTGCTACTGAAAGAAGCAGGGGTTGCACCGGGTACAACCATCAACCTCTGGGCAATGACAGTGCAACGCGCTTCGAACCCGAATGCGCGCATATCGGCGCAGATGATCCAGCAGGATTGGGACAAGATCGGCATCAAGGCCAACATCGTCAGCTATGAATGGGGCGAGTACATCAAGCGCGCGAAAAACGGTGAACACGACGCCATGATCTACGGCTGGACAGGCGACAACGGTGACCCGGACAACTGGCTCGGCGTGCTTTACAGCTGCGCGGCGGTGAAGGGCAGCAACTACGCCAAGTGGTGCGATCCGGCCTACGACAAGCTTGTGCAGCAGGCCAAGGTGTCCACCGACAAGGCGCAACGGGTAAAACTGTATCAACAGGCGCAACGGGTCCTTAAACAGCAGGTGCCGATTACCCCGATTGCCAACTCTACGGTGTTCCAGCCACTGCGAAAGGAAGTCACTGATTTCCGCATCAGTCCGTTCGGTCTAACCCCGTTCTATGGCGTGGGTATAAATAAGTAACACCAAGCCCCAAGGCGGCGCGCACAACGTGACCAGCGCACCATTTTGGGGCCTCATTTGCACCGTAAAAACTGTCCGCAAACGGTCAAATGCGTCAGAAGTTATACGGATGCGACATTAAGGTACGTTCGTGCCACGCTTTGAGGCTGGCAGTCGCTCTGGATCTTGCATTGGGTATGGCCCCTGCATAAGTATCCGCAGGCACGACTCACGAGGTCGTACCTCACAACTAAAAAATGACAACAAATCATGAGGCCAACATGCTTAAACACGCGGTCATTCCGTTTTTAGTCGGCGCAGGCTTGTTAGCCTCCGCACCGTTCGCATCCGCTGCGACTAACCTGGTGTTCTGCTCCGAAGGCAGCCCGGCCGGTTTCGACCCAGGCCAGTACACCACCGGAACCGACTTCGACGCCTCAGCCGAAACCATGTTCAACCGTCTGACCCAGTTCGAGCGCGGCGGCACCGCCGTGATTCCTGGTCTGGCGACCAAGTGGGACATTTCCGATGACGGCCTGACTTACACCTTCCACCTGCGTGAAGGCGTCAAGTTCCACACCACCCCGTATTTCAAGCCGACTCGTGAGTTCAACGCCGACGACGTGCTGTTCACCTTCAATCGCATGATTAACAAGGATGACCCGTTCCGTAAGGCGTACCCGACCGAATTCCCGTACTTCACCGACATGGGGATGGATACCAACATCACCAAGATCGATAAAGTCGACGATCACACCGTCAAGTTCACCCTCAAAGAAGTGGATGCCGCGTTCATCCAGAACATGGCCATGAGCTTCGCCTCGGTGCAGTCCGCCGAGTACGCTGCCCAGTTGCTGAAAGAAGGCAAGGCTGCCGACATCAACCAGAAGCCGATCGGCACTGGTCCGTTCGTGTTCAAGAGCTACCAGAAAGACTCCAACATCCGTTACACCGGCAACAAGGATTACTGGAAGCCTGAAGACGTGAAGATCGACAACCTGATCTTCGCCATCACCACCGACCCGTCGGTGCGTATCCAGAAGCTGAAAAAGAATGAATGCCAGATCACTCTGTTCCCGCGTCCGGCCGATCTGAAAGCGCTGAAAGAAGACAAAGCCCTGAAGATGCCTGACCAGGCGGGTTTCAACCTGGGTTACATCGCCTACAACGTGATGGACAAGGTCAAGGGCAGCAACGAGGCGAACCCGCTGGCTGACCTGCGTGTACGTCAAGCGCTGGACATGGCCGTGAACAAGCCGCAGATCATCGATTCGGTTTACCAGGGCGCCGGCCAACTGGCCGTCAACGCCATGCCGCCGACCCAGTGGTCCTACGACACCACCATCAAAGATGCCAAGTACGATCCTGAGAAAGCCAAGCAACTGCTCAAGGAAGCCGGCGTCAAGGAAGGTACCGAAATCGTTCTGTGGGCGATGCCGGTTCAACGTCCGTATAACCCGAACGCCAAGCTGATGGCTGAAATGCTCCAGTCCGACTGGGCCAAGATCGGCTTGAAAGTGAAGATCACCAGCTACGAGTGGGGCGAGTACATCAAGCGTTCCAAAGGTGGCGAGAACCAGGCCATGATCATTGGCTGGAGCGGTGACAATGGTGATCCGGACAACTGGCTGAACGTGCTGTTCGGGTGCGACTCGCTCAGCGGCAACAACTTCTCCAAGTGGTGCGACAAGAAGTTCGACGGCCTCGTGAAAGAAGCCAAGCGGACAACCGACCAGGCCAAGCGCACCGAACTGTACAAACAGGCGCAACACGTCCTCAAAGATGCAGTCCCGATGACACCTATCGCTCACTCGACGGTGTACCAACCCATGCGCGCCAACGTGCAGGATTTCAAGATCAGCCCATTCGGCCTGAATTCCTTCTACGGCGTCAGCGTCAGCAAATAAGGCACTGCAGCGGCGACGTTTTTAACGTCGCCGTTGCGTTACCTGCCGGAAATTAAGGAATTTGCCTACATCCAATTCCGCTGCGGATGACTGCACCGGTATAGGACGCGTCGACTTTTCCTACAAGTTTTCAGGCAATTACGCATTTACTGCCAGACCCGCGGCCCCTACCGTCGGGTTCTGACCAGTTTCTGCGTGGGCCACCGGCTCGCTGCACGTATTGGATTGAGCTCAATGCAACCACAACGTCTCTGGATGAGACCGCGGTGCATTGCACAACACTAAAAAAGAGGGAGCGTCATATGCGCCATACCTTGGTTTTTTCCGCACTGCTGGGCGCCGGCCTGTTGGCCGCCTCGTCCGCCAGTCTCGCCGCCAGCAAAAGCCTGGTGTTCTGCTCCGAAGGCAGCCCGGCGGGTTTCGATACCGCGCAGTACACAACGGCCACCGACAACGATGCCGCCGAACCGATCTACAACCGTCTGGTCGAGTTCGAAAAAGGCGCGACCAATGTCGTACCGGGTCTGGCCACCAAGTGGGAGATTTCCGAGGATGGTCTCAAGTACACCTTTCACCTGCGCGAAGGCGTGAAATTTCATACAACGCCGTATTTCAAACCGACTCGCGATTTCAACGCCGATGATGTGCTGTTCACGTTTAACCGCATGCTCGATCCGCAACAGCCATTCCGTAAGGCTTATCCAACCGAATTCCCGTATTTCAACGGGATGAGCCTGAACAAGAACATCGCCAAGGTCGAGAAGACCGGGCCGCTGACCGTGGAATTCACGCTCAACAGCGTCGACGCCGCGTTCATCCAGAACATCGCCATGAGTTTCGCCGCCATCCTGTCTGCTGAATACGCCGACAAGCTGCTGGCCGAAGGCAAGCCGAGCGACATCAACCAGAAGCCCGTGGGCACTGGGCCGTTCGTGTTCAAGAGCTACCAGAAAGACTCGAACATCCGTTACACCGGCAACAAAAACTACTGGGACCCGAGCCGGGTCAAGCTCGACAACCTGATCTTCGCCATCAACACCGACGCCTCGGTCCGAGTGCAGAAGCTCAAGGCCGGCGAGTGCCAGATCACCCTGCATCCACGCCCGGCTGATGTCGAAGCGCTGAAGAACGACCCGAAACTGCAACTGATCTCCAAGCCGGGCTTCAACCTCGGCTACATCGCCTACAACGTCCGCCACAAGCCTTTCGACCAGCTTGAAGTGCGTCAGGCGCTGGACATGGCGGTGAATAAACAAGGGATTCTCAACGCCGTTTATCAGGGCGCCGGTCAATTGGCAGTCAACGCGATGCCGCCGACTCAGTGGTCCTACGATGACACCGTCAAGGACGCCGCCTACAACCCGGAAAAAGCCAAAGAGCTGCTCAAGGCTGCCGGCGTCAAGGAAGGCACCGAGATCACCTTGTGGGCGATGCCGGTGCAGCGTCCGTACAACCCCAACGCCAAACTGATGGCCGAAATGCTCCAGGCGGATTGGGCCAAAATCGGTCTGAAAGTAAAGATCGTCAGCTACGAATGGGGCGAGTACATCAAGCGCACCAAGAACGGCGAGCACGACATCAGCCTGATCGGCTGGACCGGGGACAATGGTGATCCGGACAACTGGCTCGGCACGCTGTACAGCTGCGACGCTATCGGCGGCAACAACTACTCCATGTGGTGCGATCCGGCTTACGACAAGCTGATCAAAGAGGCCAAGGTCGTCACCGACCGCGACCAGCGCACCGTGCTCTACAAACAGGCTCAGCAATTGCTTAAACAGCAAGTGCCGATCACGCCAGTGGCCCACTCGACGGTCAACCAACCGTTAAGCACGAGGATCGAGGGCTTCAAAGTCAGCCCGTTCGGTCGCAACGTGTTCTCGGGTGTCGGTATCGATTAAACCAGATGATTAGCCGCAACGCTGGGGGGCGCTGTCTAGCCCCTCACGCAAGCGCATTGCCGAAATTCGCCTATCCGTCTTTCTGCAAACGTTTGCGATGTGTGAACGAGTTCTAAACCAATAACCGGCATACCAAAAAAAGCCGGCATAAAAAGAAAGTAAAGGAGCTTCACCCATGAAACTGAGCAACACCGCGATACTGGCCCTGGCCATCAGCAGCATCACCGCCGCAGCCCACGCTGAAAGCGTCAGCCAGGACTTCATGCCGACGCAACTGGCCAGCACCAGCGCCCAGTCCGAAGCCAAAGGTTTCATCGATGGCCAGAGCCTGTCGGGTTCGACCCGCAACTGGTACGCCAACGAAGAAAAAAAGCGCGGCGGCACCTTCAACTATGAGCGCCATGGCGAAACCCTGAACGGTTCGCGCCGGATCAACTGGGTTCAGGGCACCATCCTGAACTACACCTCGGGCTTCACCCAAGGCACCGTGGGTTTCAGCACCGAAGTCGCGGCCTACAACGCCATCGCGCTGGATCGCAGCCGCGAAGACATCAAGGGCGGTTCCAACCGTACCCTCGCCCACTCCAACGGCGACGCGGTTGACCAGTGGAGCAAACTGGGCCTGGCCAACGTCAAGGCACGGATCTCCAATACCACCCTGACCGCCGGCCGCATGAACTTCAGCAGCCCGATCGTCGACGTCATCGGTAACCGTCCGTTGCCTTCGAGCTTCGAAGGTGTGGCGATCCACAGTGAAGAATTCGACAACCTGTCGTTCGACCTCGCCACCTTCGACCGCGTGTCACCACGTACCGAACAGAGCCTGTCGAAATTCCGTACCGAATACAGCAACACCGGCGTTGAAACCGATCACGTCAACACCGCCGGCGTGAACTACCAGCCGCTCAAGAGCCTGAAAACCAGCCTCTACGCGACCCAGGCTGAAGACTTCTGGAACCAGTACTACTTCGGCGCCACTCACGAACTGGGCGACAGCTCGGTACTGAGCCTGACCACCGGCCTGAACTACTACAAGACCGTCGACGAAGGCAAAAAGCTGATGGGCGAGATCGACAACGACACCTACTCGCTGTCGTTCGGTCTGACTCACCAGGCGCACACCCTGACCTTCTCCTATCAGGAAGTGAACGGTAACGAGTACTTCGACTACCTGCACGAAACCAACGGTATCTACCTGGCCAACTCCCTGCTGTCCGACTTCAACGGACCGAACGAGAAATCCTTCCAGATCGCCTACGGCATCAACATGGCCGAGTACGGCATTCCGGGCCTGAAGTTCAACGCCTACAGCGCCCGCGGCTGGGGCATCGACGGTACTCACTACGTCGGCACCGCTTACGATGTCCGCAACATGGACGGCGAGCACCACTACGAATACGGCATCGGTTCTTCCTACGCCGTGCAGAGCGGTCCGCTCAAGGCCACCACCATCCGCGCGACCTACACCACCCACCGCGCCAGCGAAAACCAGGCTGACGGCAGCATCAACGAGTTCCGTCTCGTGACGACGATTCCGTTCAACATCCTGTAAAAACACGCCAACCGACGGCTGACTCATGAGGAGTCGGCCGTTCGGTTTTTGTCTTCAACCGATTGCAGAGGGTTATCGATGAAAATGCTTCCCCTACGTGCGGCCGTCGCTGCCGCGTTGTTGAGCGCCGCCATCGGCGTTTCGGCCAAACCCTTGGTGGTCTGCACCGAAGCCAGTCCGGAAGGCTTCGACATGGTCCAGTACACGACTGCAGTCACGGCGGACGCTGTGGCCGAAACCATCTTCAACCGCCTGGCCGACTTCAAGCCCGGCACCACTGAAGTGATCCCGGCACTCGCCGAGTCCTGGGACATCAGCGAAGACGGCCTGACCTACACGTTCCACCTGCGCAAAGGCGTCAAGTTTCATACCACCGAATACTTCAAGCCGACCCGCGACATGAACGCCGACGACGTGGTCTGGAGCTTCCAGCGTCAGCTGGACCCGAATCACCCGTGGCACAAACTGTCGAGCGTGGGCTTCCCGTACTTTGAAAGCATGGGCTTCAAGGAACTGTTGAAAAACGTCGAAAAAGTCGACGACAACACCGTCAAGTTCACCCTGACCCGCCGCGAAGCGCCGTTCCTGGCCGACATCGCGATGGCGTTTTCCTCGATCTACCCGGCCGAATACGCCGATCAGTTGCTCAAGGCCAACAAGACTGGCGACCTGAACAACAAGCCAATCGGCACCGGCCCGTTCATCTTCCAGCGTTACGCCAAGGACGCTCAGGTGCGCTTCAAGGCCAACCCGGACTACTTCCGTGGCAAGCCGCCGGCTGACGCGTTGATCCTGGCCATCGCCACCGACAACAACGTGCGCCTGCAGAAGCTCAAGGCCAACGAGTGCCAGATCGCGCTGTATCCGAAACCGGATGACATCCCGAGCATCAAGAAAGACAGCAACCTGAAAGTCGATGAACTGGACGCGATGACCGTCTCGTACATCGCCATGAACACCCAGCACAAGTACATGAGCGACGTGCGCGTGCGCAAAGCCATCGACATCGCGTTCGACAAGGAAGCTTATGTCAACGCGCTGTTCGGCAAAGGCAATGCGTCGGTCGCGGTCAACCCGTACCCGCCGACCCTGCTCGGCTACAACCACGACCTGAAAAACCCGCCACGCGACCTCGACAAGGCCCGCGCCCTGCTCAAGGAAGCCGGTGTACCGGAAGGCACCGTGTTTACCCTGTTTACCCGCAACGGTGGCGGCCCGACCAACCCCAACCCGATGCTCGGCGCGCAAATGATGCAGGCTGACCTGGCGAAAGTCGGGATCAAGATCGACATCCGCGTGATGGAATGGGGCGAAATGCTCAAACGCGCCAAGGCTGGCGAACACGATATGGTCTCGGCCGGATGGGCGGGCGACAACGGCGACCCGGATAACTTTCTGACGCCTATGCTCAGTTGCGAAGCGGCAAAAAATGGCGAGAACTATGCGCGCTGGTGCAACGAAAAATTCCAGGCACTGCTGGATGAGGCACGGGCTAAAGTAGATCCGGCCGAACGCGCCGCACTCTACGAACAGGCGCAAGTGCTGTTTAATCAGGATCAGCCATGGATCAGCATGGCCCACACCAGGATGTTCACCGCAATGCGCAACAACGTAGAGGGTTATCACATCAGCCCTCTCACCACGAATAACTTCGCCACCACCCAGGTGAAGTAGATAAGAAACTCCCGGCGTCCCTGACCCCAGAGACGCCGGGCACGCCTAACCGGCTGATGAGGTACCACACACGATGTTTAGTTTTATTGCCCGCCGACTGGGGTTATTGATCCCCACGTTTTTCGGCATCACCTTGCTGACTTTCGCGTTGATTCGCATGATTCCGGGCGACCCCGTGGAAGTGATGATGGGCGAACGTCGGGTCGACCCCGAAATGCACGCTCAGGCAATGGAACGCCTAGGTCTGAACAAGCCGCTGTACGCCCAGTATCTGGACTACATCGGCAAACTGGCTCAAGGCGATCTCGGCGAATCCCTGCGCACCCGTGAGAGCGTGTGGACCGAGTTCACCTCCCTCTTCCCGGCGACCCTGGAACTGTCCATGGCCGCCCTGCTGTTCGCGGGCATTCTCGGGCTGCTGGCCGGGGTGATCGCGGCCCTCAAGCGAGGATCGCTGTTCGACCACGGGGTGATGGGCATCTCCCTCGCGGGGTATTCGATGCCGATCTTCTGGTGGGGCCTGATCCTGATCATGTTCTTCTCGGTGAGCCTGGGCTGGACGCCGGTATCCGGACGGATCGACCTGCTCTACGACATCGAGCCGCGCACCGGTTTCATGCTGATCGACACGCTGCTGGCCGATGACGTCGGCGCTTTCTTCGATGCCTTGCATCACCTGATCCTGCCGGCCATCGTGCTCGGCACCATCCCACTGGCGGTCATCGCGCGGATGACCCGCTCGTCGATGCTCGAAGTGCTGCGCGAAGACTACATCCGCACCGCCAAGGCCAAAGGCCTGTCGCCGTCGCGCGTAGTGTTTGTCCACGGCCTGCGTAACGCGCTGATTCCGGTACTCACCGTGGTCGGCCTGCAAGTCGGCACATTGCTGGCCGGCGCGGTTCTGACCGAAACCATCTTCTCCTGGCCCGGCATCGGTAAATGGCTGATCGAAGCCATCGGCGCCCGGGACTACCCGGTTGTGCAAAACGGCATCCTGTTAATCGCCTGCCTGGTGATTCTGGTCAACTTCGTAGTGGACATCCTCTACGGCTTTGCCAACCCACGCATCCGTCATCAGCGCTGAGGTCCAATTCAATGAGCACTCCAACTTCCTCAGTAGCGACTTCCGCCACCAACGCGGATCAAAGCCTGCTGTACCCGTCGCCGTACAAAGAATTCTGGCAAGCCTTTTCGAAGAACAAGGGTGCGGTTGCCGGCCTGCTGTTCATGCTGCTGATCATCTTCTGCGCGGTGTTCGCGCCGTGGGTCGCGCCGCATAACCCGAGCGAGCAATACCGCGACTTCCTGCTGACGCCACCGGTGTGGCTGGAAGGCGGCCAGATGCAGTTTCTGCTCGGCACCGATGAACTGGGTCGTGACTTGCTGTCGCGCCTGATCCAGGGCTCACGCCTGTCGCTGCTGATCGGTTTGTCGTCCGTGGTGATGTCGCTGATCCCGGGGATTCTGCTGGGTCTGTTCGCCGGTTTCTTCCCGAAGATGATCGGCCCGACCATCATGCGTCTGATGGACATCATGCTGGCCCTGCCGTCGCTGCTGCTGGCTGTGGCGATTGTCGCCATCCTCGGCCCTGGCCTGATCAACACCGTGATCGCGATTGCCGTGGTTTCGCTGCCGTCCTACGTGCGTCTGACCCGTGCCGCCGTAATGGGCGAACTGAACCGCGATTACGTGACCGCTGCGCGCCTGGCCGGTGCCGGCCTGCCTCGTCTGATGTTCATCACCGTGCTGCCGAACTGCATGGCGCCGCTGATCGTACAGGCGACCCTGAGCTTCTCCTCGGCGATTCTCGACGCTGCGGCGCTGGGCTTCCTCGGTCTTGGCGTACAACCGCCAACCCCTGAGTGGGGCACCATGCTGGCCTCGGCCCGCGACTACATCGAACGCGCCTGGTGGGTAGTCAGTCTGCCTGGTTTGACCATTTTGCTCAGCGTGCTGGCAATCAACTTGATGGGCGACGGTCTGCGCGATGCGCTGGACCCGAAACTCAAGAACGCCGCCTGAGGAGATTCCCATGTCACTGCTAGAAATCAAGAATCTCAACGTTCGCTTCGGCGACAAAAACGCCACCCCGGTGGTCGATGGCCTCGACCTGAAAGTCGACAAGGGCGAAGTGCTGGCCATTGTTGGCGAGTCGGGCTCGGGTAAATCCGTGACCATGATGGCGCTGATGGGGCTGATCGAGCATCCCGGCATCGTCACCGCCGACGCCCTCAGCTTCGACGGCAAAGACATGCTCAAGCTGAGCAACCGCCAGCGTCGGCAGATCGTCGGCAAAGACCTGTCGA
Organism: Pseudomonas sp. EA_5y_Pfl2_R50; assembly: GCF_963970475.1. Lineage (NCBI taxonomy): Bacteria > Pseudomonadati > Pseudomonadota > Gammaproteobacteria > Pseudomonadales > Pseudomonadaceae > Pseudomonas > Pseudomonas sp. EA_5y_Pfl2_R50. The sequence goes on along the minus strand of NZ_CAXAPT010000004.1, from coordinate 138,413 downwards.
TGGTGTTCCAGGACCCGATGACCGCGCTGAACCCGAGCTACACCGTCGGTTTCCAGATCGAAGAAGTGCTGCGCCTGCACCTGAAAATGTCCGGCAAGCAAGCGCGCAAGCGTGCCATCGAATTGCTGGAAAAAGTCGAAATCCCGGGCGCTGCCAGCCGTATGGACGCCTACCCGCATCAACTGTCCGGCGGCATGAGCCAGCGTGTTGCGATTGCCATGGCAATTGCCGGCGAGCCGAAACTGCTGATCGCCGACGAACCGACCACGGCGCTGGACGTGACGATTCAGGCACAGATCATGGATCTGCTGCTGGCGTTGCAGAAAGAACAGAACATGGGCCTGGTGCTGATCACTCACGACCTCGCCGTCGTGGCGGAAACTGCTCAGCGCGTCTGCGTGATGTACGCAGGACAAGCCGTTGAAGTCGGTCAGGTGCCGCAACTGTTCGACATCCCGGCACACCCTTACAGCGAAGCGCTGCTCAAGGCGATTCCCGAGCACAGTCTCGGCGCTTCACGTCTGTCGACCCTGCCAGGCATCGTTCCGGGCCGCTATGACCGTCCGCAGGGTTGCCTGCTGTCGCCTCGCTGCCCCTACGTGCAGGACAGCTGCCGCGCGCAGCGTCCGGGCCTTGATCCGAAAGCCCACAGCCTCGCCCGCTGCTTCTACCCGCTGAACCAGGAGGTGGCGTAATGGCCGTCGTACTTACCGCCCGCGACCTGACCCGTCACTACGAAGTCTCCCGTGGCCTGTTCAAGGGCCATGCGACCGTACGCGCGCTCAACGGCGTGTCGTTCGAACTGGAAGCCGGCAAGACCCTCGCCGTCGTGGGAGAGTCGGGCTGCGGCAAATCCACCCTCGCCCGCGCCCTGACGCTGATTGAAGAGCCGTCATCGGGTTCGCTGCAAATCGCCGGACAGGAAGTGGCCGGCGCCGACAAGGCGCAACGCAAGCAATTGCGCAAAGACGTGCAGATGGTGTTCCAAAGCCCTTACGCGTCGCTGAACCCACGGCAGAAAATCGGCGATCAACTGGCCGAGCCGCTGCTGATCAACACCAACCTGAGCGCCACCGAACGTCGCGAGAAAGTTCAGGCGATGATGAAGCAGGTCGGCTTGCGTCCAGAGCACTACCAGCGTTATCCGCACATGTTCTCCGGTGGTCAGCGTCAGCGTATCGCCCTGGCACGCGCAATGATGCTGCAACCGAAAGTACTGGTGGCGGACGAACCGACTTCGGCGCTGGACGTGTCGATTCAGGCGCAGGTGCTCAACCTGTTCATGGATCTGCAACAGGAGTTCAACACCGCCTACGTGTTCATCTCGCACAACCTTGCGGTGGTGCGTCATGTGGCTGATCACGTGATGGTGATGTACCTCGGTCGTCCAGTGGAAATGGGCCCGAAAGAGGACATCTACACCCGTCCTCTGCACCCGTACACCCAGGCGCTGCTTTCGGCGACTCCGACCATTCACCCAGACCCGGACAAGCCGAAAATCAAGATCGTCGGCGAACTGCCCAACCCGCTGAATCCGCCGCCAGGCTGTGCTTTCCACAAGCGCTGCCCGTATGCGACCGAGCGTTGCAGCACGGAAGAACCGTTGTTGCGTCAACTGGACAACCGGCAAGTGGCTTGCCACTACGCCGAGCAGTTCCTCGACGGCGCTGCATGAAAACCTGTGGGCGTGAGCCTGCTCGCGATGGCGTTGTTCCAGTCAACATCTGCATCGACTGAGACTCCGCTATCGCGAGCAGGCTCACGCCTACAAGGGAATTGAGTTGTACTTGAAGTGTTAACCAACCCCTTCTCTCTCGATTGCGCATCAGTCGGGAAGAAGGGATTTTCTTTTGCCCGCGATTTACGAAACTGCCGCCTTCGTTGTACGGCTCTTTGGAGAGCAAAAACATATGTTCCAAAGGTAAATTGACGTATTCATGAAGTAGCCAAACACTACCCTGCCATCGATGTTCTTAAATCTAAACCGAAGCGGAATTTTATGAAGACGTGTTAAAGCCTTGAAACGCCCCATCACCATTCAAGTCTTTCTCGACGCCTTCTTCATTAAAGGCCTTAAAATCAAAATCAAAAATTGCAGTTTGATTCTTCAAATCAAAAGTCGTGAGTTTAATGCGCCCGCCCTTCACATACCAAGCCACCCCATGATGGTCCGTGTAAGTGGCATTACTTTGAGTTAACCCATCAAACTTATACTCGACACCTTGCTCAATTTCACCCCCCTCTGAGATTTGTATTTTAAGTTCTTCTCGATCATTATCACCAGATCCTCTTAGCAAAAGAGACCCCGTATACACAACACAAGAAACTTTATCCGTAACAAAACGTTCGCCCTTGCCAACTTCAACCTTTAGCTTGCCCGTAGTAATATTTTTCGCCGCAATCATGGCCAATTCCTCTTTGTTTAATTTAAAAACTGCAAAAAAATTAAACCATTACAAAGACGAGCCGACCACTGTCACTTCTGACAGGTACTACCAATCGAATTGAAATAAACAGATGCTTTAGTCTCGAAAAAATGAATAAAACTCAAAAACCTTGAAAAATCGATGCATGTAAAAATGCAAGCCCACCCAGGTCGCTCTAATAACTTTGATACATGTGTCAATGAAACCTCCTTCCACTGCTGATACATCAATCGCAGCGGAAGGGGTTTTCTTTTGCCCGCGAGTTACGACTGGCTGTCGCCTTCGTCATCGTCCGTGTCTGGCTCGTCGGTGGTCGAATCATCATCGTTCTCACTGCCAGCCTGATCCTGATCGCCCGGTTCGGCTTCCGACTTGGCCAGCATGATTACACCGGCGTCGCCTTGGGCCGTATTAAATCCTTGGGGTGGCGTGGTGGCACTCGCCCAGGCCGCCGTGGTGCCAAGCGTCAACAGCACCAAAACCTTAAGCAACAGCACAATGCGTTGAAAAATGCTCATAGTCATTTCCATCCATTCGTGGTTGAAGCCTGGATGCCGATCCGGCGCTGGATGAAATCTAGTTCCGATCAGCGAGGTTCACCAGACAGGACGCTAACCCGGCCCTGTAAATGCCCCGGCCCGGCAGATCACTTGTGAATAACGGCTATAACCGAATCAGCTAAGCGAGGAGGCGTTTTTGCTGGCGGTCAGCGCCTTGGCCTGGGTCACTGAGCGCGTCGCGAGGTAGATCAGCGGCAAGGTCAACAGTGCCAGTGTCGCGCTCGCAAGCCATACGCTGTGCCCTCCGAAGTGCCCATACAACTGACCACTGAGCACCGGCGACAGCAGTGCGCTCGCGCTCCAGCTCATGAAAAACAGACCAAAATACTGGCCGCTTTTGCCACCCTGCGCATGCTGCATGACCAGCACATTCATCGGCGGCATGAAAAAAGCTTCACCCAACGTCCAGATCACGGTCGACAAACACACGTAAAACAACCCGGAGCCAAACGGCAGCATGCCCAGCCCGACGGCCAGCAACACACAGCCCGCCAGCAGTTGCCGACGCGCGCCCCAACGCTCGCCCCAGTGCGTCAGTGGAATCTGCAGCGCCACCACCAGCATCGCGTTGAGCCCGAACTGCCAACCGATGGCCTCGGTACTCAAGTGGTAATAGTCGCGCAGATAGTTGCCCAGCGTGCTGTAGACGGTGTCGAAGGCCATCCCCAGCAACACGGCCGCGCCCAGTAGCCAGAGGAATGCCGTGTCGCGCAACGGCGCGCCTGTGCCGGTGCCTGCCACGGCCACCTCATCGGGTTCGAGCACCGCGCGGCGCCAGGTGGTGCGCACAAACCAGAGCAACGCCAGCAACGTCATTGCCGCACTGACAAAAAACACCCAACGGAAATCCGTCTGCGCCAACACCCCGCCGGCAATACCGGCAGCAGCCATCCCAAGATTTCGCGCGACCCGGCTCAGCGCTTGGGCGCGAGAGCGCTGTGCAGGCTCGCAATACTCCATGATCAGGCGCTGATGGAGGGTGCGGATGGCGCCATCGAGGGTGCCGCTGAGCAACAACAACGCGGCGAGTAACGGCACTTGCGTCACCAGCCCCAGCAGAATCAGCACCCACGCCGAAATGAAGAACAGCGCCGCCGTCAGCCGCGCCGTGCGCACATGATCACTGAGCCAGCCGCCGAGCATCGAGCCGATCAGCAAGCCCGCGCCATACGCCGACAGCAGCCAGCCAACCGTCTCAATCGCCAGCCCGAGCTCCTGGCGCAGGTACAGCGCCATGAACAACTTGACCATGCTGCTCAGGCGATTGATGAACAACAGCGCCGCAAGCACCCAGGCCATCACACCGAAATAACCGCCGAGGCGCAGCAGGTGAGTCAGACGACTCGTCATTCCATTGACCTCTCAAAGCGACGTGCGTGGAGCTGGAACACTAACGGTCAGCACGGCGGTTGTCGCGCTCGAGAACATCGACATCACAAAAAACGGAGTCGTCCTACAGCCATTGCGCGCGATATAACCGTGCCGAAGATCAAAAGCCCCTCACCCTAACCCTCCCGAAACGTCGGACCGCCCAATGGGAGAGGGGACTGACCGAGCTGTTTGAAAGAGCTACGTCGACGTGCGATACCACGTTGAACTCAGATCTTGAAAAGCCCACAAATCGGCTCCCTCTCCTTGGGGAGAGGGCTGGGGTGAGGGGCAAGAACACCACAAACCCAAAGCCGAACACCCGCTCTTCACCACTCAACAGGTCGAGTGGCAAAAACGGATATACACCCAAAACAAAAGCAAAAAAAAGCCCCCAAGGCATACACCGAGGGGGCTTCGAACAAACCAATTCAGCGCTTAGTGATGCTCACGCGTCGCCCGGAATTTCACATCCGGCCAACGCTCTTCCATCAACGCCAGGTTAACCCGAGTCGGCGCGAGGTAGGTCAAGTGCCCACCGCCGTCCAGCGCCAGGTTCTCCACAGCCTTGTTGGAAAACTCCTCAAGCTTCTTCTTGTCCTCGCATTCAATCCAGCGCGCGGAGTACACGGTGATCGGCTCGTAAGAGCACTCAACCTTGTATTCCTCTTTCAAACGGCTGGCGACCACATCGAACTGCAGCACACCGACGGCGCCAAGAATGATGTCGTTGCTGCGCTCGGGGAAGAACACCTGCGTTGCGCCTTCTTCGGCCAACTGTTGCAGGCCCTGACGCAGTTGCTTGGATTTCAGCGGATCACGCAGACGCACGCGACGGAACAGTTCCGGGGCGAAGTGCGGAATACCGGTGAAACCGAGGACTTCGCCTTCACTGAAAGTGTCGCCGATCTGGATGGTGCCGTGGTTGTGCAGACCAATGATGTCGCCGGCGTAGGCCTCTTCCAGTTGCTCACGCTCGGAGGAGAAGAACGTCAGTGCATCGCCGATGCGCACGTCTTTGCCGGTACGCACGTGGCGCATCTTCATGCCCTTCTCGTACTTGCCGGAGCAGATACGCATGAAGGCGATACGGTCGCGGTGTTTCGGGTCCATGTTCGCCTGGATCTTGAAGATGAAGCCCGAGAACTTCTCTTCCACCGGCTCGACGGTACGCTCGTTGGCGACACGGGCCAGCGGGCGCGGCGCCCAATCAACGACAGCGTCGAGTACGTGGTCAACGCCGAAGTTGCCCAATGCCGTACCGAAGAACACCGGGGTCAGTTGACCGTCGAGGAATTCCTGCTGGTTGAATTCGTGGCAGGCACCCTGAACCAGTTCCAGTTGCTCGATGAAACGGTCGTACTCGTCGCCCAGATGCGCACGCGCCTCGTCGGAGTCGAGCTTCTCGATGATTTTGGTTTCGGTGCGTTCGTGACCGTGACCGGCGGTGTAGACAATGATGTAGTCGTCAGCCAGGTGGTACACGCCCTTGAAGTCGCGGTAGCAACCGATCGGCCAGGTGATCGGCGCGGCCTTGATCTTCAGAACGGCTTCGATTTCGTCGAGCAGTTCGATCGGGTCGCGGATGTCACGGTCGAGTTTGTTGATGAAGCTGACAATCGGCGTATCACGCAGACGGCAGACGTCCATCAGCGCAATGGTCCGTGGCTCGACACCTTTACCGCCGTCGAGGACCATCAATGCCGAGTCCACCGCCGTCAGGGTGCGGTAAGTATCTTCGGAGAAGTCTTCGTGGCCCGGGGTGTCGAGCAGGTTGATCATGTGTTCGCGATACGGGAACTGCATGACCGACGTGGTAATGGAAATACCCCGTTGTTTTTCCATCTCCATCCAGTCGGATGTCGCATGGCGATCGGATTTACGGGATTTCACCGTACCGGCCACTGCAATCGCCTTGCCCATCAACAGGAGCTTCTCGGTGATCGTGGTTTTACCGGCATCGGGGTGGGAAATAATGGCGAAAGTGCGGCGTTTCGCGACTTCGGCGGCCTGGTTGGTCATGGGAAATCGCCTGGCGGTGATTCAAAAAAGGGCGGCGATTATAGCCCAACTCGATGCAATAACCGAACCGTTGAGCGCATTAGGGGTGGCCAAATGCTGTCTCAGATGGGAACCTTTTAAAGCACGGAGACGTCCATCCCCTGTTACGACATTTCGTCAGGGGCTGAAAAATCAGCAAGTTAGCCTGACGAGGCTGCGCTCATGGCTCGCTTTCAGACCGCTTTCCGGTCCTGAAAAGCGGCTACTTTTCGCGAACGACTTTCCCGGCAGCCAAGGCTTGGCATGCCACTCGGGACTGCGCTCGCCGACTACAAAAAAAGGAGTCCGCCTGTGGCTATCCGCTATGGCAAAGGGCTGATGGGAGGTGCGGTGGTGATCGCGCTCCTGGCCCTGCTGGTCCACTGGATCGGCATCAACACGATCGAACACTACCGCGACGATTTGTTGTTTTACCTGCAAGCTCATCTGATTCTCGTCCTCGCTTCAATGCTGGCTGCCCTTGTCGTGGGCATCCCCGCCGGCATCTTCCTCAGTCGCCCGAGCATGGTCGGCCGCGCCGAACGCTTCATGCAGATCTTCAATATCGGCAACACCGTGCCTCCATTGGCCGTGCTCGCGATTGCCCTGGGCATCCTCGGCATCGGCAGTGGCCCGGCGATCTTCGCTTTGTTCCTCGCTTCGTTGCTGCCGATTGTGCGCAATACCTACGAAGGCCTGAAAAACGTGCAGGGCTCGCTGAAAGAAGCGGCCGTCGGCATCGGCATGACCCCGCGTCAAGTGCTGTGGAAAGTCGAATTGCCCAACGCCGTGCCGATCATTGTCGGTGGTGTGCGTGTGGCTTTGGCGATCAACGTCGGCACCGCGCCGCTGGCCTTCCTGATCGGCGCCAACAGCCTCGGCAGCCTGATTTTCCCTGGCATCGCCCTGAACAATCAGCCGCAACTGCTGCTCGGCGCCGCGTGCACCGCGCTGCTCGCCTTGCTGCTCGATGGCGTGGTCACCCTCGCCAGCCGTCTCTGGCTGGAACGCGGTTTGCGCCCGTCTTAAGGCTTTTGCGAAGGAATGAATATGAAACGACTTAGTTTGATCTTAGGTTGCATCCTGCTGTTCGCAGGTGTCGCGCAAGCCGCCGACAAACCAGTGATTCGCCTCGGCGCCCGGGTGTTCACCGAGCAGACCCTGCTCGCCGAAATCACCGCGCAATACCTGCGCAGCAAAGGTTACGACGCGCAGATCACCGGTGGTCTGGGCAGCAACCTCGCCCGCAGTGCCCACGAAAGCGGGCAACTGGACATGCTCTGGGAATACACCGGCGTGTCGCTGGTGGCCTACAACCATGTCACTGAAAAACTCGACAGCGCTCAGTCCTACGCCCGGGTAAAAGAACTCGACGCGAAAAAAGGCCTGATCTGGCTGACCCCGTCGAAATTCAGCAACACCTACGCCCTCGCGCTGCCGAAAAAAGTGGCTGAGGAATATCCGCAGATCAACAACATCAGTCAGCTGAACGAAGTCCTGCGCGCCGAAGCCAAGAGCAATCATCTGGTGGCGCTGGACACCGAGTTCGCCAACCGTTCTGACGGGCTGATCGGCATGGTCGATCTCTACGACATGAACCTGACCCGCGAGAACATTCGCCAGATGGACGCGGGGCTGGTCTACACCGCGCTGCGCAATGGTCAGGTGTTTGCCGGTCTGGTCTACACCACCGACGGTCGCCTCAGCGCGTTCGGCCTGAAGCTGCTGGAAGACGACAAGCACTACTTCCCCGATTACACCGCCGCGCCGGTTGTGCGTCAGGCAACGCTGGACGCCAACCCGAAACTGGCCGGGCAACTCAAGCCGCTGGCCGAACTGTTCGACGATGAAACCATGCGCCAGCTCAATGCGCGGGTCGACGTCGATCACGAAAGCCCATCGTCCGTTGCCGCCGATTTCCTGCGCCAGCATCCACTTAACTAAGGAGGAAAAGTCATGGAATTTCTGAACGCCTTTTCCCACCTCGACTGGCAGCAGGTAATGCACCTGACCTGGCAGCACATCACTCTCGTCGGCATCGCCGTGACCCTGGCGATCCTCATCGGCGTGCCGCTGGGCATTCTGATGACCCGTTTCCCGACCCTCGCAGGCCCCTTGCAAGCCAGCGCCACGGTGCTGCTGACCGTGCCGTCGATTGCCCTGTTCGGCCTGCTGCTGCCGTTCTACTCCAGGTTCGGCCAAGGCCTCGGCCCGATGCCAGCGATCACCGCCGTGTTCCTTTATTCACTGCTGCCGATCATGCGCAACACCTACCTCGCCCTGACCGGCGTCGAACCGGGCATCCGTGAAGCCGCACGCGGCATCGGCATGACGTTCGGCCAGCGCCTGCGCATGGTCGAATTGCCAATCGCCGTGCCGGTGATCCTCGCTGGCGTGCGCACTGCCGTGGTGATGAACATCGGTGTGATGACCATCGCCGCGACCATCGGCGCCGGCGGCCTCGGTGTGTTGATCCTCGCTTCCATCAGCCGCAGTGACATGTCGATGCTGATCGTCGGCGCACTGCTGGTCAGTCTCCTGGCCATTTTCGCTGACCTCTTCCTGCAGTGGCTGCAACGTTCGCTGACTCCAAAAGGACTCCTCAAATGATCGAACTTCAAAACCTCAGCAAAACTTTCCAGAGCAACGGCAAAGATGTCAAAGCCGTGGATTCGGTAAGCCTGACCGTCAATGAAGGCGAAATCTGTGTGTTCCTCGGGCCATCGGGTTGCGGCAAAAGCACCACGCTGAAAATGATCAACCGCCTGATCAAACCCACCTCGGGCAAGATCCTCATCAACGGCGAAGACACCACCGATCTCGACGAAGTGACCCTGCGTCGCAACATCGGTTACGTGATCCAGCAGATCGGTCTGTTCCCGAACATGACCATCGAAGAGAACATCGTCGTGGTGCCGAAACTGCTCGGCTGGGACAAACAGAAATGCCACGACCGCGCCCGCGAGTTGATGAGCATGATCAAGCTGGAGCCCAAGCAGTATCTGCATCGCTATCCGCGTGAATTGTCCGGTGGTCAGCAACAGCGCATCGGCGTGATCCGCGCACTGGCTGCGGATGCGCCGCTGTTGCTGATGGACGAACCGTTCGGTGCGGTCGACCCGATCAACCGCGAGATGATCCAGAACGAGTTCTTCGAAATGCAGCGTGCGCTGAACAAGACCGTGATCATGGTCAGCCACGACATCGATGAAGCGATCAAGCTGGGCGACAAGATCGCGATTTTCCGCGCCGGCAAACTGTTGCAGATCGATCATCCCGACACGCTGCTGGCGCATCCGGCGGATGACTTTGTCAGCAACTTCGTCGGCCAGGACAGCACGCTCAAACGTCTGTTGCTGGTGAAGGCGGAAGATGCGGCGGACAACGCGCCATCGGTGAGCCCGGAGACGCCGGTGGCCGAGGCACTGGAATTGATGGACGAGCACGACCGTCGCTACGTGGTGGTCACTTGTGCCGAGAATAAGGCGCTGGGTTACGTGCGGCGTCGCGATCTGCACCGCCAGACTGGCACCTGCGCGCAGTTCCTGCGTGAGTTCAACGCCACCGCCGCCTACGACGAACATCTGCGCATCCTGCTGTCGCGCATGTATGAGTTCAACCGTTCGTGGTTGCCAGTGATGGATGCCGAGCGAGTGTTCCTCGGTGAGGTCACGCAAGAGTCGATTGCCGAGTATCTGAGCTCCGGCAAATCTCGCGGCGGCAAGACCAGCATCGTCTCGCCAGCTGAGGCCGCAGTCGCATAAAACACGAAACCTGTGGGAGCGAGCCTGCTCGCGAAAGCGCAAGATCAGTCAACAATGACCTTGGCTGTGAAAATGCCTTCGCGAGCAGGCTCGCTCCCACAGGATCTGCGTGATGTTTTCTTCACTCGCCTAGCGGAAAAGAATCTCAACACCTGCAGATCGGACAGCATGTATGAGACAACCCGCGAAACAGCCAAAATCCCCCTCACCCCCACCTCTCGCCGCCAACGTCGCCGATGTTGACGCCATCACACTTACCCACGACTTAGCCGACAAAAGCCGCGAACGTGCAGGTATTTTTAACACTTGAAAAATACGGCGGAACATCTGTCCGTCATCTTGGTCGGCTACAAAGAGTGATGAACGCGACGCACGTCAGAAGCGTGCAAAAACGCGACATTTTTTGTTGATCTCAGGCCCCTCACGCCCTAAAGTTCGCGCCGAACGTCCATGCTGGAAACGATCCATCCGGCTCAAGTACTGACGACGAGACAGCAAGGCCAAGGGAAGAAAGCTGCATTTCTCCCATGGCCTTTTTGCTTTCGGCGACATGCCTTGGGAAGTAGGCGAACCAAAGTGGGGATACGGAGGGCGTTCATTTGCACCCATTGATTACTAACGTTTGCCAGTAGGAGTTCCCAAGTATGTCGATCCAGGTCGAAGACTATTTCGCGCGCGCTACATTCGACAAAATGAAGGCGTTCGCCGACAAACAGGAAACCCCGTTCGTGGTGATCGACACCGCGATGATCGCCCAGGCCTACGATGACCTGCGTGCCGGTTTCGAATTCGCCAAGGTCTACTACGCGGTCAAGGCCAACCCGGCCGTCGAGATCATCGACCTGCTCAAAGAGAAAGGTTCGAGCTTCGACATCGCTTCGATCTACGAGCTGGACAAAGTGATGGATCGCGGCGTCAGCCCGGACCGTATCAGCTACGGCAACACCATCAAGAAGTCCAAGGACATCCGCTACTTCTACGAGAAGGGCGTGCGTCTGTTCTCCACCGACTCCGAAGCCGACCTGCGCAACATCGCCAAGGCTGCACCGGGTTCGAAAGTCTATGTACGTATTCTCACCGAAGGTTCGACCACGGCTGACTGGCCGCTGTCGCGCAAATTCGGCTGCCAGACCGACATGGCCATGGACCTGCTGATCCTCGCCCGTGACCTGGGCCTGGTGCCTTACGGCATCTCGTTCCACGTTGGCTCGCAACAACGCGACATCAGCGTCTGGGACGCAGCAATCGCCAAGGTCAAAGTGATCTTCGAGCGCCTGAAAGAAGAAGACGGCATCCAACTCAAGCTGATCAACATGGGCGGTGGCTTCCCGGCCAACTACATCACCCGCACCAACAGCCTGGAAACCTACGCCGAAGAAATCATCCGCTTCCTGAAAGAAGACTTCGGTGATGACCTGCCAGAAATCATTCTCGAGCCGGGCCGTTCGCTGATTGCCAACGCCGGCATTCTGGTCAGCGAAGTGGTATTGGTTGCACGCAAGTCGCGCACCGCCGTCGAGCGCTGGGTGTACACCGACGTGGGCAAGTTCTCCGGCCTGATCGAAACCATGGACGAAGCCATCAAGTTCCCGATCTGGACCGAGAAGAAAGGCGAAATGGAAGAAGTCGTGATCGCCGGCCCGACCTGCGACAGCGCCGACATCATGTACGAGAATTACAAGTACGGCCTGCCGCTGAACCTGGCCATCGGTGATCGTCTGTACTGGCTGTCGACCGGCGCGTACACCACCAGTTACAGCGCGGTCGAGTTCAATGGTTTTCCACCGCTGAAATCGTTCTACGTGTAAGAGCAGCTGCGAGTTTCAAGCTGCTAGCTGCAAGTGAAAAGCCCATGACGTGTCATGGGCTTTTTCGTATGTCGATGCAATCCATTGTGGGAGCGGGCTTGCTCGCGAAAGCGCAGGATCAGTGCAGGAGTGGGTGACTGACAAGACGCCTTCGCGAGCAAGCCCGTTCCCACAGGGGTTATGCGGTGCGACTTAACTCATCGGCACGACGCTGATATCGGGATGCCAGGGCTTGAATCCTTGGGTCTGTTGCACCAGCCAGCGTCTGACTCGCCACCCGCAGAAAATTCAGATTACCGCCCGCCAGCGCTTTGTCGAGCCAAACCAGCGCCTCATCAATCCGCCCCTCCCCCGCCAGCACTGCCGCAAAACTGAACTGCCCGCGAAAATCGCCGCCCTCGGCCGAGCGGCGATACCAGTCGTGCGCGGCGCTCGGATCGGCCCGACAGGCCTGCCCGTCTTCCAGATAACGTCCCAGCAGGTTCATCGACTTGGCGTGACCGGCTTCGGCGGCGCGCTGATACAGCGTCAGTGCCTGACCATGATCCAACACCACTCCGCGCCCGGTGGCCAGCAGATTGGCCAGGTTGTACATCGCCCAATCCAGCCCCGCGTCTGCGGCGATTTGATAATGCCGCGCGGCAATCGCGGCATTCGCCGCACAACCCCAACCATGCTCATGACAACGGCCGAGCATGTTGCGCGCCATCAGATGCCCCTGACCCGCAGCGATGCCGAACCAACGCAGCGCCAACGCTTGATCCTTGGCGATGCCCTGGCCGTCCAGAAGGATTTGCCCCAGCAACGCCTGCGCTTCAACCTCGCCCTCACCTGCCGCCAGCAAAATAGCCTGCGCAGCACGGGCCGGGCTTTGTGCAAGCATGGCGCTGAGTTGTTCGCCGCTGAGGACTTCCTGGCGACGCAGCAGGAAACTCATACCTCGACCCAGCGCCGCAGCAGGTTGTGATACGTGCCGGTGAGGCGGATCAGCGAGGGATGATCGGGCATGTCCTGGGTGAGCTGCTGAATCGCGCCGTCCATCTCGAACAGCAACGCGCGCTGACTGTCTTCGCGCACCAGGCTTTGCGTCCAGAAGAACGACGCGTAGCGCGCGCCGCGCGTGACCGCGTTGACTTTGTGCAGACTGGTGCCGGGGTACAAAACCATGTCGCCGGCGGGCAACTTCACCTGTTGGGTGCCGTAGGTGTCCTGGATTTCCAGCTCACCGCCGTCGTAGTCCTCAGGCTCGCTGAAGAACAGCGTGGCCGACAGATCGGTGCGCACGCGCTCGATGCTGCCCTTGGGTTGGCGCACGGCATTGTCGATGTGGAAATCGAAACTGCCGCCGGCCGTGTAACAGTTCACCAGGGGCGGGAAGACCTTGTGCGGCAACGCGGCGGACATGAACAGCGGGTTTTTCCACAACCGTTCGAGCATCGCTGCGCCGATTTCCTTGGCCAGCGGATGCCCTTCCGGCAATTGCAGATTGTGCTTGGCCTTGGCCGACTGGAAGCCTGCGGTGATCTTGCCATCGGCCCAATCGGCCTGCTCCAGTGCCTCGCGAATGCGCTGCACCTCGTCTTTCGCGAACAGTCCGGGGATGTGCAGCAGCATGGTGATGTCACCTGATGGCAAAGAGGCGGCAATGGTATTGATTCTTATTGGCCGTGTAAAACCCGGGAGACGAACGAACTGGCAGAAACCGTAAGGTTAAATTGTAAAGAATGTAAATTCAGCGCAGTTAGCAATGTTTCGCAATTGATACGAATACTTGTTTACCCTATATTCCGCCGCCTCAAATCCTTGGGGAGGGGAATAAAAATGGCACGTCAACACGCACAAATACCGGTCAGTTCACCACGCCTGCTCGCCTCTGCAATTGGCGTGGCAATCACCGCCAGTTCTGCTGGCCAGATGGTGTTCGCTGCTGAAAAAACCGAGAGCAAAGCCGCCGGCAATGCCATCGCTCTGGACGCGACCTCAATCACTGGCGAAACCCAGGATTCGACGTCCTACCAGGTCGAAAAAGCCTCCTCGCCCAAGTACACCGCGCCGCTGGTCGACACGCCGCGCTCGGTCACCGTCATTGCGCAACAAGTCCTGAAAGACACTGGCGCCCTGAACATGCAGGACGCACTGCGCACCGTGCCGGGCATCACCTTCGGCGCCGGTGAAGGCGGCAACCCGCAGGGTGACCGTCCGTTCATCCGTGGTTTCGATGCACAGGGCGACACCTACCTCGACGGGGTGCGCGACACCGGTTCGCAAAGCCGCGAAATCTTCGCCGTGGAAAGCATCGAAGTCAGCAAGGGCCCGAACTCCGCCATCGGCGGTCGTGGCGCAGCCGGCGGCAGCATCAACCTGGTGAGCAAGAAAGCGCACCTGGGCAACTCGTTCGATGGCGGCTTCACCTGGGGCTCCGACCAGACCCAGCGTTACACCCTCGACGGCAACTACCAGTTCAGCGACACCGCTGCCGGCCGTCTGAACCTGATGAGCCACGAGAGCAACGTCGCCGGTCGCGACAAGGTCGATTACGACCGTTGGGGTATCGCCCCTTCCCTGGCGTTCGGCCTGGGCACCGACACCCGCGTCAACCTCGATTACTACCATCTCGAAAGCAACGACACCCCGGATTCGGGTGTGCCGTACACCATTCCGGCCGGCGGCTCAGCAGCTCGCACCAAGTCCAATCCGGACAAGCCGTACTCGGGTGGCGATCACAGCAATTTCTACGGTCTGGATCGCGACTTCCGCAAGGGCCGCACCGACACCGCGACCTTTGCCATCGAGCATGACCTGAGCGACTCGCTGACCCTCAAGAACACCCTGCGCCATGGCACCAGCATGCAGGATTACATCCTGACCCAGCCTGACGACAGCAAGGGCAACGTCAACAACGGTACGGTCTGGCGTCGTGCGAACACTCGCGTGAGCAACACCGAGACCACCACCAACCAGACTGACCTGTTCGGCAACTTCTACGTCGCCGGCTTCAAGAACAGCTTCTCCACCGGCGTGGAATACACCCGTGAGCAAGGCCAGAAGTCTTCGTACAACGTCAACACCGACACCACACCGCGCACCAGCGCCGTGACCACCAACTGCAACCCGGACCTGATCGGCGCCGCCAGCGGCTACAACTGCACCTCGCTGTCGAACCCGAACCCGAACGATCCGTGGAACGGCGCCATTTCGCGCAACTACGCCGGCACCGACACCCAGTCCGATACCTACGCGCTGTATGTGTTCGATACCCTGGAGCTGTCCGAGCAATGGCTGGTGAACATGGGCCTGCGCTACGACCATTTCGAAACCGGCTACAAGACCTACAACAACGCTGGCCGCACCACCGCCAAGGGAGATGACACCAGCGAGTTCGTCACCGGTCAGTTCGGCGTCGTCTACAAACCGGCGGAAAACGGCAGCATCTACGCGTCCTACGCGACCTCGGCCACGCCACCGGGCAACACCCTGGGCGAAGGTCAGGAAGGCAACCCGTTGGGCGGCACACCGGATCGCAGCGGCAACCTGCTGAGCAGCGATCTGGAGCCGGAAACCACCAAGAACTACGAAATCGGCACCAAGTGGGATCTGCTCAATGATCGCCTGTCGCTGACCGCTGACATCTTCCGCACCGAGAAAGAAAACGCCCGCGTGCAGGTCGACACCACCTCTTACGAAAACGCCGGCAAGACCCGCGTGCAAGGTGTCGAGCTGTCGGCCAGCGGCAAGCTCACCGACAAATGGCAAGTGTTCGCCGGCTACGCCTACATGGACAGCGAACAAGTCGATGGCGGTCCACTGGGCCGGGCCAACGATGGCAACGAGCTGCCTAACACACCGAAGAACAGCGCCAGCCTGTGGACCACTTACCAGGTCACGCCGAAGCTGACCCTCGGTGGCGGTGCGTTCTACGTGGATGACGTTTTCGGCAGCGTGGCCAACACCACGATGGTCGATTCCTATGTTCGTTACGACGCAATGGCAGCGTACAAGCTGACCAAGAACGTCGACCTGCAATTGAACGTGCAGAACCTGACCAACGAAACCTACTACGACAAAGCCTTCTCGACCCACTTCGCCAATCAGGCGGCGGGCCGGACGGCACTGCTGAGCACCAATTTCCACTTCTGACTGATGCTGTAAATGGGGGAGCTGGCCTGCTAGCTCCCACAGGAGATCTGCTCACCAGATCCGGCCCCGTTCATTCAATTGAGCGGGGCTTTTGTGCGTAGTGAAGAACGCTTCTCGATAACCCACGGCATAATGCGCGCCGTGATGACAATTTCCGAACGGACGGCGAGTGACGTGTTGAAGAAAACCCTGTTCCAGTTGCACTGGTTTTTTGGCATCACCGCAGGCCTTGTGCTGGCGCTGATGGGCATCACCGGCGCGGCCTATTCGTTTCAGGACGAAATCCTGCGGGCGATGAATCCGTCCGTGCTGCAAGTGAAAGAACAAGTCGCCGGTGTCTTGCCGCCGGTAGAACTGGTCGAGCGTATCGAAGCGACGTCCGGCAAAAAGGTTTCGATGCTCTGGGTCGAGACCGACAGCGGTCACGCGGCCAAAGTGTTCTTCACCCCACCGAAAGGCGAGCGGCGCGGCGAGATGCGCTACTTCGATCCGTACACCGGCGAGTTCATGGGCGATGCCGTCGGCCAGGACTTCTTCGGTCTGATGCTGCAGCTGCACCGTTTCCTCGCGATGGGCGACACCGGGCGCAACATCACCGGCGCCTGCACCCTGATCCTGCTGTTTTTCTGCCTCTCCGGTCTGTACCTGCGCTGGCCGCGTCAGTGGCACAGCTGGCGTGTGTGGCTGACGCTGGACTGGAAAAAAAGGGGCCGCGCCTTCAATTGGGATCTGCACTCGGTGGCCGGCACCTGGTGCCTGTTGGTTTATCTGCTGCTGGCGCTGACCGGATTGTCGTGGTCTTACGAGTGGTACAACAAAGGCCTGACCAAATTGCTGTCCGATGCACCGCAAAACGAACGCGTGCGCGGCGGCCGCGGCCCGGCGCCGGAAGGTCCGGCACCCACCGCCGACTACGCGGCGATGTGGAGCAGCATCTACAGCGCGGCAGGCCCGGGTCTGTCTGCGTACAACATTCGTATGCCGCCAGTCGCCGGGCAACCGGCGACG
The DNA here is from genome assembly GCF_963970475.1 of Pseudomonas sp. EA_5y_Pfl2_R50. Taxonomy (NCBI): domain Bacteria; kingdom Pseudomonadati; phylum Pseudomonadota; class Gammaproteobacteria; order Pseudomonadales; family Pseudomonadaceae; genus Pseudomonas; species Pseudomonas sp. EA_5y_Pfl2_R50. Next base: position 121,302 of record NZ_CAXAPT010000004.1, on the reverse strand, counting down.
GTGTTCTATCTGCTCGACAGCTCGCCCCATGATCGCGCGCTCAACCAGATCACCCTCGACCCGGCCACCGGCATCGTCAAACGCGTCGACCGTTACGCCGACAAGAGCTTCAAGGCGCAACTGCTGACCAGCATTTATGCACTGCACGTCGGCAGTTATTTCGGCCTCATCGGACGGATCATCATCACCGTCGCGGCGGTGTGCATGCCGCTGTTCTTCATCACTGGCTGGCTGCTGTACCTCGACCGCCGCCGCAAGAAAAAGCAGATCAAGGATGCGCGCAACGGGCTCGAACCAACGACCGGCGACGCCAAGGCATGGCTGATCGGTTTCGCAAGCCAGAGCGGCTTCGCCGAGCAACTGGCGTGGCAGACCGCCGGCCAGTTACAGGCCGCCGGATTGCCAGTGAAGGTGCAGCCGCTGGCGAATGTCAGCGAACAGGATTTGCGTGAGTCGAACAATGCGCTGTTCGTGGTCAGCACGTTTGGCGACGGCGACGCGCCGGACAGTGCCCGTGGCTTCGAGCGCAAAGTCTTGAGCAAGGCTGCAACGCTCGACAGTCTGAATTACGCGGTGCTCGGTCTCGGTGATCGTCAGTATCAACACTTCTGCGGATTCGCCAAACGCCTGCATCAATGGCTGGGCGAACACGGTGGCAAGACGCTGTTTGCCCCGGTGGAAGTCGACAGCGGCGATGCCTATGCGCTGCGCCACTGGCAAACCCAACTCGGTCTGCTCACCGGGCAGGCGCCGGTCGATACCTGGCAAGCGCCGAGCTACGACAACTGGACGCTCACCCGCCGTGACCTGATGAACCCGGACAGCAGCGGCGCGCCGGTTTATCTGCTCGGTTTGAGTGCGCCCGACACCAGCAGTTGGCTGGCCGGTGATCTGGTCGAAGTGCTGCCGCGCAACTGCCCGTGGGCCATCGAACATTTCCTCGACGGCCTCGGCATTCGTGGCGAAACCACGGTAAAAATCAATGGCCTCGACGAGCCGCTGGAAGTCGCGCTGGCTTCGCGCCAATTGCCGGAGCACCGCGCGCATCTGGTTGGTTTGCATGCGCAGGCGCTGGTTGATGCGATGGTGCCGCTGGCCATGCGTGAATACTCGATTGCCTCGATTGCGGCGGACGGTGTTCTGGAGCTGATCGTGCGTCAGGAACAGCACGCCGATGGCACCCTGGGCATCGCTTCCGGCTGGCTGACCGAGCATGCGCCGGTGGGCGGCAGCATCAGTCTGCGCGTGCGGCGCAACAGTGGCTTCCACCTGCCAAACGAACCGCTGCCGATGATTCTGATCGGTAACGGCACGGGGCTGGCCGGTCTGCGCAGCCTGCTCAAGGCGCGCATTGCTGACGCTCAGCAGCGTCAGTGGCTGCTGTTCGGCGAGCGTCACCGTGAGCACGATTACTTGTGCCGGGCGGAGCTGGAAGAGTGGTTGATCAACGGCGATCTGGCACGACTGGATCTGGCGTTTTCGCGTGATCAGGCAGAGAAGGTTTATGTGCAGGATCGCTTGCGGGAATCGGCTGAGGAGTTGAAGAAATGGCTGGCGGAGGGTGCTGTTATCTACATCTGCGGCAGCCTGCAGGGGATGGCATCAGGCGTCGATCAAGTGCTCAACGAAGTGCTCGGCGCTGCTGAGGTTGAACGCCTGATTGAGCAGGGTCGTTATCGCCGGGATGTGTACTGAGTCTGTCGAAGAGCCCCTCACCCTAACCCTCTCCCAGAGGGAGAGGGGACTGATTGGGGGATGCTCGAGCAATACGCCGACTTGAACGCCCCTTACTGAATCCAAAGTCGATATGAGGGCGTTGTGCCGAATCCATAATCAACCCGGTCTTTCAGGTCGATGTATCGCGCAAGACATCTCGCTCGGCCCCCTCTCCCTCCGGGAGAGGGCTGGTGAGGGTGGCTTTTGATCTTCAAACCGGCTGCAGTTTCTGTTCGAACACACTGACCCCATTCAAATCCCGCAACACCACACTCATCTCCCCGCTTTGCCCCTCAATATTCACCTCGCCAAAAAACTGAAACCCGGCAAACGGTGACATGTTCTGCGCCGTCGGTGCCTTCTCGAACACCACTTCCGGACCAAACGTTTTATCCAGCGGATTGGGCCCGAAACTCCCGGCATTCAGCGGCCCCGCAACAAACTCCCAGAACGGTTCAAAATCCTGAAACGCGGCACGATCCGGGTGATAGTGATGCGCTGCGCAGTAATGCACATCCGCCGTGAGGAAGACGAAATTGCGCACCTGCTGCGCCCGCAGAAAACCGAGCAATTCGGCAATCTCCAGTTCACGTCCCTGCGCCGGTCCCGGGTCGCCGTTGGCCACGGCCTCCCAGCGCGCAACACCCGGACTCACCTCGCCGTCAGGCACGCCCAGGCCAATCGGCATGTCTGCCGCGATGACCTTCCACTGCGCTTTCGAGGCCTTCAACCCGCGCTTGAGCCAATCCAGTTGCTCACGCCCCAGGAACGGTTTTGCTGCGCCGAGGTTGTCGTCGTTGGCCTCGCGGTAACTGCGCATGTCGAGTACGAAAACATCCAGCATCGGCCCGTACTTGAGCTTGCGATAAATTCGCCCGCCCGCGTCAGCCGCCTGCAAACGCATCGGCGAGTATTCCAGCCAGGCCTTGCGCGCTCGGCCGACCAGGGTGTGGATGTCTTTTTCCTGATAGCGCTCGTCGAGCTGCTTGCCGGGCGACCAGTTGTTGACCACTTCATGGTCATCCCACTGCCAGATCTGCGGGACTTCGGCGTTGAAACGGCGGATGTTTTCGTCCATCAGGTTGTAGCGATAATTACCGCGATAGTCGTCGAGGGTCTGGGCGACTTTGCTCTTGGCTTCGGTGGTGATGTTGCGCCACACCCGGCCGTTTTCAGTGGTCAGTTGCGCCGGCACCGGGCCGTCGGCGTAGATGGTGTCGCCGCTGTGGATAAAGAAGTCCGGCAGGCGCAAACGCATGGCTTCGTAGATGCGCATGCCGCCGATGTCCGGGTTGATGCCAAAGCCTTGGCCAACGGTGTCGCCACTCCAGACGAAACGAATATCACGCCGCGCCGAGGGTGCGCTGCGCAAGTGACCTAGCCACAGTTCGCTGGCGACGCCGCTGCGGGCGTCCTTGAAATACACGCGATAGAAAATCGCCTGATCGGCGGGTAACCCGGTGAGTTCGACGCGGGCGGTGAAGTCGCTGCGGGCATCCGCCAGCGCCGAAACGATACGTCGTGGATTGCGAAACTGGCTGCGGGTGTCCCACTCGACCACCATCCGGGCCGGGCGGTCGCTGCGGCTCCAGATCATCGCGCGGTCGCCTTGCAGGTCGCCGGACTGCACGCCATCGGTCAGTTGCGGTCGATCCTTGACCGAGGCAATCACCGCCGGCGCCAGCCCCGGCAACAACAGCCCGGCGCCGACCGCTTGCACGACACGGCGGCGACCGAGATTGAAATCGCTCATGGTGTTCTCCCTGAAAAAGGGAAAACTTAAGCACGCCTGTATGACCTCGCCATGACACCACTCACCATTGTGGGAGCGACCTGCTCGCGAAAGCGGTGTGCCCGTCAACCTGCATCTCGCTGGCAGTTTGCATTCGCGAGCAGGCTCGCTCCCACAGGGGATTAGTGTTGTTCATCAGGCCTTGGCGGGGTCCAGCGCCAGCTCGACTGCTTCCGGGCGTTTGGCCAGCGCATACACCACCGCCGTCAACAAACTCCCCGCCACAATCGCCAGCAAATACAACAACGCATGATTGATCGCATTGGGAATCGCCAGCACAAACAAACCACCGTGCGGCGCCATCAGTTTGCAGCCGAAGTACATCGACAACGCGCCGGTCAGCGCGCCACCGGCAATGCTCGCCGGAATCACCCGCAGCGGGTCTTTCGCAGCAAACGGAATCGCCCCTTCGGAGATAAAGCACAGCCCCAGCACCAGCGCCGCTTTACCGGCCTCGCGCTCGGTCTGGGCGAACTTGCGCCGCGCAATGAAGGTGGCGATGCCCAGACCAATCGGCGGCACCATCCCGGCGGCCATGGTTGCGGCCATCGGCGCGTAACTCTGCGACGCCAGCAGCCCCACCGAGAACGCATACGCCGCTTTGTTGATCGGCCCGCCGAGGTCCACACACATCATGCCGCCGAGCAACACACCGAGCAGAATGGCGTTGGTGGTGCCCATGCTGTCGAGAAAGTGCGTCAGCGCCCCGAGCATGCCGGCGACCGGTTTGCCCACCACGTAAATCATCACCAGCCCGGTAAACAGGCTGGCGAACAACGGAATGATCAGAATCGGTTTCAGTGCTTCAAGGCTCTGCGGCAAGGCGACATAACGACTGATCGCCTTGGCCGCATAACCGGCGATAAAACCGGCAACGATACCGCCGATAAAACCGGCGCCCAGCGTGCTCGCGAGCAAGCCGCCAATCATCCCGGGCGCGAGGCCCGGACGGTCAGCAATCGAGTAGGCGATGTAACCCGCCAGCAACGGCACCATCAATTTGAACGCCGTCTCGCCACCGATCTGCATCAGCGCAGCCGCCAGCGTGCCCTCTTCCTTGAACGCGGTGATGCCGAACACGAACGACAGCGCGATCATCAAACCGCCCGCCACAACCATCGGCAGCATGAACGACACGCCGGTCAGCAGGTGTTTGTAGACACCGGTTTTTTCCTGCTTGGCCGGTGCTTTCGCATCTCCCGCAGCACTTTCCACGACACCTTCGGCCAGCGCTTTTTTCAGCGTGGCTTCGGACTGCTTCAACGCGATCCCGGTGCCGCAGCGATAGATTTTCTTGCCGGCAAACCGCTCGGTGGCGACTTCGATATCCGCTGCCAGCAACACCACATCAGCCTCGGCAATCGCCGCTGCGCTCAACGGGGTTTTCGCGCCCACGGAGCCTTGGGTTTCGACCTGCAAGTCATAGCCCAGACGCTTGGCGGTCTGCTGCAAGGCTTCGGCCGCCATGAAGGTGTGCGCGACACCCGTCGGGCATGCGGTAATGGCGACGATACGTGGCGCTCGCGGCGCATCAGCCACCGGCTCAGCCTCGCGGGCAGTGTAAATTTCAGCCTCTTCAGCACCGCGACGCAGTACCGCTTCGACATCCTGCAGCGCTTGCGCCGGAGCAATCTGGAAAACGCGCTTGCCGACGAAGCGCGTCATGTCGACAACCCCGGTGGCGACCAGCAAGACCCACTCGGCGGCTTCAATCGTCGCCGCCGACAACTCGCGTTCGGGGTGCGCCGCATCGACCACTTCGACGCTGGTGCTCCAGCCCTGACGCTGTGCTGCTGCATCAAGCAAGCGGGCGCACAGCACACTGGTGACCATGCCGTTCGGACACGCCGTAACAATGGCTAATTTCATGACCAACCCTCTTATTGTTCTGTCAGGGGACGCACGCGCACGCCCTGTTCGAGCGGCGTCAGGTGCGCCGCATCGTGGATGCCGAAACCGATCTGCGTGACCGCCAGTGCGGCAATCGCCGTAGCGGTGCGCAGGGTTTGCTCGGGCGTGGAGGCGATGAGCAACCCGTGGAGCATGCCGGCCAGCAACGAATCGCCGGCACCGACTGTGCTGGCGACGCTGACCTTGGGCGGCGTGGCGTGCAGCGCCGAACCGGTACTGAACCAGTTCACGCCGTCGGCACCGTGGGAGATCACCACGTGCTCGATGCCTTGCGCGTGCAATTGCGCCGCCGCCTGCGCCTCGGCCGCGTGGGATACCACCTCGCAACCCAGCGCATCGGCGAGTTCTTCGGTGTTGGGTTTGATCAGCCACGGACTGGCTTTCAACGCTTCGCGCAACGCTGCGCCGCTGCTGTCGAGGGCGACTTTCAGGCCCAGTTGATTAAGCGTTTCGATCAACTCACGCAACCATTTCGCAGTCACGCCACGGGGCAAACTGCCGGCGACTACCACCGCGTCGTGACCCGGCGCAATCTGCACCAGACGCTCAAGCAACGCTTGCTGCGCGGCGGCCTCGACCACCGGTCCGGGCCCATTGATGTCGGTGATGCGGCCGTCCTGTTCAGCGACTTTGATGTTGCTGCGGGTCTCGCCCGGCACGCGAATAAACGCATCGATAAAACCACGCTTGGCAAACAGGGTTTCGAACGCTTGCAGGTTGTCTTCGCCGAGAAAACCACTGACCGTCAGTTGATGGCCGAGGTCGGCCAGCACTTGCGCAACGTTCACGCCTTTGCCGGCGGCGTGGGTGTGCATCTCGTCGCTGCGATTGACCTGACCGGCCTCCAGCCGTGGCAGCTCGACGGTGAGGTCGAGCGCCGGGTTGAGGGTCAGGGTAAGAATCTTGGCCATTACAGGGCCTCCACTAATGCGCGCACTTCGTTGGCGCTGCCCACGGCCAGGGCTTGTTGAGCAAGGGTTTGCGCCTGAGTCAGACTGAGCTCGCGAATCCGTGCCTTGACTTCGGCAATGCTGCGTCCGGACACGCTGAGTTCATCGACACCGAGGCCGACCAGCACCGGCACCGCCAGCGGATCTGCCGCCAGTTCGCCGCAGACACCGACCCACTTGCCGTGGGCATGGGCCGCGCGCACGGTGATGTCGATCAGTTGCAGCACCGCCGGATGCAGGCCATCGGCCTGTGCCGACAGGGTCGGGTGCCCCCGGTCGATGGCCAGGGTGTATTGCGTCAGGTCGTTGGTGCCGACGCTGAAGAAGTCGACTTCCCTGGCCAGCACTGGCGCGAGCAAGGCAGCCGACGGCACTTCGATCATGATCCCCAATTGCAGATCGGCGACCGGGATTTCCAGGCGCAGACGTTCGGTCATGTCACGGGCCTGGCGCCATTCTTCGACGCTGCCGACCATCGGGAACATGATCCGCAGCGGACGGTTGTCCGCCGAACGCAGCAAGGCGCGCAGTTGCGCTTCCATGATCTGCGGACGTTGCAAGGTCAGGCGAATGCCGCGCACGCCGAGGAACGGGTTTTCTTCCTTGGCGATCGGCCAATACGGCAGCGGTTTGTCGCCGCCGACGTCCAGCGTGCGCACCACCAGTGGCCGCCCGGCGAGACCGTCGAGGACGCGGCGGTATTCGGCTTCTTGCGTGGCTTCGTCCGGCGCTTGCGGGTGGGCCATGAAAATCAGCTCGGTGCGCAGCAAGCCAATGCCTTCGGCGCCCTGCTCCACCGCGCTGATCACACCGGCGCTTTCACCGATGTTGGCGAACACTTCGACGGCGTGACCGCATGTGGTGTGCGCCGGCTGATGACGTTGTTCAGCGGCAATCTTCAAGCGCTGCTCACGGGTGTCGCGTTCTTCGGCGGCGCGTTGCAGGGTCGCAGCATCGGCATCGACATGCAGACGACCACGCTGGCCGTCGAGCAGCAGGGGCGTGCCCGGTTGCAGCAGCAAAACCGCCGCGCCAGCGCCGACCAGCGCGGGAATCCCGAGGGCTCGCGCAACGATTGCACTGTGCGCGGTGGCGCCGCCACGTGCGGTGAGAATCCCCGCCACGCGCGCCGGATCCAGCCGCGCGACGTCGGAGGGGCCGACTTCGTCCATCACCAGAATGTAGGGTTGCTCAGGTTCGCTCGGGGTTTGCACGCCACACAGTTGCGCCAGCACGCGACGGCCGATGTCACGCAGATCCGCCGCACGCTCGGCGAGCAAGGCGTCCTGCAACGATTCCTGCTGTTTGGCCGCCGCTTCGATCACCGCCATCCATGCCGCTTCGGCGCTTTCGCCCTGCTTGAGGCGGGTGTCGACTTCGTCGGTGAGTTCCGGGTCGTCGAGCATTTCCTGATGGGTGATGAAGATCTCGCGGATGGCTTTGGCTTTGCTGCGCTCAATCAAGCCTTGAATGTCGCTGCGCACAGCGCTGAGCGCTTGCTTGAGGCGTTCGCGTTCGATGGCGGCGGACTCGCCACGCAGCGGGTAATCGATGGTTTGTTGCACTTGAATATGCGCCGGACCGATGGCGATGCCGGGCGCGGCAGGGATGGCCTGGAGCAGACTGCCGGAGGCCGGGGCGACGAGCACTTCGGCAATATCGGCAATCACTTCGCGCTGCGGGGTGACGGCGGGCAGCGGCTCGACTTCTTCGCCGAGGCCTTCTTCGATGGCAGCGAGCAAGGCCGGCAGGGCATCGGCGGCGACGCTCGGCTCGGCGATCAGCTCCAGCACCTGACCACGACGGGCGCCGAGGCTGAGCAGCTTGCTCAGGCTCTTCACCGACACGGCGCTGTCCTGACCGTCGACAATGCGCACGCGAATCTCGCCGTCAAAACTCTTCGCCAGTTGCGCGAGGATCTTCGCCGGACGCGCGTGCAACCCGTGGGCGTTGGCCAACGCAATGCGCGCGCTCGGCCAGTCGGCGGGCAATTCACCGCCAAGGACTTCGAGAACTTTGCGACTGCTGGTGGCTCGACCCAGTTCATGGCCGCGACCTTCGATGAGCAACGCACAGAGACGTTCGAGCAACGCTTGATGCGCTTCGCCAAGACTGGCCAGACAGAACAGACCCGTGAGCGGCTGGCCGAGGTAGCGCATCGGTTTGTCCGGAGTGACGAACGCCAGCCCCGGACGCTTCACGGTTTGCTCGCTGTGCAGCCACCACAGACCATCGCCCAGCGGCAGCGCTTCGACCTGCTGCAACACACCGGCAAACCCGTTGCTCACACAATCGGCCTGACGCAGCAAACGCGCGCCGCGCCAGACCAGCTCTTCAAAATCATCGGCGGAGACACCAAGGCCGATCATCTGCGCGTCCAGCGCCAGCTCTTGCGGCGCGCCTTGCAGCAGTTTCAGCAGCGCTTGCGGGGAACCGGCACGGCGCAGGGCCTGGCCCAGATCGGTCTCGCCGAGGGCACGGGTCAGCAGTTGCAGCAGACGCAAATGTTCGTCGGATTTGGCGGCAATCCCAATCGCCAGATAAACGATCTGGCCATCGCCCCAATCCACACCTTCCGGGAACTGCATCAGGCGCACGCCGGTGGCGAACACCTGATCGCGGGTTTCCGGCGTTCCGTGAGGAATGGCAATACCTTGACCGAGAAAGGTCGAGCCCTGGGCTTCCCGGGCCTGCAGGCCCGCGAGGTAGCCGTCGGCAACCAGACCATCGGCCACCAGGTGATTGGCAAGCAGTTGCAGGGCAGCGGGTTTATCCACAGCCGACTGGCCCATGGATATCTGCTCTATAGTGAGCTCGAGCATGCGATCTCCTTTTTGGCACATTTGGGTGCCAGGTATTGTTTTGAATGGTTGCAGCTTAGGCGCTCTGTCGCTTTGCTTTTCAACGGCAGTTTTGGCGGTTTCACGGCAGAACCGGCCAAAGGCGTCTAAAACGTAGAAAATACGCCTGCTGAAACGTTTAATCTAGATTGATCGGCACGTTACTCGATAATGTCTCATCCTTGAAGTCCAACTTGTCGGATGCGCTGCGACAATAGTCGCCTGCCCTAATCGGGTAGGATTGGCGAAAATGTGGCGGCAAGCTCGAAAAAACAAGGAAATCCCGGGTTGAAACTCAGTGATATCGCGCGGTTGGCCGGAGTGTCCGTGACCACCGCCAGCTACGTCATCAACGGCAAGGCAGAACAGCAACGCATCAGCAATGCGACCGTCGAGCGCGTGCGCGCGGTCGTCGACCTGCACGGCTTCACGCCCAACCCGCAAGCGGCCGGGCTGCGTAGTCGGCACACGCGCACGTTGGGGTTTATCCTGCCGGATCTGGAAAACCCCAGTTACGCGCGGATCGCCAAGCTGCTCGAGCAAGGCGCACGGGCGCGCGGCTATCAATTGCTGATCGCCAGCTCCGACGATGCGCCGGACAGCGAGCGGCAGTTGCTGCAACTGTTCCGCGCGCGCCGTTGCGATGCGCTGATCGTCGCCAGTTGCCTGCCGGCCGGCGATGACAGCTATCGGCAGTTGCAGGCCAAGGGCACGCCGATCATCGCCATCGACCGGGTCATGGAACCCGAGCACTTCTGCTCGGTAATCAGTGACGACCGCGAAGCCAGCCTGCACCTGACCCAGAGCCTGCTCGATCCGCAACCCAAGCAGATCGTCCTGCTCGGCGCCCGCCCGGAACTGAGCATCAGCCAGGAACGTGCCGCCGGGTTCAAACAGGCGCTGGCCGACTTCAAAGGTGAAGTGCTGGTCGAACACGCCGAATCCTTCAGCCGTGAATGCGGCAAGCAGTTGATGGAAGAACTCCTGCAGCGTCTGGGGCATTTGCCGGATGCGCTGGTGACCACTTCCTACGTGCTGCTGCAGGGCGTGTTCGATGCGCTGCATGACTTCCCGCTGAAATCGCGCCCGCTGCGCCTCGGCACTTTCGGCGACACGCAGTTGCTGGACTTCCTGCCGCTGCCGGTCAACGCGATGGCGCAGCAGCACCAGTTGATCGCCGACAAGGCACTGGAACTGGCGCTGGCCGCCGTCGAGCAGTCGCAATACGAGCCCGGCGTGCAGGCCATTGCGCGGACCTTCAAGCAGCGTATTCAGCGAGACTGAACCGTGGAGCTGATCGACAGCCACACGCACCTCGACTTTCCCGACTTCGACGCCGACCGCCCGGCGTTGCTCGCCCAGAGCCGCACCCTCGGGGTGCGGCGCATGGTCGTGTTGGGCGTCTACGAGGGTAACTGGCAACGGGTCTGGGATCTGGTGCAGAGCGATGCGGATTTGTATGCGGCGTTCGGTCTGCACCCGGTGTATCTCGAACAGCATCGCCCGGACGATTTGTCGACACTCGGCGATTGGCTGAGCCGGTTGCGCGGCCACCGGCAATTGTGCGCGGTGGGCGAGATCGGTCTGGATTACTTCATCGAAACCCTCGACCGCGAGCGCCAACAAGCCTTGTTCGAAGCGCAGTTGCAGTTGGCGGCGGACTTCGAGTTGCCGGCGTTGATCCACGTGCGCCGCAGCCATGCGGCGGTGATCGCTACCCTCAAACGCTTCAAGCTCAAACGCGCCGGGATCATCCATGCGTTTGCCGGCAGCGGTGAAGAGGCACGGGAATACATCAAACTCGGTTTCAGATTGGGGTTGGGCGGTGCACCGACGTGGCCCCAGGCGTTGCGCATGCATCGGGTTCTGGCGCAGTTGCCGCTGGAGTCTCTCGTGCTGGAAACCGATTCACCGGACATGGCGCCGGCGATGTTTCCCGGCGTGCGCAATACACCGGCGCACTTGCCGGCGATCTGTGCGGCGTTGGCGGAGCTAATGAAGGTAACCCCGCAACAATTGGCGGCCGCCAGCACCGCCAACTGCTGCGAAGTCTTCGGCTGGTAAAAAAGAACCCCTGTGGGAGCGAGCCTGCTCGCGAAAGCGGTGTGTCAGGTGACAGCGATGTCACTGACAGACTGCATTCGCGAGCAGGCTCGCGCCCACATTTTGATCCGGCTTGTTTCAGACGCGGAAGGCGCTGATCAGCTGTTTGAGTTCTACTACTTGGGCAGACAACGCCCGGCTGGCATCTTCGGTCTGGTGGGCGCCCTGTGCCGTGCGTTCGCCGGCGCGGTTGATCTCGACGATGTTCTGATCGATGTCATGGGCCACCGCCGTCTGCTGCTCAACGGCAGCGGCGATCTGCTGGTTCTGGTCGACGATCATGCCCACCGCTCCAAGGATGTTTTCCAGCGCCTGCTGGACCTTCTCCGATTGCCCGACGGTGCCATTGGCCATCTGATGGCTGACCCCCATGGCTTTCACCGCCGCACCAACACCGCCGTGCAGCCTGGCGATCATCTGCTCGATCTCTTCGGTCGATTGCTGGGTACGTTTGGCCAGGGTGCGCACTTCATCGGCGACCACGGCGAAACCGCGACCCTGCTCACCGGCACGGGCCGCTTCGATGGCGGCGTTGAGCGCCAGCAGATTAGTCTGTTCGGCAATGCTCTTGATCACTTCGAGCACGCGGCTGATCGACTGACTGTCGCTGGCGAGCTGATTGATCACCCGCACCGATTGATCGATCTCGCTGGCCAGCGCGGCAATGCTGCCCTGCTGCGATTCGACCAGACCGCGACCGCTGATGGTTTCGTCGTTCACGCTGTGCGCGCTGCTCACCGCCGCTGCGGCGCTGCGGGCAACTTCCAGCGAAGTTGCCGACATCTGGTTCATCGCCGTCGCCACTTGCTCGATCTGCGTGCGCTGCCCGGCGACCGCCTGATTGCTTTGCGCAGAGACGTTTTCCACCTGCCCGGCCTGGCGCTCGACTTCGCCGACCGTGTGCCCGACGCGCTCGATCAAGTCATGAATCTTCTTCACCGTGCCGTTGAACACCTCGCCCAACTCACCCAGTTCATCACGACTGCTGGCCTTGAAATTGACCGTCATGTCCCCCGCCGCGACCTTGTCCATCATCGCGCCGAGGCGTTTCAGCGTGGTGCGGGTCGAGGCGTAGAAGCCGCCGTACAGATAGAAAATCAGCACAAACACCACCGACAGTGCCGAGGCCTGCAACACCATGTGCGTGCGGTTCGCGCCCAGACGCTGCTGCAGTTGGATATCGAGGAATTTCAGGGTGGCTTCGTTGAGCTGATAGGTCTTGTCCATCAGCCCGCTGACCTGATCGTAAAACCCCTGCCACGGTGCATCGAGGGTTTCGGCCATCACCACTTGCTGCTCGAACAGTTCGCTGGCCTGCTTGAGCGACGCGTTGCTGCTCTCGGCCTGAGCACTGAGCGTTTCCCGTGCGGCTTTGCTGGAACCGAGAGCATCCTGCAGTTTCAAGCCGTACTCGCCCTGAAGTTTTTCGATCTGCGCCAGCAACTCATCAAAACGGGTGCTTGATGCGCTGTTGAGAAACCCCTGCCCCAACGAGAACGAGCCCATCGCGCGCCCTTCGCCGAGGGTCTGGGTGACCATGGGCGTGATGTGGGTGATCAGCTCGCTGAGCTGACGAATATCGCTCTGATTGTCACGGCTCAGGCCCGACTGACTGGCGATGAGCTGACTGAAAATCTGCGCATTGGCCAGCAACTTGGCGATCAGCCCGCTTTTGCTTTGCAGGGATTTTTCCGCTTGCTGAGCCTTGAATGCGGCGACCATTTCATCACGCTTGCCGTCGAACGCTTCGATCTGTTCAGGATCGTCGGCCATCGCCTTGAGGCCCTGCAGGCGGGTCAGAATGGACTGTTCGAGGCTGGCGATCTGCGACTCGACATTCCCGGCCTTGCCGGACTGACCGAGGGTGACGTCGATCTGCACCAGGTTGTTGAGGGTTTCCAGATCCCGGCGCAGGGTCAGGCTGCTGCCCAGCAGGTCGAGGCTTTGCAACTCGACGCGGGTGCCCTGGAATTCACGGTAGGAATCGCGCACCAGATAGAAATTGGTCACCAGCATCGGCACCAGGAACAGCACGCTGATCAGGCTGAACTTCATGCCGAAGCTCAGACGATTCATCAGCGAGACAGCGGGATAGAGCAAGCTCTTCACTGGAAGTCTCCCTTGGTTTTTCTTGTTTTTATTGGCAGGCGCAGGACTAAAGCAGATAGCCACTATCGGGCGCTGTCTCTGTATAGCTTAAATCGGCGGGAGGTTTTGTAACTTAAGGTTAACGGCGCGTCGGGCCGAGGGATTTGCTCTCTCAGCCCGATAGATCAGCGAACCAGAACAGTCCACAGGGCAAACCCGGCATACCAGAGCACCGCCGCACGCAACAGCAGTTCCCACAGGCAATCGAGAGTATTGACGCCGTCCGGCCCGACCGCAGGCGGCGGGATTTCCCCCGCTGCCAGGCCAACCTTGTTGATCAGTTGCGCGGCGCTGATGTTCCAGTTCAGCAGTTCATGCAGCATCACCCGACTGACCGCAACAAAGTTGCCGACCAGCGCCAGACTTGCCGCCAGCAAACGCACCGGCACCCAGTCGAAGGCATGCCGCAACTGCGCGGCACGTTCAACCAGCGCCGGGTTCTTGCCATGTTCTTCGGCGAGTGCCAGCAAACGATAGGCCAATGCCGCCACCGGCCCGAGCAGGAAGTACCAGAAAATCACCGCAAAGAAACTCTGATAAGCCTCCCACAGCAAATGCCCCTGCACGCGATCCAGCAATTGCTCGCCGCTGTCGGCGCAAATATCCAGATCACGCTTGGCGACGTGAGCCGCCGCTTGCAGGTCCTGACGGCGCCAGGCATCGCGGAACGGCCCTAGACCACCAAGCAGGTCGCCACGCCCCAGACTGTAAATCACCACCAGCAAATGCACCGGCAAGGCCAGCAGGCCGTATGCCACCGGCTCCAGCACCAGCAATAGCAATCCGAGCAGCGCCACCGGCAGCAACACCAGAATCGTCAGCACCAGCCACGGCTTGTCCGCCAGCCGTTGGCTGCTTTCGAGTTTGTTCAGTTCGCGGTTCCATCCGCCATCGCGTTGCACCCGATGGCGCAGGGCCGAGAATTTCTCGATCCAGACCGCCAGCAGTAACACCAGAAAACTCATTGTCCTTCCTCTTGTGCCAGGGCCGCGCGGTAACGCGCCCAGTCGAATGCCGGGCCAGGATCGGTCTTACGCCCGGGAGCTATGTCGCTGTGCCCGCAAATGCGCGCGCCGGTGATAGCCGGAAATACTGTTTGCAACTGGCGGGTCAGCGCCGTCAATGCCTGATACTGCGCATCGCTGAACGGCAGATCATCGGTGCCTTCAAGCTCGATGCCCACGGAAAAATCGTTACAGGTTTCCCGGCCTTCGAATATCGACACGCCAGCATGCCACGCCCGCTCAAGACAGGAGACAAACTGGGTGACCTTGCCGTCACGTTCGATCAGAAAATGCGCCGAGACGCGCAGGTCGGCAATCCCTGCAAAGTAGGGATGTTCGGTGACATCCAGACGATTCTGGAAAAATTCCTGCACCTTGCCGGTGGCGAACTGCGCCGGCGGCAGGCTGATGTTGTGAATCACCAACAGGGAAACTTCGCCCGCAGGACGTTCATTGAAGTTGGGCGATGGGCAGACCTGCACCCCGTGACACCACCCGCTAGCGGGATCCAACTGCATACCGATTCCTTCAACGCCGACTGTGTTGGCGCCCAGTATGCCGTGATCGGCCCCCGACGCGCGATCACTTGCCGCGATTGAGTCGCCGCAGATTGCCCAGCACCGACTCCAGCGCACGGTCGAACAGCAACGTGTCGTCCAGGGTACGCACGGTGCCACGGCGCAATTCCAGGGCCAGCCCGGTGCGGCTGCGTTCCAGGACTTTCATGCCCGTGCGGTCGACAAACACATACTTGCCAGTGGCCTCGATGATCGCCGCGAGCTTGCAGCGCAGGGTGTGTTCCTCGTCTTCCTGAAACACCACCCAACTGCCCAGACGCAACTGATCCACCTGACGCAGACCCGCATCATCGTGGGGCAAACGCACCGCGGTCATGTCCAGCGCGCCCTCGTCGGCGGTTTGCAAAACGATGCTCTGCGACACCTTGACCAGCGTCGCGGCCTGATCCGTGGCAGATGAGCGCTCCAGCATCTGCACATGCAGCGCTTCCAGTTCACTGAAAAATTCGCTCGTGGCAAACGGGTCGAACGCCGAGCTGGACAGGCCATCGCGCAGTGATTTGAGCAGCCCCGGCACCAGCGCCAGCAAGCGCAGGCTGGACTCGGCGTCGTCATGTCGCTGCACGCTCCAGATCAGTTGCTCCATGGTTTGCACATCGGCCTGCCACTCGGCGGACTGATCGCCATGTTTGAGGCGCGTCAACAACAGCACCTGGCTCCAGGCGTTCTGTACGAACGTCACCACCGACGGCGGCAGGACTTTGCCCAGTAATGCCTGGTTCAACGCCTGCTCGACCCGACGCCGGGCCAGTTCGGTTTTCGCCCGGCCCTCTTCGGCATCACGCAAACGCTGTTCGAGCAATTCGCTGCGGCGGCGCTCATCGCTGGTGAACGTGAGGAAGTCCGCCAACAGCTCGGAGAAAATCGCCGGGTCATCGACGAACTCCGTCAGCAAGCGTTGCACAACCTGTTCGACCCGCAGGTACAAACTGTCGCGCGCCTCGCCGTCGCGATCACCCCATCCCATCGCAGCGTCGGCGATTTCATTGAGCAGACGGCGCGCCGGGTGATTGCTGCGACTGAAGAAGCTCTTGTCGAGCACGGCAACCTTGAGCATCGGAATCTGCAAGCGGGCGATCAGGGCCTTGAGCGAATCCGGCACATTCCGGTCTTCCAGGATGCACTCGAAAACCATGGCAATCAGATTGATTACGTCTTCGTCGGCGTCACCGACCACACGCGATTTGCCACTCTTGACGCTCACTCGGGTGAGCAACTGCTCGAGCTGATTGCGCAGATCGAAATCATCCTGCGTGGCCAACGCCGGCACGTACTGCTGCAGGTGCGAAAGCAGGCGCAGCAGGTCACGCGTGGTGATCGGCTGGGCGGCAACGGCGGATTCGAGCGTAGGCGCGACGCTACCACGCACGTGAGAAAGCAATTGCTGCAAAGCGGCGAACACTTCCTGCACGCCTTCGTCGGCTTGTGGCAGGTCATCGTTGTCTTCGCTGTGCTCGCTGGCGACCGCGCGATCAATGGCGCGTCGTGCCGGCGCCGGTTTCAGGTCCGGCAATACGCCCGTGGCCTGCAGCAGTTGGTTGGCTTCGCCATACAACTGCTCAGTGTCAGCCAGCACGTAGCGTTCGAACAATTTGAGCAGGATCAGTTTGACCTTGATCTCCACGCCCAGATTGCGCCCGGCCTGCAGGAAATATTCGCAGAGCGAAGTCGGAGCAAGGGGGTTTTGCAGATCGTCGAGCTGATGGCCGAGCAGCGCGCTGAGGCGGGTGGTCAGTTGATCGAGGGCAAAGCCATCGCGCTTGAGCACGCGGCTGACCATCGTCTCGACCGCCACACTGCGCTCCATGTCATCGGAGCGTGGCGCCGACTCTTCGAACACCAGCGCATGCGGCAGCACTTGAGGGCCTGCTTCGTGCTGGGTCAGGCCAACAAAGGCCTCGAAGAATTGCTCGAGAAAACCGCGCTCGATGTGTTTGCGCTTGAGGCGCAGGTCGCGCATGGCTTCGAAAAAGATGTTCTGCTCGACGTCGTTACGCGCCCGATCGGCCATTTCAAACAGGGTGTCGTCAGCGTTATCGAACAGTTCCTGCAAACCGTGGCGCAGTTGCTGGGCAGCCTTGTCGCGAACCTGAAGCAGAATCACAGGCAGGCGGGCGAGCGGCGAGTGATTCGCCTGATCGGTAGCAGCCTTGAGCAAGGGCACTACTTTCCCGTCGTTGTGCATCCAAGCCTCCTGGAACGGTGATTCTTCGGTCACTTTCAACACAATTCCCCTGTGGGAGCGGGCTTGCTTGCAAAAGCGGTACGTCAAATACAGAAGTGCTCACTGACACTCCCTCTTCGCGAGCAAGCCCGCTCCCACAGCTTTAAAGCGGCAACCTCAAGATCGTCAAAGCTATGACGTCAAATGCAAGGCGGATTATCTTGCAAAAGTTGTCTCCGGCGCTATAGCCGTCAGGGTTTCCCCTATGCGCCGCCTCCCCCTCCTCTGACCTGGGTCGAAGGGGGATGACTCAAAGAAATTCGACCGGATGCAGCCAACCGCGCACGTTCTCGCCTTGGGTTGGCTTGTCCCATGCCCCTATAATCGAATCACTTTGTTTGTGGAGCCCGTTATGCCGAATCTACGTCTCGCCGATTTGACCGCCGAAATCGAAGCCAACGTGCGCCGTGCGTTGCTCGAAGACATCGGCAGCGGCGACATCACCGCACAACTGATCCCGGCCGAACGCCTGGCCAAAGCCACCATCATTACCCGTGACGAGGCCGTTATTTGCGGCACTGCGTGGGTTGATGCGGTGTTCCGCCAACTCGATCCGCGTGTCGCGGTGCATTGGCAAGTGGTCGATGGCGAGCGGGTAAAACCCAATCAACCGCTGTTTCACCTGGAGGGGCCGGCTCGCTCGCTGCTCACCGGTGAACGCAGTGCGCTGAACTTTCTGCAACTGCTTTCCGGCGTGGCGACACGCGCGCAGTATCTGGCCGATTTCGTCGGCGCCACTCAGGTCAAACTTTTGGACACCCGCAAGACGCTGCCTGGCCTGCGCCTGGCGCAGAAGTACGCCGTCACTTGCGGTGGCTGCCACAACCATCGCATCGGTCTGTACGACGCGTTCCTGATCAAGGAAAACCACATCGCCGCCAGCGGTGGCATTCCGCAGGCGATAGCCGCCGCGCACAGGATCGCACCGGGTAAACCGGTGGAAATCGAAGTGGAAAGCCTTGAAGAGCTGAAGGAAGCGCTGGATGCCGGCGCCGACATCATCATGCTTGATGAGCTGAGCCTGGACGACATGCGCGAAGCCGTGCGCCTGAACGGCGGCAAGGCGAAACTGGAGGCCAGCGGCGGTATCAACGAGAGCACGCTGCTACCGATTGCTGAAACCGGCGTGGATTACATTTCGATTGGTGCGATGACCAAGGACGTCAAAGCCGTCGATCTGTCGATGCGTTTAAGCCTTTAAACAGCAGCGACAAGAGGCGAGCTACAAGCTGCAAGCCAAAGCGCTTTTGCTTTGACTTGTAGCTTGCGGCCTGGAGCTGGCAGCTCTCGTCAAACGACGAGATTGTTCATCTCGCAGTACTCTTCCCACTCAACGCCCAGTACTTCGGCCGCCTCCTTGTGCAGCACGAGGCGTTGCGCCTCGAACTCCTCCGGCGTGCTCGTGTACTTGAGCGTCAACTCCCACGGCTGCAGGCCCTGAGCTTCGGCTTCGTCTTCGAACGCCCACTGAATCTGATCTTTCTGATCGTCGGGACTGAGATCCTTGATCTCTTCCAACAGCTGCGGCGCGTCGAGTTTGTACTTTTCCAGCGCTTGTGCGTGACGTTGCTCTTGAGTTAATTCGGTCATGGCGTTCTCGCTGATCGTAAGAATGGAGGATGGATCTGGATCATCAAGGATCTCTCTGACGCGGACTGTCCGGCCTTCGGAACCATTCGGGATCATCTGAAAACTGCTAAGCGATGCTCATGCAGGCACCGAATATAGGATGTTTGCATGACGAATTACACGGGTCTTTACATCTCTCGCACAAAAAGTTGACCTGCGGAACATAAATGCCGTTTTCGAGTCGTAGCGATGTGCCACTTCGGCATTCATCTTCGCTGTTCACAAGGAAAACCAGTGATGCGCAGCTTTTCGAAAATGTCCGCTGTTATCTCCTCCACCACCCTGATTGCTGTAATGACTCTTCCGGCAAGCGCAATGGCAGTGGAGCTGAGCTCCAGCAGCCCGTCTTACGGCGACAAGGTTTCGTTGATTCACAACGACTATGGCAAAGAAGTCGTGATCCGCAGCGATATCAGCATTGATGAACTGAAAAAGATGCGCGACACCGTCAACGATCAATCACGTCAGATCGATGAACTCAAACGCAGCAGCGGCTCCAGCTCGAGCTCCAGCGGTAAGGAAATCGATGAGCTGAAAAACAAGGTCAAAGAGCAGGATCGTAAGCTTGAAACCCTCAACCGTCAGGTGGAAGACCTCAAGCGCAACAGCGGTTCGAGCTCCAATTCGAACAGCAGCGAGATTTCCAGCCTGAAACAGAAGATCAACGATCAGGATCGGGCGATGGATCAGCTCAAGCGCACCGTTGAGGATCTGAGCCGCAAGGTGAAGTAAGGAGGATGGTGCCCGAGACAGGAATCGAACCTGCGACCTTCGCGTTACGAGTGCGCTGCTCTACCGGCTGAGCTACACGGGCGGTGGGATAAAACTAGCACCGGTTTTCACAAACGCAAAGTTCGCAGCGCCTGTACGGCTCACCGCAGGCTGCGATTTTTTATAGTTTTCCACAGACAAAAAAATGCCCCGCCGTTTTCACGGTGGGGCATTTTTATTGCGCTAACGCTTTGGGTGATTAAACGCCCGAAGCCTTGGCCGCTGCCACGTCTTTGATGGACAGCTTGATACGGCCGCGGTTGTCCACGTCCAGTACCAGCACTTCCACTTCCTGGCCTTCTTTCAGGATGTCGGTCACTTTCTCAACGCGAGCGTCGCTCAGCATGGAGATGTGAACCAGACCGTCCTTGCCCGGCAGGATGTTGACGAATGCGCCGAAGTCGACGATGCGCTCAACCTTGCCAACGTAGATCTTGCCGATTTCAGCTTCTGCAGTGATGCTCAGAACGCGCTGACGCGCCGCTTCTGCTGCATCCTTGGTTTCGCCGAAGATCTTGATCGAGCCGTCGTCTTCGATGTCGATCGAAGCCTTGGTTTCTTCACAGATCGCACGGATGGTCGCGCCACCTTTACCGATGACGTCACGGATCTTGTCGGTGTCGATCTTCATCGCGATCATGGTCGGAGCGTTGGCCGACAGTTCGGTACGCGACTGGCCGATGATCTGGTTCATCTGACCGAGGATGTTCAGGCGCGCTTCCAGGGCTTGGCCCAGAGCGATTTCCATGATCTCTTCGGTGATGCCTTTGATCTTGATGTCCATCTGCAGCGCGGTAACACCCTTGGCGGTACCGGCTACTTTGAAGTCCATGTCGCCCAGGTGATCTTCGTCACCGAGGATGTCGGTCAGAACGGCGAACTTCTCGCCTTCCTTGACCAGACCCATGGCGATACCGGCAACCGGTGCCTTCATCGGCACACCAGCGTCCATCAGGGCCAGGGAGGCGCCGCAAACGGAAGCCATCGAGCTCGAACCGTTGGATTCGGTGATTTCCGATACCACACGGATGGTGTACGGGAACACGTCAGCGGCCGGCAGCATGGCCGAAACCGAACGACGGGCGAGACGGCCGTGACCGATCTCACGGCGACCAGCACCCCCCATGCGACCACACTCGCCCACCGAGAACGGAGGGAAGTTGTAGTGCAGCATGAACGGGTCTTTTTTCTCGCCTTCCAGGGTGTCCAGCAGTTGGGCGTCACGGGCAGTGCCCAGAGTCGCGACTACCAGAGCCTGGGTTTCACCACGGGTGAACAGCGCCGAACCGTGAGTCTTCGGCAGCACGCCGACTTCGATGTTCAGCGGACGAACGGTTTTGGTGTCGCGACCGTCGATACGTGGCTTGCCGTTAACGATGTTTTCGCGAACGGTGCGGTATTCGATTTCGCCGAAAGCCGCTTTGACGTCGGCAGCGGATGGCTGGCCTTCTTCACCGGACAACTTGGCAACAACCTGATCCTTCAACTCGCCCAGGCGCGCATAACGGTCGGCCTTGACGGTGATGGTGTAAGCCTGGGAGATCGCTTCGCCGAACTCGGCACGGATAGCGCCCAGCAGTTCGGTGGCTTCTGGCGCAGGAGCCCAGGTCCAGGTTGGCTTGGCAGCTTCGGCAGCCAGTTCTTTAACAGCGTTGATCACCACCTGGAATTCGTCGTGAGCAAACAGCACCGCGCCCAGCATCTGGTCTTCGGTCAGCTCTTTGGCTTCCGACTCAACCATCAGTACGGCGTCGGAAGTACCGGCAACGACCATGTCCAGGCTCGAAGCAGCTTGCTGCTCGTAAGTCGGGTTCAGCAGGTAGCCGGTGCTTTCGTGGAAAGCAACGCGAGCGGCGCCGATCGGGCCGTCAAACGGAATACCCGAAATGGCCAGGGCAGCCGAGGTACCGATCATCGCAGCGATGTCCGGATCGGTCTTCTTGCTGGTGGAAACGACGGTGCAGACAACCTGCACTTCGTTCATGAAGCCTTCTGGGAACAGCGGACGGATCGGACGGTCGATCAGTCGGGAAGTCAGGGTTTCTTTCTCGGAAGGACGGCCTTCGCGCTTGAAGAAACCGCCAGGGATCTTACCGGCAGCGTAAGTCTTTTCCTGGTAGTGAACGGACAGAGGGAAGAAGCCCTTGCCTGGATCTGCCTGCTTGGCACCAACGACAGTCACCAATACGCTGACGTCGTCGTCAACGGTGACCAATACTGCGCCGGAGGCCTGACGGGCGATACGGCCTGTCTCGAGGGTAACGGTCGACTGACCGAACTGGAATTTTTTGATTACCGGGTTCACGGTGTCCTACCTTCTTTGTGGCTCTTGGGGGAACTGGTTTCTTGCGAATTCTTGGGCAATGTCGGGAATCGGCCCAACCCTTGTCCGAGGTAAAACGTGTATCCAGATAAAACTTGAGGCTGGGAGCCTGCAAGGCGCCAGTGGTAAACCACCGACGCCTTGCAGACCACCAACCTCATAGCGCAATCGCTGATTAGCGACGCAGACCCAGGCGAGCGATCAGAGCGCTGTAACGGCTCACGTCCTTGCCTTTCAGGTAGTCCAGCAGCTTGCGACGCTGGTTTACCATGCGGATCAGACCACGACGGGAGTGGTGATCTTTACCGTTGGCCTTG
Source organism: Pseudomonas sp. EA_5y_Pfl2_R50 (assembly GCF_963970475.1). Classification (NCBI taxonomy): domain Bacteria; kingdom Pseudomonadati; phylum Pseudomonadota; class Gammaproteobacteria; order Pseudomonadales; family Pseudomonadaceae; genus Pseudomonas; species Pseudomonas sp. EA_5y_Pfl2_R50. The sequence continues at coordinate 98,996 of NZ_CAXAPT010000004.1, read as the reverse complement.
AAGTGACCTTGCAGTTTGTTGATGTTGGCGGTCAGCAGTGCAACTTGCACTTCTGGCGAACCAGTGTCACCAACAGCTTGCTGGTAGTCAGCAACGATTTGAGCTTTTTCTTGAACGTCGAGAGCCATGAGGCAATCCTTTTATCAGGAAACTGTTTCAGAAAAACAGTTTCAACAGGCCAGGGACAAATCCCTGTATCTATAAATGAGTCGTGACCGTGCCTGTTAACAGCCACACTCGCCGACCTGCTGTTACACAGGCCGGTTCCGGTCATTCTGACCGAATCAGTCGACGCGGCGCGATGCGCCCGTCTTCGCTCACTTCACCGATACCGATGAAGCGACCATTGTGATCCTGTACCCGCACCATGCCGAACTTCGGAGCATCCGGGGCACGTACCGGCTGGCCGTTGAGCCAGTAGAACGCGCTCGCTTCCGAGAAGTGCAGCAACGGCCAATCCTGCAGACCGCTGTCCGATGGCATCAGGAAGCGATCAACCGCTTCGTTGCCGCCTTCGGCATGTACCGCTTCGAGCTCTTCGAGGGTCACGGTCTGCGCCAGGGTGAAAGGCCCGGCCTGGGTACGGCGCAATTCAGCGACGTATGCACCACAACCGAGTTGCTCACCGATATCCTCCACCAGAGTGCGAATATAGGTGCCCTTGCTGCAGTCCACCGCAAGACGCGCAGTATCGCCTTCGAAGGCCAGCAATTCCAAGCGCGCAATAGTAACAGAACGCGGTTCGCGCTCCACTACTTCGCCTGCACGGGCCAGCTTGTACAGCGGCTGGCCATCACGCTTGAGCGCCGAGTACATCGGCGGTATCTGACTGATTTGCCCACGAAATTTCGGCAGGACCGCTTCGACATCGGCGCGACCAACGGTCACCGGGCGCTCCTGCAAGACTTCACCCTCGGCGTCTGCCGTGGTGGTGGTCTTGCCGAGCTGCGCCAGGGTTTCATAACCCTTGTCGGAATCCAGCAGGTATTGCGAAAACTTGGTCGCCTCGCCGAAACACAACGGCAACACGCCGGTGGCCAGCGGGTCGAGACTGCCGGTGTGCCCGGCTTTCTCGGCATTGAGCAGCCAGCGAACCTTCTGCAGCGCGGCGTTGGAGGTGAACCCCAGCGGCTTGTCGAGCAGGATGATACCGCTGACGTTACGACGGATACGTTTGACCTGAGCCACCGAGTTACTCCTTGGTGTCTTCAGGTTCAGCAGCGACCGGATGCTGATTGTCTTCAGCAACCGCACGCTCGATCAGGGCCGACAGGTGTGCGCCACGCACGACGGATTCGTCGTAGTGGAAATGCAACTGAGGCACGCTGCGCAGCTTCATTTCACGGGCCAGTTGCATGCGCAGGAAACCTGCGGCGGCATTGAGCACCTTGATACTTTGCGCGATATCTTCAGCGTTGTCCTGACCCATGACGGTGATGAAAATCTTTGCGTGACCCACGTCACGGCTGACTTCAACAGCGGTAATGGTGACCAGACCGACGCGCGGATCTTTGACTTCGCGACGGATCAGTTGAGCCAGCTCGCGCTGCATCTGATCGCCGATACGTTGGGTACGGCTGTATTCTTTTGCCATGATTTGTTACCTGTTACTGCCCAGCGGTGAAACCCGCAAGGTCTGAAAGCGGCAAACGCCCGGCCTGACAAAAGCCAGACCGGGCGTTGCGTTTAGAGTCCGGGTGATGCGCCACACTGTAGAGTGCGGCCGGCCATCACGGCTCCTGAAGTGCGCGAGTTAGAGGCTGCGAGCAACCTGAACCTTCTCGAAGACTTCGATCTTGTCGCCGACTTTGACGTCGTTGTAGCTCTTCACGCCGATACCGCATTCCATGCCGGCACGCACTTCGGAAGCGTCATCTTTAAAGCGGCGCAGGGATTCCAGCTCGCCTTCGAAGATAACGATGTCTTCACGCAGTACACGGATCGGACGGTTACGGTGCACAACACCTTCGATCACCATGCAGCCGGCGATCGCGCCAAACTTCGGCGAACGGAACACGTCACGCACTTCGGCCACGCCCAGGATGTTCTCGCGAACGTCGCTGCCGAGCATACCGGTCAGGGCTTTCTTGACGTCTTCGATGATGTCGTAGATCACGTTGTAGTAACGCATATCCAGACCTTCCTGCTCGACGATCTTGCGAGCGCCAGCATCGGCACGCACGTTGAAGCCGAACAGTACAGCGTTGGAAGCCAGTGCCAGGTTAGCGTCGGATTCGGTGATACCACCGACACCGCCACCGACGACGCGCACTTGCACTTCGTCGTTGCCCAGGCCGTTCAGAGCGCCTTGCAGAGCTTCCAGCGAACCACGGACATCGGACTTGAGGACGATGTTGAGCGTCTTCTTCTCGGCCTGACCCATGTTTTCGAAGATGTTTTCCAGCTTGCCGGCATGAGCGCGAGCCAGTTTGACTTCGCGGAACTTGCCTTGACGGAACAGAGCCACTTCACGGGCTTTCTTCTCGTCAGCCACTACGCTCATCTCGTCGCCAGCGTCCGGGGTGCCGTCCAGGCCGAGGATCTCGACAGGGATGGAAGGACCGGCTTCCTTGATTGGCTTGCCGTTCTCGTCGAGCATGGCACGCACGCGGCCATAGTTCGAGCCGACCAGAACCATGTCGCCCTGGCGCAGAGTACCGTCTTGAACCAGAACGGTTGCAACCGGGCCACGACCTTTGTCGAGACGCGATTCAACCACGACACCACGGCCAGGAGCCGATGGAGTCGCTTTCAGTTCGAGAACTTCAGCTTGCAGCAGAACGGCTTCGAGCAACTCATCCACGCCAGTACCGACTTTCGCCGACACCGGTACGAACGGCGTATCACCGCCCCAGTCTTCGGAAGTCACGCCGTGAACCGACAGTTCGCTACGGATGCGATCGAGATCGGCGCCCGGCTTGTCGATCTTGTTCACTGCAACAACCAGTGGAACGCCAGCCGCGACTGCGTGCTGAACGGCTTCAATCGTCTGCGGCATCACGCCGTCGTCCGCTGCAACCACCAGGATCACGATGTCGGTCGCCTTGGCACCACGAGCACGCATTGCGGTAAACGCAGCGTGACCCGGGGTGTCGAGGAAAGTGACCATGCCGCGTTCGGTTTCAACGTGGTACGCACCGATGTGCTGGGTGATACCACCGGCTTCGCCAGCAGCTACCTTGGCACGACGGATGTAGTCGAGCAGCGAGGTCTTACCGTGGTCAACGTGACCCATTACGGTCACGACTGGTGCACGGGAGAAGGTCTCGCCTTCAAACTTCAGGGACTCGGCCAGGGAGTCTTCCAGGGCGGTGTCGCTGACCAGGGTCACTTTGTGGCCCAGTTCTTCGGCTACCAGTTGAGCAGTTTCCTGATCGAGCACCTGGTTGATGGTCGCTGGAGTACCCAGTTTGAACATGAACTTGATGATTTCAGCAGCCTTGACCGACATCTGATTGGCGAGATCGCCAACAGTGATGGTCTCGCCGATCTGCACATCACGCACGACAGGGCCGGTTGGGCTCTGGAAACCGTGGGCGTTGCGCTTCTTCAGCTTGGCCTTGCCGCGACCACCACGACGGAAGCCATCGCTTTCTTCGTCAGTAGTGCGTGGCGCCACACGTGGAGCCGGCGCTTTTTCTTTGACCGATGCGCGATGCGGAGCGTTTTTGCGCTCGCCATCACCGCCACCGCGACGATTGTTGTCGTCAGCACGTGGCTTGTCCGGACGGCGCTGTTCGTTCTGCTTGTTGCGAACGTCTGCAGATGGAGCTGGAGCAGCGGCAACCACCGGCGCGCTTTCGCGCACAGGTTCGGCAGCTGCAGCCGGCGCAACGGCGTCGCTGGTAGCAGTTTGCGCAGCAGCAGGCTGGCGACGCGCTTCTTCTTCGGCGCGTTGCTTGGCTTCTTCTTCAGCCTTCTGACGGGCAGCATTTTCTACTGCGCGACGCTCATCCATCTCACGCTTGCGCTCGGCTTCGATTTCTTCCGGGCTGCGCTGTACGAATACTTTCTTCTTGCGAACTTCAACGCTGATGCTTTTGCTTCCAGCCACACGCAGGGTGCTGGTGGTTTTACGCTGCAGCGTGATCTTGCGTGGTTCTTCCACTTTCGCCTTGTGGCTGCTTTTCAAGTGAGTCAGCAGGGATTGCTTCTCACTGTCAGTCACATTTTCTTCGGCGGCGGTGTGCGGCAGACCTGCCTCACGCATCTGCTGCAACAGGCGCTCTACCGGTGTTTTGACCTCATCGGCCAGTTGTTTCACCGTGACTTGCGTCATGCACTTCTCTCCTCAGGCCGCGCCTAATTACTCGAACCAGTGGGCTCGGGCGGCCATGATCAACTTGCCGGCACGATCATCGTCAATGCCGTCGATGTCGAGCAGGTCGTCAATAGACTGCTCGGCCAGGTCTTCGCGGGTAATTACGCCGCGCACCGCCAGTTCCATCGCCAAATCCTTGTCCATACCCTCAAGCGAGAGCAGGTCTTCGGCCGGATGGGCGTCTGCCAGCTTTTCCTCAGTAGCGATGGCTTTGGTCAACAAACGATCCTTGGCACGAGCGCGAAGCTCGTTGACGGTATCTTCGTCAAAGCCGTCGATGTTGAGCATTTCTTCCAACGGTACGTAGGCAATCTCTTCCAGGCTGGTGAAGCCTTCATCTACCAGCACCTGTGCCAGATCTTCGTCTACTTCCAGCTCGTCGATGAAGTTGCGCAGGATGTCGCCGGTTTCTGCTTGTTGCTTAGCCTGGATGTCCGATTCGGTCATCACGTTCAGGGTCCAGCCAGTCAATTGGCTGGCCAGACGCACGTTCTGACCACCGCGACCGATGGCCTGAGCAAGATTGTCTGCGCCAACGGCGATGTCCATTGCATGGGCATCTTCGTCAACAATAATTGCCGCAACTTCGGCCGGGGACATGGCATTGATCACGAACTGAGCCGGGTTGTCGTCCCACAGAACGATATCTACACGCTCGCCACCCAACTCGCCCGACACTGCCTGGACACGCGAACCGCGCATACCGATGCAAGCGCCCTGCGGGTCGATGCGTTTGTCCTTGGAGCGAACCGCGATCTTGGCACGCGAACCCGGATCACGGGACGCAGCCATGACTTCGATCAGGCCTTCGGCAATTTCCGGCACTTCGATGCGGAACAGCTCGATCAGCATTTCCGGCGCGGTTCGCGACAGGATCAGCTGCGGGCCGCGGTTCTCGGTGCGGATTTCCTTGAGCAGCGCACGCAGACGCACGCCGACACGGAAGGTTTCGCGAGAAATGATGTCTTCACGGGCCAGCAACGCTTCAGCATTGTTACCCAGATCGACGATCACGTTGTCGCGGGTGACTTTCTTCACGGTGCCGGAGATGATTTCTCCCAGGCGCTCGCGATAGGCGTCGACCACTTGAGCGCGCTCGGCTTCGCGTACTTTCTGCACGATGACCTGCTTGGCAGTCTGCGCAGCAATGCGGCCGAACTCGATGGATTCGATTTTTTCTTCGACGACGTCGCCGACCTTGGCGCCAGGATGCGTCTCGGCAACCTTGGTTGGCCAGGTTTCGATGGCCGGATCGTCGAGATCATTCTCTTCGACGACCGTCCAGCGACGGAATGTCTCGTAAGAACCGGTGTGGCGGTTAATTTCCACACGCAGGTCTACTTCGTCCTCAAAACGCTTTTTGGTAGCAGTGGCCAGAGCCAGCTCCAGCGCTTCAAAAATTACGCTTGCCGGTACGCCCTTTTCATTGGATACCGACTCAACAACCAGCAGTACTTCTTTGCTCATCGTACGCCTCGCCTTTCGCAAGCCATTGGATCCGCGGGATCCGCGTCTCAGTCAAAACTGGGAATAATGTTGGCCTTGTCGATCAAATCGATCGGCAACAGGAACTCATGGTCATCTACCTGCACCACGACATCCTGCTCTTCTACACCGCGCAGAAGGCCCTGAAAGTTGCGTCGCCCTTCAAAAGGCGAGCGCAGCTTGATCTTCACTTGTTCACCGGCAAACTTTGCAAACTGCTCAAGAGTGAACAGCGGGCGCTCCATGCCAGGCGAGGAAACTTCGAGGGTGTATTCAACGGAAATTGGATCTTCAACATCCAGCACACCGCTGATCTGACGGCTGACAATGGCGCAATCGTCCACCAGCACGCCACCCTCTTTATCGATATAAACGCGCAACATCGAGTGACGACCCTGAGCCGAAAACTCGATACCCCAGCATTCATAGCCCAGGGCCACGACCACCGGGGCCAGCAAGGCCTGCAACTCTTCTAGCTTGCTCGACACCTGAACCCCCTAGTGCATGATATGTGCATGCTTTGCAAAATAAAAAATGGGCATAACGCCCATCCTTGAAATGCCGTCGAACAGCGGCATTGAAGTGTCCAGCTAACAAAAAGCCCCTTAAAAGGGGCTCCTTGAACTGGTTGCGGGGGCCGGATTCGAACCGACGACCTTCGGGTTATGAGCCCGACGAGCTACCAGACTGCTCCACCCCGCGACAAAGCTGGGGCGGAAGTATACGACCGAACCCCTACCAGGGTCAATGTAACCTTCCACCTGCAAGAAAGCCCGCAACAGCGGGCTTTCCTGACTAATTGGTACCGAGAAGGGGACTCGAACCCCTACACCCTATGGGCACAACCACCTCAAGGTTGCGTGTCTACCAATTCCACCACCTCGGCAAAACTACGTTTGAAACCCTTCTTACTTCTGCTCTTGAGCTGGAGGTACATCAGTCGCTGGAGTAGCCGACTTTTGCTCTTGAAGCACCGGGACATCATCAGAAGCCGGTTGCTGCTGCTTAGGTACTTCCAACACTGCTGGATCTGGCAAACCTGCTTGAGTCAGCTGATGAGCTTTCTCTTTAGCAAAGTATCCTAACCCCAAGCTGGTTATGAAGAAACCGGCGGCAAGTATAGCAGTAAATTTACTAAGAAAGGTAGAGGAACCTTGGCTTCCGAACACAGTATTTGAAGCACCTGCTCCGAAAGACGCGCCAGCGTCCGCACCTTTACCCTGCTGCAGCAAAACCAGAGCAACTACGCCCAATGCACCCAGCAGATGAAAAACGACTACGACTGTTTCCAGCATTTTTTCAGTTTCCCGCGGCGCGACAGATCGCACCGAACTCATCTGCATTCAGGGAAGCTCCACCAATGAGCCCCCCATCGATATCCGGCATGCCGAACAGTTCGACCGCATTGGCCGCCTTCACGCTGCCGCCGTATAGAAGCCGCACACCTCGTGCGACTTCAGAATTCTCTGCCGCCAGCTGCTCGCGAATGGCTTTATGCACATCCTGAGCTTGCTGCGGCGTTGCAGTCAGTCCGGTACCAATAGCCCAGACCGGCTCGTAAGCAATGACTGCCTTTGCAAAGGCGCCAACACCCAGCTCCTCGATGATGCTGCCCAGCTGACGCCCGACAACCTCAAGAGTTTTCCCGGCTTCGCGCTGCTCGAGGGTTTCCCCTATACACAACACCGGAATCAAGCCACATGCCTGTGCCGCTGCGAACTTGCGATTCAGCACCCCGTCTCGCTCCCCCATTATCTGGCGGCGTTCGGAGTGCCCGACAAGCACAAGGGAACAACCTGCATCCACCAACTGACTCGGTGCAATCTCACCGGTCAACGCACCTTGCATGGATTCCACCGCAGAATTCTGCGCACCGACCGAAATCGTTTTACCTTTCAAGCCATCAATCACCTGATTGATATACAAGCAAGGCGGGAATACCGCGACATCAACACCGCTTGGCAAGGCCAGATGACGTAGGCCGTTGATCAGCTCAGCGACGCTGGCGCGGGTACCGTGCATCTTCCAGTTACCAGCTACCATAGGGCGACGCATGCTGTACCTCGTCGGTCAAAGTGGGCGCAGATGTTACCCAACACAATCATGGCTTGCAAGCCGTATCAGGCAGAAACTTCAGTAACCAGTTTTGCCAGCTCATCGGCATAGTTGCGAACCTGGGTTTCGTCCTCGCCTTCGACCATTACGCGCACCAGAGGCTCTGTGCCGGACTTGCGCAGAAGCACACGACCGCGCCCCGCCATTGCCTGAGTAACACGCGCACTGGCTTCCTTGACGGCAGGATGTTCCAGCGGGCTTTCGCCACCACCAAAACGCACGTTGATCAGCACCTGCGGACACTTACGCAACGCCTGACGCGTTTGCGCCAATCCTTCATTACGCGTCTTGAGCGCCATCAGTACCTGCAATGCGGCGATGATGGCATCACCGGTCGTAGTGTGGTTGAAGCAAACGATATGCCCCGAATTCTCACCACCCACCAGCCAGTTGCGCTCCAGCAACTCGGCAATCACATAACGGTCACCGACGTTCGCCCGAATAAACGGGATCGACAGCTCCGCCAGTGCCAGCTCGAGACCCAGATTGCTCATTAGAGTGCCAACCACCCCGCCGTGTAATTTGCCGCGCTCATGCAGATCGCGCGCAATGATGAACAGCAGTTCATCACCATCAACGATGGCACCGGTGTGGTCGACCATCAGCACCCGATCACCGTCACCATCGAAGGCGATACCCAGATCGGCGTGCTCGGCCAGCACCGCAGCCTGCAACTGCCCCATATGGGTCGAGCCGCAATTGTCATTGATGTTCAGGCCATTAGGCTGAGCCGACAGCACGACCACTTCAGCGCCCAACTCGCGAAACACACTTGGCGCTACCTTGTAAGTGGCGCCGTGAGCGCAGTCGATGACGATTTTCAGGCCAGAGAAATTGGTACCGGTCGGCACGCTGCTCTTGCAGAACTCGATGTAACGACCGGAGGCATCATTGATCCGCGACACTTTGCCGATCTTGCTCGACTCGACCACCGTCATCGGCGCATCGAGCAGCTCTTCGATCATCAGCTCCAATTCGTCTGGCAGCTTGGTGCCCTTGCCCGAAAAAAACTTGATGCCGTTGTCATCATGCGGGTTGTGCGAGGCACTGATCACGATACCCGCCTCGGCCTGGAAGGTACGTGACAGATAGGCGATTGCCGGAGTCGGCATCGGCCCCAGCAACATCACATCGGCACCCGCCGACGTCAGACCAGCCTCAAGAGCGGATTCGAACATGTACCCTGAAATGCGCGTGTCCTTGCCGACCAGAACCTTGCAGGCACCCATTTTGCGAAATGCCATGCCCGCAGCCCAGCCGAGCTTGAGCATGAAGTCAGGAGTAATCGGGTATACGCCCACACGACCGCGAATGCCGTCAGTGCCAAAATATTTTTTGCTCATAAGTGCTCCATCATTCTTATTCGGCTGATTCAACGGCCGCGATCATGCGCACAACATCAACCGTTTCCGCCACATCATGGACGCGCAATATACGCGCGCCCTTCGTGGATGCCAGCGCAGCGAGCGCTAAACCGCCAAACAATCGCTCACCGACCGGACGATTCAAGGCATTGCCGATCATGCTTTTGCGCGAAACACCCACCAATAGCGGGCGACCCAGCGCATGCAAGGCCTCCATATGCTTGAACAAGCTTAGATTGTGCTGAAGGGTTTTTGCGAAACCAAAGCCGGGATCAAGAATGATTCGCTCTGCCGGAATACCGGCCGACGCACACTGCGCCATGCGCTCCACCAGAAATTCCGCCACTTCGCGGGTGACATCCTGATATCGCGGATCATTCTGCATATCGCCCGGTTCGCCGAGCATATGCATGAGGCAGACAGGCAATCCCGTAGCGGCCGCCGCATCCAGTGCACCATCACGCCGCAGCGCGCGCACATCATTGATCAGCCCCGCGCCCAGTCGCGCAGTTTCGCGCATGACCGCGGGAGTCGAGGTATCGACCGAGATGATCACATCAAGTTCGCGATTGATCAGCTCCACGATAGGCGCCACACGCTCAAGCTCCTCCAGCGGAGAAACCGCACGCGCGCCAGGGCGCGTCGACTCACCACCGACATCTATCAGCGTCGCGCCAGCCGCGACCATCGCTTCAGCATGACGCAACGCCGCATCGAGCTGGCTGTATCGGCCGCCATCGGAGAAGGAATCGGGAGTGACATTGAGAATGCCCATGACATGCGTCCGGGCCAAATCAAGAACCCGGTTGCCGCAAGGCAACCGGGTCAGGGACTGTACAGAAGTCATTTCAAACCTTAAACGTCAGCAGCCGGACCGCCAATCGGTGTTTCCGGACGCTCATCACGAACAACTGGCGGCGGAGGCGTACCAGTGCCACCCGACCAATCGCGAGGCTCGCGAGGCGTGCGGCCTGCCATGATGTCGTCAATCTGCTCAGCATCAATGGTTTCGTACTTCATCAGTGCATCGGCCATGGCATCAAGCTTGTCACGGTTGTCCGTGAGGATCTGCTTGGCGGTGCCGTAGCACTGGTCGATGATGCTGCGCACTTCGGAGTCAATCAGCTTGGCTGTTTCACCCGAGAAGCTGGCAGCCTGACCACCACCGCCACGACCGAGGAACACTTCACCCTCTTCTTCGGCATACATCAGCGGCCCGAGTTTTTCCGACAGCCCCCACTTGGTCACCATGTTCCGCGCAATCTGACTGGCACGCATGATGTCGTTGGAAGCCCCGGTGGTCACTCCATCGAAGCCCAAGGTCATTTCTTCAGCGATACGGCCACCGTAAAGCGAGCAGATCTGACTGATCAGGGCGCGCTTGGACAGGCTGTAGCGATCTTCTTCCGGCAGGAACATGGTCACACCCAGCGCACGACCGCGCGGGATGATCGACACTTTGTAGACCGGATCATGCTCAGGCACCACGCGGCCCACGATGGCGTGACCAGCTTCGTGATAAGCGGTGTTCTGCTTTTCTTTCTCGGACATGACCATCGATTTGCGCTCAGCGCCCATCATGATCTTGTCTTTGGCCAGCTCGAACTCTTTCATTTCAACGATGCGCTTGCCGCTACGCGCAGCGAACAGCGAGGCTTCGTTGACCAGGTTGGCGAGGTCGGCACCGGAGAAGCCAGGGGTACCGCGCGCGATAACAGCCGGAGCAACGTCGTCGCCCATTGGTACCTTGCGCATGTGAACCTTGAGAATCTGCTCACGACCACGGATGTCCGGCAGACCAACGACAACCTGACGGTCAAAACGGCCCGGACGCAGCAGCGCGGGGTCAAGTACATCAGGACGGTTCGTCGCAGCAATCACGATGATGCCGTCGTTCATCTCGAAGCCGTCCATCTCTACCAGCAACTGGTTGAGAGTCTGTTCGCGCTCGTCGTGACCGCCGCCCATGCCGGCGCCACGGTGGCGACCGACGGCGTCAATTTCGTCGATGAAGATGATGCATGGCGCGTGTTTCTTGGCCTGCTCAAACATGTCACGAACACGACTGGCACCGACACCGACGAACATCTCGACGAAGTCAGAACCGGAGATGGTGAAGAACGGCACCTTGGCTTCACCAGCAATCGCCTTGGCCAGCAAGGTCTTACCGGTACCCGGAGGACCAACCATCAGCACGCCGCGAGGAATGCGGCCACCCAGACGCTGGAACTTGCCCGGATCACGCAGGAACTCGACCAGTTCACCGACCTCTTCTTTAGCTTCGTCGCAACCGGCAACGTCAGCCAGAGTGGTTTTCACCTGATCTTCGGAGAGCAGCCGTGCCTTGCTCTTGCCAAAGCTCATCGGCCCGCCTTTGCCGCCAGCACCGCCCTGCATCTGGCGCATGAAGAACATGAACACCGCGATGATCACCAGGATCGGAAAGCTGGCTACCAGCAACTGGGTCCAGATGCTTTGCTGCTCAGGCTGCTTGCCTTCAACCACAACGTGGTTGTCGACCAGATCGCCGATCAGACCATTGTCCTGGATTGCCGGACGGATGGTCTTGAAGCTGTCGCCATCGTTGCGCTTGCCGGTAATCACATAACCATCAACGGCTACGCGCTCGACCTTGCCATCCTTGACCTGCTGGATGAAGTCGGAATAGTTGAGGGTCTGCGGCTCGTTAGGGCTGGAGAAGTTGTTCATCACCGTCACCAGGACAGCCGCAATGATCAACCACAGGATCAGATTCTTTGCCATATCGTTCAATTAACTACCCTCTGAAGCAAGCTCCGCTACTGGCGCGCGCTTCGCATGATATTCACCGGCCTAACTTACTACATAACCTACAACTCTGGCAGGCGCCGTCTGTAACCCTTTGTGAAACACTTTCTACACAATATTCGCTAATGCGCCCGGGGCGAAATACTAAAAACCTATCACCCCGCACAAAAAACTCGTTTTACTCACTACGACCGCGATAGCCCCAAGCCAGCATGTATTGCTCGCGGGAGCTGCCACGAGAGGAGTCCGGCTTGATCATCTGGATCTTGTCGAACTTCTTTCGAGCATCCTTCAGGTACACATCAAAGCCTTCGCCCTGAAAAATCTTGATCACAAAATTACCACCTGGTTTGAGTATCCGCTCCGCCAGATCAAGCGCCAGTTCGCAAAGGAACATGGCTTTGGGCATATCCACTTCAGGCGTACCACTCATATTGGGGGCCATATCGGAAATCACAAGGTCCACCTGCGAATTACCCACGGCTTCCAGGATCTGCGCCAGCACTGCATCCTCGGTGAAGTCACCCTGAATGAAAGTCACGTCCGGGATACTGTCCATTTCCAGGATATCCGAGGCGATCAGACGCCCCTGACCACCGATCAGCCGACTGGTGACCTGCGACCAGCCGCCGGGCGCTGCGCCCAGGTCGACGACGCTCATGCCCGGACGGATCAGCTTGTATTTCTCCTGGACTTCCAGAAGCTTGTAACTCGCACGCGAGCGGTAGCCATCCTTCTGCGCTTGCTTCACATAGGGATCGTTGACATGTCTTTTCAGCCAACCAAGGCTTGTCTTGGAACGCGCCATTGGGCACCTCGATGATTAGGGTCGTGATTAATTGGGCGGATCCACGAACCCTCGGGTAAAATGGCCGCCATTTTACAGAATCCAGACGAAAGGGTCAGATTATGCCGCTCACTCCAGAGCAGAAGAAACAGTACAAATCCATTGGCCACCACCTGAAACCAGTTCTGACGGTGGCTGACAACGGTTTGACTGAAGGTGTTTTAGCCGAACTTGAACGCGCTTTGGCGGATCACGAGCTGATCAAAATCAAGCTCAACATTCTTGATCGCGAATCGCGCCTGGCGCACATTGCCGAACTGTGCAAAGTCGGCAAAGCGGATCTGGTTCAGGTCATCGGCAAGATGGCACTGGTCTATCGCAAGAACTTCAGCGTCAACAAGCAGCTGTCGAACGTTCATCGTTTCAAATGATGACAGAGGTCAAGGGTGTGCCTCGCGCACCCTGACACTCCATCCCGGCACCGGTTGCAACACCAGCACCAACCCGGAAAAGCCCAGAATCAGAAAGCTGAACACCTGCCAACGCTGCGCCTCCGGCCAGCCGACACGCACTGCGACAAACATCGCACACGCATACAACGCCATCAACAGCACCTGCCCGCGAAAGTCCCGCCATAGACTGGCAAGGCCCTCGGCCTGTACCAGCACCAAAGCCTGAAAAATCACGCATGCGGCGGAAAAACCAACCACCAGCACTTCAAATGCACTGGCGACCTCATCGATCAGCAGCGGAGCCAGGCCAATCTTTCCCAGCGCCGGCTGCAAACCGAGATGAATCAGCCATAGACCGCCAACCCAAAGCATCTGGGTCAGCTGCCAAAGCATGGCGCCCGCATGCAGCGGGCGCCCCTTTTCAGATGTGACGGACTTCGACAATCTCGTACTCGATAACGCCGCCTGGCGTTTTCACGGCGACCACATCGCCCTCTTCCTTGCCGATCAAGGCACGGGCCAAAGGGGAGCCAACCGAAATCTTGCCGAGTTTGAAGTCAGCCTCATCCTCACCCACGATGTGGTAAGTGACGCTTTCGTCAGTCTCGACGTTGGCGATTTCAACAGTGGTACCGAAGATTACTTTGCCGGTGTGCGGAATCGTAGTGACATCAATGATGACCTGATTCTGAATCCGGCCTTCGATGTCACGAATCCGCGCTTCGACCATGCCCTGCTGTTCGCGCGCGGCATGGTATTCAGCGTTTTCTTTCAAGTCACCCAACTCGCGGGCCGTACCAATGTCCTGGCTGAGCTTGGGACGGACGACCTTGGTCAGGTGAGCGTGTTCTTCTTCCAGGGCTTTGGCGCCCTGGACGGTCATTGGATATTTGATCATGCCTTCAATCCTGCGTGTAGATCCTGCAAGCGGCGCACGGTCTTTTCCGGACCGAACTTCAGCGCTTCACAGATAGCTTCGCCAGCAGCAATGGTGGTGGTGCAGTAAATCTTGTGCTGCAAGGCATTGCGACGAATGGAGTACGAATCAGCGATCGACTGACGACCTTCAGTGGTGTTGATGATCAACGTGACTTCGTCATTCTTGATCATGTCGACCACGTGCGGGCGACCCTCGGTCACCTTGTTCACACGGCGCACTTTCAGGCCAGCGGCTTCGATCAGCTTGGCAGTGCCAGCGGTGGCAACCACTTCGAAGCCCAAGTTGATCAGATCACGGGCCACGCCTGCAACCAGTGGCTTGTCGTCATCACGCACGCTGATGAACGCGGTACCGCCAGTCGGCAGCACTTCGCTGGCACCCATCTGGGCCTTGGCGAATGCTTCACCGAAGGTGTCGCCGACGCCCATCACTTCACCGGTGGACTTCATCTCTGGGCCGAGGATCGGGTCAACGCCAGGGAATTTGGCGAACGGGAACACCGCCTCTTTCACGCTGTAGAAGTTCGGGATGATTTCCTTGGTGAAGCCGATTTCTTTCAGGGTCTTACCGGCCATCACGCGGGCAGCGATCATGGCCAGGGAGACACCGATGCACTTCGATACGAACGGTACGGTACGCGAGGCGCGCGGGTTGACTTCGATGACGTAGATATCTTCGCCTTGCAAAGCCAACTGCACGTTCATCAGGCCGACAACGCCCAGCTCCAGGGCCATTTTCTTGACCTGTTCGCGCATTTCGTCCTGGATGTGCGCCGGCAGCGAGTAAGGCGGCAGCGAGCACGCGGAGTCACCGGAGTGAACGCCCGCCTGTTCGATGTGCTGCATGATCGCGCCGATCACTACGTCTTTGCCGTCGCAAACCGCATCCACGTCCATTTCGATGGCGCAGTTGAGGAAGTGGTCGAGCAGCACCGGGCTGTCGTTCGACACTTGCACCGCATCACGCAGGTAACGCTTGAGTTCGTCTTCCTTGTATACGATTTCCATTGCACGGCCGCCCAGTACGTAGGACGGGCGCACCACCAGCGGATAACCGATTTTGGCTGCAGCGCGAACAGCTTCGTCTTCGCTGCGCACGGTGGCGTTTGGCGGCTGACGCAAGTTCAGGCGCTCAACCATTTGCTGGAAGCGCTCACGGTCTTCGGCACGGTCGATGGCGTCAGGGCTGGTGCCGATGATCGGCACGCCAGCCGCTTCCAGAGCGCGAGCCAGTTTCAGTGGAGTCTGGCCGCCGTACTGGACGATCACGCCTTTCGGCTTCTCGACGCGGCAGATTTCCAGTACGTCTTCCAGGGTTACAGGCTCGAAGTACAGACGGTCGGACGTGTCGTAGTCAGTCGAAACAGTTTCCGGGTTGCAGTTGACCATGATGGTTTCGTAGCCGTCTTCGCGCAGTGCGAGGGCCGCGTGAACGCAGCAGTAGTCGAACTCGATGCCTTGGCCAATACGGTTCGGACCGCCGCCCAGAATCATGATCTTGTCGCGACCGGACGGCGCAGCTTCGCACTCTTCCTCGTAGGTCGAGTAGAGGTAGGCGGTGTCGGTGGCGAACTCAGCGGCGCAGGTGTCAACGCGCTTGTAGACCGGGAATACTTCGAGCTTTTGACGGTGCGTGCGCAGATTCTTCTCGGTCACGCCCAACAGCTTGGCCAGACGCTGGTCGGAGAAACCTTTGCGCTTGAGCTTGAACATCAGGTCGCGGTCGATAGCGGACAGACCGAGGGTCTTGACCTTCTCTTCGTCCTTGATCAGATCTTCGATCTGCACCAGGAACCATGGATCGATCATGTTCATGCCGAAGATTTCTTCGACCGTCATGCCGGCGCGGAAAGCGTCCGCGACGTACCAGATACGCTCGGCGCCCGGCACGGTCAGTTCGCGCTTGAGCACGCTCATGCTTTCCGGGTTGCTCAGGTCGAGCTTCTCGTCCAGACCGCATACGCCCACTTCCAGACCGCGCAGGGCTTTCTGCAGGGATTCCTGGAAAGTACGGCCGATGGCCATGACTTCACCGACCGACTTCATTTGAGTGGTCAGTCGCGCATCTGCCTTGGCGAATTTCTCGAAGGCAAAACGTGGCAGCTTGGTGACGACGTAGTCGATGGATGGCTCGAAGGACGCCGGGGTCTTGCCGCCGGTGATGTCGTTCGACAGTTCGTCTAGGGTGTAGCCCACAGCCAGTTTGGCCGCGACTTTAGCAATCGGGAAACCGGTGGCTTTCGAAGCCAGAGCCGAGGAACGCGATACACGCGGGTTCATTTCGATCACGACCATGCGGCCAGTGTTCGGGCAGATACCGAATTGAACGTTGGAACCGCCGGTCTCGACGCCGATCTCGCGCAATACCGCCAGCGAGGCGTTACGCAGGATCTGATATTCCTTGTCGGTCAGGGTCTGTGCTGGAGCCACGGTGATCGAGTCACCGGTATGCACGCCCATCGGATCAAAGTTTTCAATCGAGCAAACGATGATGCAGTTGTCCTTCTTGTCGCGGACAACTTCCATTTCATATTCTTTCCAGCCGATCAGCGATTCGTCGATCAGCAGCTCTTTGGTCGGCGACAGGTCCAGACCACGGGCGCAGATTTCTTCGAACTCTTCACGGTTGTAGGCGATACCGCCACCGGTGCCGCCCATGGTGAAGGACGGACGGATGATGCACGGGAAACCCAGGGTTTCGAGAACCGCGTTGGCTTCTTCCATGCTATGGGCGATACCGGAGCGCGGGCACGCCAGGCCGATGGACTTCATCGCCTTGTCGAAACGCGAACGGTCTTCAGCCTTGTCGATGGTGTCGGCGTTGGCGCCGATCATTTCTACGCCGAACTTCTCCAGAACGCCTTCGCGCTCCAGATCCAATGCACAGTTCAGGGCGGTCTGGCCGCCCATGGTTGGCAGCACCGCGTCCGGACGCTCTTTTTCGATGATCTTGGCAACGGTCTGCCATTTGATCGGCTCGATGTAGGTGGCGTCGGCCATGTCCGGGTCGGTCATGATGGTGGCCGGGTTGGAGTTCACCAGGATGACGCGGTAGCCCTCTTCGCGCAGGGCTTTACAGGCCTGGGCGCCGGAGTAGTCGAATTCGCAGGCCTGGCCGATAACGATCGGGCCAGCGCCGAGAATCAGGATGCTTTTAATGTCTGTACGTTTTGGCATGGGTTTGTCACTCAAATCCGCAGGTCAGTCGGCAAGCCGTCTTGATCGATTTCTGAAGTCTCGAAGGGGCCGCCGGTTGCCGGGGCCTCCCTCGAGGGCTTCTCTCTACAGTCTCAAGGCGAACGCTTAGCGTCGCTTGGCCATCTCGTTGATGAAGCGGTCGAACAGTGGCGCAACGTCGTTCGGCCCCGGGCTCGCTTCAGGGTGACCCTGGAAGCTGAACGCGCTCTTGTCGGTACGCTCGATGCCTTGCAGGGTGCCGTCGAACAGCGATTTGTGGATCGCACGAACGTTGGCTGGCAGGGTTTCTTCGTCCACCGCAAAACCGTGGTTCTGGCTGGTGATCATCACAACGCCAGTGTCCAGATCCTGCACCGGGTGGTTGGCACCGTGGTGGCCATGGCCCATTTTCAGGGTCTTGGCGCCGGATGCCAGTGCCAGCAACTGGTGACCAAGGCAGATGCCGAACACCGGAATTTCGGTTTCCAGCACTTCCTTGATTGCCTTGATCGCGTAGTCGCATGGCTCCGGATCACCAGGGCCGTTGGACAGGAACACGCCGTCCGGCTTCAGTGCCAGCACATCGGCAGCTGGCGTCTGGGCAGGCACCACAGTAACGCGGCAGCCGCGCTCGACCAGCATGCGCAGGATGTTGACCTTGACGCCGTAGTCGTAGGCAACCACGTGGAAAGGCAGCTCGGAAGCATCGATGGTCGCGTGGCTGTCGGTCTTCAGATCCCAGACAGTCGAGCGCCATTCGTATTGGGTCTTGGTGCTGACGACTTTCGCCAGGTCCATGCCTTTCAGGCCCGGGAAGCCTTGCGCCGCGGCGATGGCCGCTTCTTCGGAGATGTTGTCGCCGGCCATGATGCAGCCGTTCTGTGCGCCCTTTTCACGCAGGATGCGGGTCAGGCGACGGGTGTCGATACCGGCGATTGCCACAACGTTGTTGGCTTTCAGGTAGTCGGACAGGGACATCGTGTTACGCCAGTTGCTCGCTACCAGCGGCAGATCACGGATGACCAGGCCAGCGGACCATACGCGGTCGGACTCGGCATCTTCCGGCGTGGTGCCGGTGTTGCCGATGTGCGGGTAAGTCAGGGTAACGATCTGTTGGGCGTAGGAAGGATCGGTAAGGATTTCCTGATAGCCGGTCATTGCGGTGTTGAACACCACCTCACCAACGGTTTGACCGTCGGCACCAATGGCTTCGCCGCGAAAAATGCTGCCATCAGCAAGGGCAAGTATGGCTGGCTTAGTCAAGAAGACCTCCCGTAAATAACGCATGAAAGGGCGATCGCAGGTTGTAAAAAAGCGGAGTGACGTATGGACACGTCACCCCGCTTCTTCACTGAATTATTCTGCGCGCTTTTAGTGGACACACTAAAGCTGTAGCTTACAGAAAAAGGCTTTTTTGGTCCACCGCTAAAGAGCCTAAAAGGCTGGAGAATGCGACAGGAAGTCGCTCAGCAGAGAAAAACCAGCGCAAACAGGGCGTTCGCGCTGGATTCAAACGATGACTCAACGCAAGTCGAGCACATCCTGCATGTCGTACAGACCCGGCTCACGACCATCCAGCCACAGCGCAGCACGCACCGCGCCCTTGGCGAACGTCATGCGGCTCGACGCTTTGTGCGTGATCTCCAGCCGCTCACCTTCGCAGGCGAACAGCACGGTGTGATCACCCACCACATCACCACCGCGCACGGTGGCAAAACCGATGGTTTCACGCTCGCGAGCGCCGGTGTGACCTTCGCGACCGTAGACCGCAACCTGCTGCAGATCACGATCCAACGCACTGGCGATAACTTCACCCATGCGCAGCGCCGTACCCGACGGCGCATCGATCTTGTGACGGTGATGGGCTTCGATGATTTCGATGTCCGCATCATCACCCAATACGCGGGCCGCCATATCGAGCAACTTCAGCGACAGATTGACGCCGACGCTGAAGTTGGCCGCGAACACGATTGGAATGTCCTTGCCCGCCTCGACCAGCAACTGCTTCTGCGCTGCGTCCAGGCCCGTGGTGCCGATGACCATGGCCTTGCCAGCCTTGCGGCAGAAAGCGAGGTTTTTCAGCATCACTTCCGGCAGGGTGAAGTCGATCAACACATCGAACTCTTCAGCTACCGCCTCAATATGCCCGGACAGAGGCACGCCGATACGCCCCAGCGATGCCAGTTCACCGGCATCGACGCCGATCAGCGTGCTGCCGGGACGAACCACAGCAGCGGTCAAACCGGTCAGCGGCGCGCGCTGCTGCACGGCCTCGACCAGAATCTTGCCCATGCGCCCAGCAGCGCCCATCACAGCTATACGTCGCATGCCGACTCCTTACAGATCGCCGAAGAAGCGCTTCACACCGTCGAACCAACCGGTGGTTTTCGGCGAATGGCTGTTGTCGTCTGCCAGCGAGCTGCGGAACTCTTCCAGCAGTTCGCGCTGACGACGATTCAGATTGACCGGCGTCTCGACTGCGACGCGGCACATCAGGTCGCCCGCACCACCGCCACGCACCGGCGCAACCCCTTTGCCACGCACGCGGAACTGCTTGCCGGTCTGGGTGCCTTCAGGGATTTTCAGTTTGACGCGACCGTCGAGGGTCGGAATTTCCAACTCGCCGCCCAAGGCTGCGTCGACGAAGCTGATCGGCACTTCGCAGAACAGATGCTTGCCGTCACGCTGGAAGATGTCGTGTTCGCGGACATTGATGACCACGTACAGATCGCCGGTCGGACCACCTTGCGTACCCGCCTCGCCCTCGCCGGACAGACGAATACGATCACCGGTATCCACGCCTGCCGGCACTTTGACCGACAGGGTCTTGTACTCTTCGACACGACCGTCGCCGTGGCAGGAATCGCACGGATCGGAAATGATCTTGCCCTGGCCATGGCAGCGCGGGCAGGTCTGCTGCACCGAGAAGAAGCCCTGCTGCATGCGCACCTGACCGATGCCACCGCAAGTCGGGCACGTCGAAGGTGACGATCCTTTCTTGGCACCGGACCCGTCGCAAGGCTTGCAGTTGACCAGCGTCGGAACGCGGATATTCACCGTCGTGCCACGCACTGCCTCTTCCAGGTTCAGCTCCAGGGTGTAGCGCAAGTCGCTGCCGCGCTGAGCGCCGCCACGGGAACCGCCGCGACCACCACCGAAGAAATCACTGAAAACATCACCAAAGATGTCAGAGAAGTTCTGACCGCCGAAACCGGCACCGCCGCCCCCCATGCTTGGGTCGACGCCAGCATGACCGTATTGGTCGTAAGCTGCGCGCTTGCTGGAATCGGACAGGACTTCATAGGCCTCGTTGGCCTCTTTGAACATGTCTTCCGATGCTTTGTCACCGGGATTACGGTCCGGGTGATGCTTCATCGCCAAACGACGATAGGCCTTCTTCAGGTCTGCATCGCTTGCGCCACGCTCAACACCCAACACTTCGTAAAAGTCACGCTTTGCCATAAGTCTTCTGCACTCTTGAGGACGTTCGGCAAACCCCTCCTGAGGATGGCCAAACTCGTTGAGCCCCAATACAGGCCCGGACCCAACTCACGTCAATTCAACGATCCTGGTCTTTGTTTCTTGCGGTACTTTCGGCATGAAAAGCAGGAGCATCTTCAGCCATACCGCCAGCATCCGAACGTTGTCGCACGCTGTAAAAATTCGCGTATTCCAGATACGCCAACGCGGGAGCTAGCTCCCGCGCGGCGACATCCTACCAGCCACCGCCTAAAGGCAGTCAACCGGCCGACCAACAACTTACTTGTGGTCTTTGACT
The DNA here is from genome assembly GCF_963970475.1 of Pseudomonas sp. EA_5y_Pfl2_R50. Taxonomy (NCBI): domain Bacteria; kingdom Pseudomonadati; phylum Pseudomonadota; class Gammaproteobacteria; order Pseudomonadales; family Pseudomonadaceae; genus Pseudomonas; species Pseudomonas sp. EA_5y_Pfl2_R50. The sequence continues at coordinate 77,791 of NZ_CAXAPT010000004.1, read as the reverse complement.
TCTTCGAACTCGGCCTCGACAACATCGTCAGCCTTTTCAGCTTTCTCGTCGTGCGGTGCCGCGCCTTCAGCAGGCTGAGCCTGTTCGGCGTACATCTTCTGGGCAACCGGCGCCGAGACTTTCGACAGCTCTTCAACTTTGGCTTCGATGGCAGCCTTGTCGTCGCCTTTTACAGCGGCTTCCAGAGCAACCACAGCAGCTTCAATCGCAGCTTTCTCTTCGGCGGTGACCTTGTCGCCCGCGTCAGCGATCATTTTGCGAGTCGAGTGAACCAGTGCGTCGCCCTGGTTGCGGGCAGCGGCCAGCTCTTCGAACTTGCGGTCTTCCTCGGCATTTGCCTCGGCATCACGCACCATGCGCTCGATTTCTTCGTCGGACAGACCGGAGTTGGCCTTGATCACGATCGACTGAGTCTTGCCGGTCGCCTTGTCTTTCGCACCAACGTGCAGGATGCCGTTAGCGTCGATGTCGAAGGTCACTTCGATCTGCGGCACGCCACGTGGAGCAGGTGGAATGTCAGCCAGGTCGAACTTGCCCAGGGACTTGTTCTGAGCGGCTTGCTTACGCTCGCCCTGCAGAACGTGAATGGTCACAGCACCCTGGTTGTCGTCGGCAGTCGAGAACACTTGCGATTTCTTGGTAGGAATCGTGGTGTTTTTCTCGATCAGCGCGGTCATCACGCCACCCATGGTTTCGATACCCAGGGTCAGCGGGCTGACGTCGAGCAGCAAAACGTCCTTCACGTCACCGGCCAGAACAGCGCCCTGAATCGCGGCACCCATGGCCACCGCTTCGTCCGGGTTCACGTCTTTACGAGCTTCTTTACCGAAGAAATCGGTAACCAGCTTCTGTACCAGCGGCATACGGGTCTGACCGCCAACCAGGATCACGTCGTTGATCGCGCCAACGTCCAGACCCGCGTCTTTCATGGCGATGCGGCAAGGTTCGATGGTGCGCTGAACCAGGTCTTCAACCAGTGCTTCGAGCTTGGCACGCGAGATTTTCACGTTCAGGTGCTTAGGACCGGTGGCGTCTGCAGTGATGTACGGCAGGTTGACGTCGGTCGACTGAGCGGAAGACAGCTCGATCTTGGCTTTCTCGGCAGCCTCTTTCAGGCGCTGCATGGCCAGCGGATCACCTTTGAGGTTCATGCCGCTTTCTTTCTTGAATTCGTCAACGAGGTAGTCGATCAGACGAATGTCGAAGTCTTCACCGCCGAGGAACGTGTCACCGTTGGTGGCCAGTACTTCGAACTGGTGCTCGCCATCAACTTCAGCGATCTCGATCACGGAAACGTCGAAAGTACCGCCACCCAGGTCATAAACGATCACGGTGTGATCGCCCTTGGCCTTGTCCATACCGTAAGCCAGAGCAGCTGCGGTTGGTTCGTTGATGATACGTTTTACGTCCAGACCCGCGATGCGGCCGGCGTCTTTGGTCGCCTGACGCTGGCTGTCGTTGAAGTAGGCCGGAACGGTGATCACCGCTTCGGTCACTGGCTCGCCGAGGTAGTCTTCGGCGGTCTTCTTCATTTTCTTCAGAATTTCAGCCGAGATCTGTGGCGGGGCCATTTTCTGGCCGTTCACTTCAACCCAAGCGTCGTTGTTTTCGGCCTTGACGATCTTGTAAGGGACCATCTGGATATCTTTCTGCACAACTTCTTCGTCGAAACGACGACCGATCAGACGCTTTACCGCGTACAGAGTGTTGTGCGGATTGGTCACAGCCTGACGCTTGGCCGACTGACCTACCAGAATTTCGCCATCGTTGGCGTAAGCGATGATCGACGGCGTGGTACGCGCGCCTTCAGCGTTTTCGATAACTTTTGCTTTGCCGTTTTCCAGCACGGAGACGCAGGAGTTGGTGGTCCCCAGGTCGATACCGATAATTTTGCCCATGTTAACTCTCCCGAAACTTTGGATTTTGTTGCCGCAGCAGTGGTGGCTAACTGCGGTAATACTTAAACGCTTGACTTATAAATGGGGGCCTTGCGGCGGATTTCAAGCCTGCTCGTCAATCGAAGGCGAAACCGGCGCAGGTGCCTTGCTGACCACGACCATTGCCGGACGCAGCAAGCGACCATTGAGCTGGTAACCCTTCTGGAAAACCTTCAGAACACTGTTCGGCTCGACGTCAGCGCTTTCCTGCATGGCCATCGCCTGATGGTGAACGGCGTTGAACGGTTCGCCATGCGGATCGATCGCTTCAAGCTGATAACGCTTGAGGGTGTCGTGGAACATCTTCAGGGTCAGCTCGATGCCTTCGCGCATCGGACGAATGCTTTCGTCGTCCGGGTTCGACAGCTCAAGGCCGCGCTCCAGACTGTCGACAATCGGCAACAGGTCGCTGGCGAATTTTTCCAGGGCAAACTTGTGCGCCTTTTCAACGTCCTGTTCGGCACGGCGACGGACGTTCTGCAGATCGGCAGCTACACGCAGAGATTGATCCTGCGCGGCGGCCAATTGCTCTTCGAGCACTTGCACACGGGTCGCCAGGTCATCACCCGAACCTTCGGGCGCCTGATTGGCTTCTGGGTTTTGCGTATCTACTGTCTGTTCGTCAGCCATAGAATTCTCCTTTCAATTTCGTCCGCGAGCCTGACTCGCGCTTCTGCCCCGATATATGGGGCCGCAAAATCAGGCTTCAAGGGCCTTCAAACATTAACCCTACAAAAAAGTGTCGAATCCTCATTCCTCGATGCGCTAAGCAGATTGTCGGTTCAAGCAAATCGAGCTAAGAAAGGGCATTGTCAGCGCGAAACAAAACACTGTATAAATAACCAGACCTTTAGCTTGGGAGCGGCCTTTATGCTGGTGCACCTGTCCGTACATAACTACGCCATCGTTGAACATCTCGATCTCGAACTTGATCGCGGGATGAGCGTGATCACGGGTGAAACCGGCGCCGGCAAGTCGATCATGCTCGATGCGCTTGGCCTTACTCTCGGTGATCGCGCCGACAGCGGTGTGGTGCGTCCCGGCGCCGACAAGGCCGATATCCTCGCGACCTTCGATCTGGTCGATATCCCCGAAGCCAGCGCCTGGCTGGCCGAGCGCGATCTGGACATCGACGGCCCGTGCATCCTGCGTCGGGTCATTACCTCCGAAGGACGTTCACGTGGCTATATCAACGGCACGCCCTGCCCGCTTGGCGACCTCAAGTCCCTCGGCGAACTGCTGATCGATATTCACAGCCAGCACGAACACCAGTCCTTGCTGAAAACCGACACCCATCGCCGCCTGCTCGACGAATATGCCGGCGCCACCGATCTTGCCCGACAGGTTCAGCTCGCGGCTCAGCGCTGGCGGCAGACTCGCCAGGAACTGGAGCGTCTCTCCAACTCCGGCGACGAACAACGCGCCCGCCATCAACTGCTGAGCTACCAGCTCGAGGAACTCGAAAACCTCGGTCTCGGTGATAACGAACTGGAGCAACTGGAGCAGGAACACAAAAATCTGACCAACGCCGAAACCCTGCTTGGCATTTGTCGGCAAGTGGTGGAGCAATGCAGCGAAAGCGATTCCGGCAATGTCCTGAACGCGCTGACCGCCAGCCTCAATCGTCTTTCGAGCGTGAATACCTCGGTCGGCGCACTGGGTGAAGCCAGCAGCCTGCTGACCAGCGCGCAGATCCAGGTAGAAGAGGCTGTCGGCGAACTCAACCGCTTCCTCGACAACTTCGACGCCGATCCGGCGCGCCTGCAATATCTCGAAGAGCGCCTCGACGCCATCTATACCTTGGCGCGCAAACACCGTATTCAACCAACGGAAGTCGGGGAAATGCAGCAGAAGTTGCTGGATGAGATCGAAACACTCAATGCCAATGACGAATCCATCGAACGCCTGGGCGAAGAACTGGCCTCTTATGCACGCCACTATCAGGAAAAGGCTCGGGAGCTGAGCGATTTGCGCCACCAGGCGGCCGGCAGCCTCGCCAGCGCGGTCGAACAGGAGATTCAGCGCCTGGGCATGCCCGGAGGTCGTTTCACCATTGAGTTGCGCGCCAATGGCAGCGACGAGCTTCTGCCTAACGGACTGGAGCAAGTTGAATTGCTGGTCAGCGCCAACCCGGGTCAGCCCCTGAAGGCGCTGGCGAAAGTCGCCTCCGGCGGTGAACTGTCGCGGATCAGCCTGGCGATTCAGGTAATCACCGCGCAAACCTCTCGGGTACCGACACTGGTGTTCGACGAAGTGGACGTGGGTATTGGCGGCCCGACGGCTGAAATCGTCGGCCAATTGCTGCGCCGTCTCGGTGAACGCGGGCAGGTTCTGACCGTGACACACTTGCCGCAAGTGGCTGCGCAGGGGCACCAGCATCTGTTCGTCCACAAGGTACGCGGCGAACAGGCAACGCACACCGCCGTGTCCAGGCTGAGCAAGAACGAGCGCATTGAGGAAGTTGCGCGGATGCTCGGCGGTATCGACCTCACCAAGGAATCCCTGGCACACGCCAAAAAGATGGTCGTTACGGCAAAGGCTTAAGCAAAGCAGAAAGCACGAAGGCGACCCTGAGGTCGCCTTCGTTCGTTTCGCAAACCTGAAGTTCGCGCGACATGCTTACTTTTTCTTGCGGATGTACAGCACCAGGTTGTGATCCACCAACTCGACACCGTGCTCATCGGCGATTGCCTTCTGGAGCTTTTCGATTTCCGGGCTGACGAATTCGACAACCTCGCCGGTCTCCACATCGACCATATGGTCGTGGTGACCGCCATCGGCCAATTCGAAGACCGCGTGGCCGCCGTCGAAGTTGTGACGGACCACTAGGCCAGCCGCTTCGAACTGGGTCAGAACACGGTAAACCGTGGCCAGACCGACATCCTCACCAGCTTCCATCAACGCCTTGTAGACGTCCTCGGCACTCATGTGGCGCTGCTCGGTGGAGTCGAGCATTTGCAGGATCTTGACCCGTGGCAGGGTCACTTTGAGGCCGGCTTTGCGTAGTTCGCTATTTTCAACCATGGTCAGCTTTCTCGCGATGCTGCTTCGCAGCTTCTCTTAATGCGGGTATGATCGGCGTTTACGTTGTCCCAGCCAAGATAGTGGAAGTCGCCCACCGATGCAAAACACCAAGCTCTTGCTAACCAGTTTCACCTTTGTGGGACTGCTCGCACTCGCCGGTTGTTCATTCCCCGGGGTTTACAAAATCGACATCCAGCAGGGCAATGTCGTCACGCAGGATATGATAGACCAGTTACGCCCGGGAATGACCCGGCCGCAAGTACGGTTTATCATGGGCAACCCCCTGCTGACCGACACGTTCCATGCCGATCGCTGGGATTACCTGTATAGCCTGCAACCGGGTGGTGGTGAACGCCAACAGGAACGCGTCAGCGTTATCTTCAACTCAAACGACCAGCTTGTCAGCTTGTCCGGTGACTTCATGCCGGGCGTAAGCCGTGATGAAGCCATTCTCGGTAAGGACAGTGGCACTAGCGTGACCGCTCCTGTTGAAAACACCGAGAAGCCAGCGCCGGAAAAACCGGTCAAGCCAGGCTCCTTGCTGGATCAGATCCAGAAGGACGTGGATGGTGTAGAAACCGTTCCGGTTCCGACGCCGGAGCCGCTGGACACCACGCCGCAATAATTTGCGATGCAATAAAAAACCCGGAAATTCCGGGTTTTTTATTCTCTGGCATCTGGCTTTTTACGGGTTTCGCGCCTTGGCCTCAGCGGCCTTCGCTGCCCGCAAACGCCGAACTTCTTTCGGATCGGCAAGTAATGGCCGGTAAATCTCGATGCGATCCCCCACCTGAATCACCCGCGCATCCGGGTCAGCAACCACTTTGCCGAAGATGCCCAGCGGAAACTCGGCCAGATTCAGTTCGGGAAACTCGCTAGCAATACCCGACGCAATCACCGCCGCCCGAACCGTCGCCCCCGACGTCACACGGACAACGCGCAAAATCTGGCGATCAACGGCCGCGTAAACGACCTCTATCTCGATCACCGGCTCAACCATGCATTTGCTTGGCACGTTGGCAGAACGCATCCACCAGCGTATTGGCCGCCTGGTTGAACAACGGTCCCAACGTAGCTCGCACCAGCGGCCCCGAATAGTCGAACGATAGATCCAGGCTGATCTTGCAAGCCTTCTCGTTCAACGCCTTGAATACCCAGACGCCGTGCAACTGGTTGAAGGGGCCTTCCTCCAGATTCATTTCGATGGACTGGCCGGGCACCAAGGTATTGCGTGTGACGAAGTGCTGACTGAGACCGCCCTTGGCCACGCCGACTCTGGCACGCATATGCTCCGACGAGCTCTCCAGCACTTCTGCGGCCGAACACCAAGGCAGGAATTCCGGATAACGCGCCACGTCGTTGACCAGGTCGTAGAGAAACTGTGCCGGGTATGGCAGCAGCGCTGATCGTTGAATATGTGTCGTCATGTAAGTGTTACTTCCAGAGCTGGGTGGCAAACACCACAAGAATGCCGATAGGCGCCACGTAGCGCATCAAGAATAGCGACAGGGCAAACAGCATGGGATTACGGATCGCCAATTCGTCACGCACCGCCTCACGCCCCATCACCCAACCGGCAAACAGCACGAAGCACAGGCCGCCAAGCGGCAACATGATCCGCGAAGTGAAGAAGTCGATCACGCCGAAGAAGTCCAGGCCGCTCTTCGCCCCCCATTGGTAGAGATGGAACATCCCGCCTTCGTTCACGAAAAATTTGGCTTCCTTCCAGATATTGAAGGAGAACACCGTGCCCAGACCGACGAACCAGCAGGTGAAAGCAAGCCAGAAAGTCACCCAGGCGCGCCTGACTTTAGTGCGTTCAACCAGATAGGCAACCATCGGTTCCAGCAGGGAAATCGCCGAACTCCATGCCGCAATTGCTACCAGAACAAAGAACACCACGCCCATCAACTGACCGAAAGCCACGTTACCAAACGCAAATGGCAGGCTGACGAACATCAGGCCAGGTCCTTCGCTAGGGTTCAGGCCTCCGGCGAACACAATAGGGAACAACGCGAGACCGGCGATCAGCGAAACAAAGGTATCGAGCAGTGCCACACCGACAACCGTGCCCGACAACGACGAACTCTTCGGCATGTAAGCGCCGTAGATCATGATCGAGCCGACGCCCACGCTCAGCGAGAAGAACGCGTGCCCCATCGCAGGCAACAAGCCGTCGAGGACTTTCTCCGGGTGGAAGTCGAACATGAAGTGCACGCCTTCCATGAAATGCCCGGTGGTCATGCTGTAACCCAGCAGCACCAGAATCATCACGAACAGCAGCGGCATCATGATCCGCAGGCTACGCTCAAGCCCGGCGACCACGCCTTTGGCGATCACGATGGCCGACAGCAGCATAAAAATCGTGTGCCAAAGTGTCAGGCGCCAAGGGTCGGAGATGACTTTGCCGAAGTAAGCGCCGACCTGATCAGCCGTCGCCCCCTGGAAATCACCGCGCCCCATATCGATGATGTAATCCAGCGACCAGCCGCCGACGACGCTATAGAAAGACAGGATCAGCAGCGCCGTGATCATTCCGGCAAATGCGCCCCACGACCACTTGGGCGAGTGCCCCGCCTCGAGCGCCAGCACCTTCAAGGCATTCGCCGGGCTCTGCCGTGCACGCCGGCCGATCAGGGTTTCGGCGAGCATCACCGGAATGCCGATCAGAGCGATACAGGCCAGAAACATCAGCACAAAGGCGCCGCCACCGTAGACCCCGACCATATAGGGGAACTTCCAGATGCTGCCCAAGCCCACGGCCGAACCGGTCGCGGCGAATATGAAAACCCAGCGGCTAGCCCAACTGCCGTGGACAGAAACCTTGTCTGTCGACATCGTTTATCACGCCCAAGCGTTAGAAAAAGAGGCCGCATTGTCCGGGATTCACTCAACCTGCTCAAGCACGCAGCATCACCGTAGCCGACAGCCGAACAACTCCATATAATGCCGCCCCTATGGCTAAACAGAAGAAACACCCAACAGGGACCATCGCGCAGAACAAAAAGGCGCGACACGATTACTTCATCGAGCATAAGTTCGAGGCTGGTCTGGTCCTGGCCGGCTGGGAAGTAAAAAGTCTGCGGGCAAGCAAGCTACAGCTGGTCGACAGCTATGTCCTGCTCAAGGATGGCGAAGCATGGTTGCTCGGCAGCCACATCACGCCTCTGATGACCGCTAGTACCCACGTCATCGCCGACCCGGTGCGCACACGCAAACTGCTGCTCAACCGCCGCGAGCTGGATAAACTCGCCGCCGCTGTGCAGCAAAAGGGTTACGCCTGTGTCTGCCTGTCCTGGTACTGGAGCAAGCACATGGTCAAGTGCGAGATTGCTCTGGGCAAGGGCAAGAAGGAATACGACAAGCGTGACACCGAGCGCGAGCGCGATGCCGGTCGTGAACTGCAGCGCGCTGTGCGCAACAAGGGCAAGGAAGACTGACGTCTTCTGCCCTAGAGCACATTCGCGAGCAGGTGCGACATGTCCACCTGCTCGCGAACGCTATTGCAGCATCAACACAGAAATAACTGATCACATCCCCTTGCGCCGCTCCGCCCGGGCCATGCGCTGAACCTCCTGTCGCACCTCTTCCAGCACTTCCTGCACATACAAAATGTGTCGGCTGGACACTTCCCGTGCCTGCTCTGCGCGACCTTCGATAATCGCCAGATACAATTCCCGGTGCTGAGTGATCAGCATGTCCCGGGTTTCCGTGCGCTGCTTGTACATACCGCCAATGTTGGTCACGACGTTGCGCTTAAGCAGATCGAACAAACCACGAATGGTGTGCAGCAACACCGCGTTGTGACTGGCTTCGGCAATCGCCAGATGGAATTTCGCATCCGCCGCGCCCTCCTCCACCCGACTGACATCGTCATGACGCGAATAGCAATCCTGCAATTCTTCAAACGCCGCCGTCAGCCGCTCGCGATCAACATCCGTCGCGCGCAATGCTGCGTAATAGGCGCACGAAGCCTCCAGAGTGTGCCGAAATTCCAGCAAATCACGCTGTGCCTCGGGGTTACTTTCGAGCAAGTGCAACAGTGGATCACTGAACGTTGAGCCCAGGCTCTCGACCACATAATTGCCGCCGCCCTGCCGGCTGACCAGCAGGCCTTTCGCCGCCAGTTTCTGAATTGCCTCACGCAACGACGGCCGTGACACGCCAAATTGTTCGGCCAGCGTGCGCTCCGCCGGCAACCGCTCACCGGACTTCAGCGTGCCCTCAAGGATCATCCCCTCAAGGCGCTCGACGATATCGTCAGACAAACGGCGCTGCCGAATCTGATCAAACCCCATAACTCATTTCTCCACGATCCCGACCGCTCGCCGGGCTCTCTATTCTGGCCTATCGGCGCCTTGGCGACACCTACCTGACGACACCTGCCCGCACCGGATCAGATGCGATCTGCACCGCTTGCTCGACAAAAGTTTTAGCGCGGCAAATTGACACACCGATACCAAGGCTTTTACCCTAGCCAACAGCGATTGTAAATTGGTCTTACCAATTATCCAAGAACGCTGACAGTGCCTGACCAACAACAATTAGGGGCCACCCCATATGCAAACCTGGCAACAGCTCTACAGCCCGCTCGGCAGTCTCGGCGTGTCCGCACTCGCGGCCGTCATCCCCATCGTGTTCTTTTTCCTCGCGCTGGCGGTGTTCCGCCTCAAAGGCCATGTGGCCGGGAGCATCACACTCGCCCTGTCGATTGCCGTGGCGATCTTCGCGTTCCAGATGCCGGTCGACATGGCCTTCGCCGCCGCCGGTTATGGTTTCGCCTACGGTCTGTGGCCGATTGCCTGGATCATTGTGGCAGCGGTATTCCTCTACAAACTGACGGTGAAGAGTGGTCAGTTCGAAGTCATCCGCAGTTCGGTGCTATCGATCACTGACGACCAGCGCCTGCAAGTGCTGCTGATCGGCTTCTGCTTCGGTGCCTTCCTGGAAGGTGCCGCCGGGTTCGGCGCACCGGTGGCGATTACCGCCGCGCTGCTTGTAGGACTGGGCTTCAATCCGCTGTACGCCGCAGGCCTGTGCCTGATCGCCAACACCGCACCGGTAGCCTTTGGCGCATTGGGAATTCCGATCATCGTCGCAGGCCAGGTCACCGGCATCGACGCGTTCAAAATCGGCGCCATGACCGGCCGTCAACTGCCGCTGCTGTCACTGTTCGTGCCGTTCTGGCTGGTGTTCATGATGGACGGCCTGCGCGGTGTGCGGGAAACCTGGCCGGCTGCACTGGTGGCGGGTCTGAGCTTTGCCATCACCCAGTACTTCACCTCGAACTTCATCGGCCCGGAACTGCCGGACATCACCTCGGCCTTGGCCAGCCTGATTTCCCTGACCCTGTTCCTGAAAGTCTGGCAGCCAAAACGCGCCGCCGGCCAACACATTGCCGGTGCCGTTTCTGCGTCGGTGGTGACAGCCAGCGTCGGCGGTTTCGGCCAAAAGCGCACAACCGTGGCTTCGCCTTACAGCCTCGGGGAAATTTTCAAAGCCTGGTCGCCGTTCCTCATTCTCACGGTGCTGGTGACCATCTGGACGCTGAAACCTTTCAAAGCGATGTTCGCCGCCGGCGGCTCGATGTACAGCTGGGTGTTCAACTTCGCGATTCCGCACCTGGATCAACTGGTGATCAAGACCGCACCGATTGTGGCAACCCCAACGGCTATCCCTGCCGTGTTCAAGCTTGATCCGATTTCCGCGACCGGTACGGCGATTTTCTTCTCCGCACTGATCTCGATGCTGGTGCTGAAGATCAACCTCAAAACTGGTCTGACCACTTTGAAAGAGACCTTCTACGAACTGCGCTGGCCGATCCTGTCGATTGGCATGGTGCTGGCCTTCGCCTTCGTCACCAACTACTCCGGCATGTCTTCGACCATGGCTCTGGTATTGGCCGGTACGGGTGCGGCGTTCCCGTTCTTCTCGCCGTTCCTTGGCTGGCTCGGCGTGTTCCTGACCGGTTCCGATACCTCGTCCAACGCCCTGTTCAGTTCGCTGCAGGCGACCACTGCGCACCAGATCGGTGTCAACGACACCTTGCTGGTAGCGGCGAACACCAGCGGCGGCGTGACCGGCAAGATGATCTCGCCACAATCGATTGCCGTGGCCTGCGCCGCGACCGGGCTGGTTGGCAAGGAATCGGATCTGTTCCGCTTCACCCTCAAGCACAGCCTATTCTTTGCAACGATCGTCGGTCTGATCACCTTGGCTCAGGCCTACTGGCTCACCGGCATGCTGGTGCACTAAACCTGCACGCAACACGGAAAAAACCGACGCCGGTGGGTGATACCGGCGTCAGCAACTCACAACCCGGTCTGTAAGGCTGCTGAAAGCAACGCTCTTTATATTCAGCAGCCGCCACAGACGGATAACCGGGCCCACCCGGAGACACGCCTGATGAGCGAGCTTTTTTACAACGCCGTGCCGAACGCGACCCGCGTGGCACCGCCACTGCCCGAACCTCGGCAATACCCCAGCGAGAAACCGTCGCGGGTCTACCTGTTCGGCACGTGTGTGGTCGACCTGTTCTACCCCGAAGCCGGGATGGACGCGATTCACTTGCTGGAACGCGAAGGCATCCGGGTCGAGTATCCGCAAGGTCAGAGCTGCTGCGGCCAACCGGCCTACACCTCGGGTTACACCGAGCAGGCACGGACGGTAGCGCGCTCGCAACTGGCGCTGTTTGCCGGGGATTATCCGGTGGTGGTGCCGTCGGGCTCCTGTGCCGGCATGTTGCGCGAGCATTACGCCGATTTGTTCAAGGACGAGCCGGAAACGTTGCAACAGGTTCAGGCGCTCGCGGCCCGCACTTATGAACTGGCCGAGTTTCTGCTGTTCGTCTGCAAGGTGCAGCTCGAGGACAGCGGCGAACCGGTCAAAGTCGCGCTGCACACGTCGTGTTCGGCACGTCGCGAAATGAACACCCACCTGCACGGTCGCGAGTTGCTGGCGCAGTTGAGCAACGTGGAACGGGTCAATCATGACCATGAGAGCGAATGCTGTGGCTTCGGTGGGACATTCAGCGTCCGTATGCCAGACATTTCCGGCGCGATGGTGGCTGACAAGACCAAAGCGTTAAAGGACTCCGGCGCGCATCAGGTATTGAGTGCCGACTGTGGCTGTTTGATGAACATCAACGGCGCATTGGAGAAACAAAAAGAAGCGCTGCGCGGGCAACATCTCGCCAGTTTTCTGTGGCAACGAACCGGAGGTGCGCAATGAGCACCTCCGCGATTATTCCTACGGTTGCCGTAGAAGAAGATTTCCGCACCCGCGCGCACTACGCCTTGGGTGATCAGCAGTTGCGGAACAACTTCCGCACGGCGATGGATTCACTGATGGTCAAGCGGGCAGCGGCTTTCAGCGATGCCCATGAAAGAGAACATTTGCGCGCACTGGGCAATTCGATCAAGGCCCGTGCGCTCTCCAAGTTGCCCGACCTGCTCGAGCAACTGGAACAGAACCTGACCCGCAACGGTGTGACAGTGCACTGGGCGGAAACGGTGGACGAGGCCAATGGCATCGTCCTGTCGATCATCCGCGCTCACGAGGCGCGGCAAGTGATCAAGGGCAAATCGATGGTCAGCGAAGAGATGGAGATGAACCATTTCCTCGAGGCTCAAGACATTGAATGTCTGGAGTCCGACATGGGGGAATACATCGTCCAGCTCGACCACGAGAAGCCTTCACACATCATTATGCCGGCGATCCACAAGAATGCCGGTCAGGTCGCGTCCTTGTTCCACGACAAACTTGGCGTGGAATACACCAAGGACGTTGACCAACTCATTCAGATCGGTCGCAGAGTCCTGCGGCAGAAATTCTTCGAAGCGGACATCGGCGTCTCCGGTGTCAACTTCGCCGTGGCCGAAACCGGCACCCTGCTGCTGGTGGAAAACGAAGGCAACGGCCGCATGACCACCACCGTGCCGCCGGTGCACATCGCCGTCACCGGTATCGAAAAAGTCGTGGAGAACCTGCGCGACGTGGTGCCGCTGCTGTCACTGCTGACGCGCTCGGCGCTGGGCATCCCGATCACCACTTACGTCAACATGATCTCCGGCCCGCGCAAGGAACATGAACTCGACGGCCCGCAGGAAGTGCATCTGGTGCTGCTCGACAACGGTCGCAGTCAGGCGTTTGCCGACAGCGAATTGCGCCAGACCCTCAATTGCATCCGCTGCGGCGCCTGCATGAACCACTGCCCGGTCTACACCCGCGTCGGCGGCCACACTTATGGCGAGGTTTACCCGGGCCCCATCGGCAAAATCATCACCCCACACATGGTCGGCCTGGCGAAAGTCCCGGATCACCCGAGCGCGTCATCGCTGTGCGGCGCCTGCGGTGAAGTATGCCCGGTAAAAATCCCTATCCCGGCGATTCTGCGCCGTCTGCGCGAAGAAAACGTCAAAGCCCCGGACAGCCCGCATCAAGTGATGCGCGGTCAGGGCAGCAAGTATTCGCGCAAGGAGCGCTTCATCTGGAACGCTTGGGCGAAGCTCAACAGCTCTCCAACCTTGTATCGATTGTTCGCTTTCTTCGCCACGCGCCTGCGTGCCCTGACGCCAGGCAACGTTGGCCCGTGGACACAAAACCACAGTGCGCCGAAACCCGCCGCCCGCTCACTGCACGACATGGCCCGCGAGCATCTGGCCAAAAAGGGAGACCGCTGATGAGTGCCAAGCAAAATATCCTCGGCAAACTGCGGAAAAGTCTGACCGGCACCACACCGATTGCCGACAACTTCGATGTCGATCTGGTGACGCAGCCTTACACCTACAGCGCCGAACAGCGCATCCCGCAACTGCGCAAACTGATGGAAGCGGTGCACACCGAAATCCACCTGACCTCGGGCGAAGAATGGCCGGTACTACTCGCACAATTGTTGCGCGACCGTCAGCTGCCGAGCCTGTTGATCGCGCCGACGACAGCCCACGGGCAGAAAATCACACAACACTGGGCGAACAATCCTGACCTGCCGACGCTGAAGTCCTACGACCGTCCGATGGAAGAATGGAAAGCCGAGCTATTCAACGACACTCCGGCCAGCCTCACCGGCACCCTCGGCGCGATTGCCGCCACCGGCAGCCTGATCCTCTGGCCTACCCGTGAGGAACCACGGCTGATGAGCCTGGTGCCGCCGGTGCATTTCGCCCTGCTCAAGGCCAGCGAAATCCGCGACAACTTCTATCAAGTGCAGGAAGAGTTCGAATGGGCGCAGGGCATGCCGACTAACGCGTTGTTGGTGTCCGGCCCCTCGAAAACCGCAGACATCGAACAAGTGCTGGCTTACGGCGCCCACGGCCCCAAAGACCTGGTGGTTCTGATCCTGGAGGACCAATGACGCTTCCGGTGAGTTTCCTGCGTGATGCGCAACAACTGATTCCAGCCGAGCGCCGCTTCGACGATCCCTTGTCGACCCTGGCGTTTGGCACCGATGCCAGTTTTTATCGGCTGATTCCGAAACTGGTGATCCGCGTCGAATCTGAAGACGAAGTGGTCGCGCTGCTGAAACTGGCCCAGCGCGATCACGTCCCGGTGACATTCCGCGCGGCCGGCACCAGCCTGTCCGGCCAGGCCATCAGCGATTCGGTTTTGCTGGTGCTTGGGGATAACTGGAACGCGCGCGAAATTCGCGGCCAAGGCACGCAGATTCGCCTGCAACCGGGCGTGATCGGCGCGCAAGCCAACGCATGGCTGGCACCGTTCGGGCGCAAAATCGGCCCTGACCCGGCGTCGATCAACGCTTGCAAGATTGGCGGCATCGTCGCCAACAATGCCAGCGGTATGTGCTGCGGCACCGCGCAAAACACCTATCACACTCTGGCCGGAATTCGTCTGGTGCTGGCCGATGGCACGCGCCTCGATACGGAAGACGCTGCCAGCGTCGCTGCGTTTCACCGCAGTCACGGCGACTTGCTTGAACGCCTGGCAACCTTAGGCCGTGAGACCCGCGCCAATGCCGAACTGGCTGCAAGAATCCGCCACAAATATCGTCTGAAAAATACCACTGGGCTGTCACTCAACGCCTTGGTGGATTTCGATGAGCCTGTGGATATCTTGAGCCACTTGCTGGTGGGCTCCGAAGGCACGCTCGGCTTTATCAGCGCGGTGACTTACGACACGGTGATCGATCACCCGAACAAGGCTTCGGCGCTGATCGTATTCCCGGATGTGGAAACCTGCTGCAACGCGGTCACCGTTCTGAAAAGCCAACCGGTGTCAGCGGTGGAATTGCTGGATCGCCGCAGTCTGCGCTCGGTACAGGACAAACCGGGGATGCCCGCTTTCGTACAACAACTGTCGAACAATGCTTGCGCGCTGCTCATCGAATCCCGCGCCGCGTCCTCCACGTTGCTGCAGGAACAACTGGCGCAAATCATGGCGTCGCTCAACGGCTTTCCAGTGGAGCAACAGGTCGACTTCACCGAAGACCCGCTTGAAAACGCTCGACTCTGGGCAATCCGCAAGGACACCTTCCCGGCGGTAGGGGCTGTGCGTAAAACCGGCACCACGGTGATCATCGAAGACGTGACCTTCCCGGTCGAACAACTGGCCATCGGCGTGAATCGCCTGATTGAGTTGTTCGACAAACATGCCTACGAAGAAGCGATCCTTTTCGGACACGCGCTGGAAGGCAATCTGCACTTTGTCTTCACCCAAGGCTTCAACAACCCGGAGGAAGTCGCCCGCTATCAAGCGTTCATGGACGACGTCGCGCAACTGGTGGCGGTAGAGTTCGGTGGCTCGCTGAAAGCCGAACACGGCACCGGGCGTAACATGGCGCCGTTCGTGGAGCTGGAATGGGGCAGCGATGCCTATCAACTGATGTGGCAGCTCAAACGCCTGCTCGATCCGAACGGCATTCTCAACCCGGACGTGGTGCTCAGCGACGACCCGCAGATTCACCTCAAGCATCTGAAACCGCTGCCGGCGGCGGATGAGATTGTGGATAAGTGCATCGAGTGCGGCTTCTGTGAACCGGTCTGCCCGTCGAAAGGACTGACTTTGAGCCCACGCCAGCGCATCGTGATCTGGCGCGATATTCAAGCGAAAAAACGCGCTGGCATCGACACCTCCGAGCTGGAAAAAGCCTATGCCTACCAAGGCATCGACACCTGCGCCGCCACCGGTCTGTGCGCACAACGTTGCCCGGTAGGCATCAATACCGGTGAACTGGTGAAAAAGCTGCGGGGCCGAGACGCGACGCATCAGAAAACCGCCGACTGGATCGAAGGAAATTTCGCCAAGACCCTGCAAGGCGCACGCTTCACCCTGCATGTGGCCAACGGCGCGCGGATGATGCTCGGCGCACCGCGCCTGGCGAAGCTTTCGGCAACCATTACGCGTCTGTCCAAAGGCCAGGTACCGTTGTGGACGAATGCCATGCCGCAGCCGGAGAAGGCCATTCGCTTCAGCCCGAGCGTGTCCGATGAGCGTCCGCGCGTGGTGTATCTGGCGGCGTGCGTATCGCGGGTCATGGCTCCGGCGGCGGGTGATAAAGAGCAGATGTCGCTGTACGAAAAAACCCGAGGGTTGCTCGAAAAGGCCGGTTACCAAGTGGTCTTTCCGGACAATCTGGACAACCTCTGCTGCGGTCAGCCCTTCGCCTCCAAAGGCTATGCCGAACACGCCGAACACAAGCGCCAGGAGTTGATCAGCGCGTTGCTGCACGCCAGTCGCGGAGGGCTTGATCCGATCTACTGCGACACCAGCCCCTGCACATTGCGACTGGTGCAGGATGTCAGCGATGTTCGCCTCGATCTGTACGACCCGGTGCGCTTCATTCGTATGCATCTTCTTGATCGACTCGACTTCACGCCACAGGACGCTCCGATAGCCGTGCATGTGACCTGCAGCACTCAGCACCTGGGCGAAAGCCAGGCGTTGATTGATCTGGCGCGCAGGTGCAGCAAGACCGTGGTGATTCCGGAAGGTATTCATTGCTGCGGCTTCGCCGGCGACAAAGGTTTCACCACGCCGGAGCTGAACAGCCACTCGCTGCGCACGCTCAAGGACGCGGTGCAGCATTGCAGCGAGGGCATTTCCACCAGCCGCACCTGTGAGATCGGCCTGACGCAACATGGCGGAATCGACTATCACGGGCTGGTTTATCTGGTGGATCGAGTGACCCGGGCAAAGGCCGGCTGAAGAAAAATAGAACCCTTGCGCGCGACCGTAGTCCACAGATTAACCCCGACTGATCGGGGTTTTTAATCCATTCGGTTGCCCGTCCTGACGGCCAGCGAAGTCTCGACCCATTCGGTTCAAGGAGATACACATGAAACGTTCTGTACTGTTAGGTCTGTTCGTTACTGCATCGATGATGGCTTCCACTTCGTTCGCCGCCGACAAGCCTGCCGACCTGTGCGATGCGAATATCCAGACCATCAACAATGCCAAGGGCCAGCTGTCAGCGAACCCGGAACTGAGCCAGCGCGCCGAGACCAGTGTCAGCAAGGCTCAAGCGCTCAAGGCCGAAGGCAAGATCGATGATTGCGTCGCGGAAACCTCGCAGACCATCGTCGAACTGCGCAAGTCCACCGGCACCAACAACTGATCGAAGCTGCAGCCAACCTTCGGGTTGGCCTTGCCGGTCGATTGGCGTACACTGCACAGGCTTGTTGCTCAAACAGATGTACTGAGCAATGAGTTCGGGGCCGTTTAGGATTCGACGCCGGTTGCGAAACTTTAGGTGCATGCCGACTTGGTAACAGAAGTCGTAAATCCACTGTTGCAACTACTTATAGTTGCCAATGACGACCAATACGGTGTTGCTCTCGCTGCTTAATTGCAGCTGACAATGCTCCTGGTACCTTCGGGTCCAGCAATCATCAGGGGATGTCTGTAAACCCAAAATGATTGTCATATAGAACAGAATCGCCGTGCAGTACGTTGTGGACGAAGCGGCTAAAACTTACACAACTCGCCCAAAGCACCCTGCCCGTCGGGTCGCTGAGGGTTAACTTAATAGACACGGCTACGCATGTAGTACCGACAGCGGAGTACTGGCGGACGGGGGTTCAAATCCCCCCGGCTCCACCACTTCATCATCTAAAGACGTCCACGGACGTCTTTTTTTGTGCCTGAAATCCAGTAAATCCAAGGATTTAAGCGCTACTGGGCGCTGGAGAGCTTGAGTTCAAGCGCCATAACGACGATAAACCGGACCTCCATGTGTTCGCCTTCAGTGAGGCCGAGAAACCGGTCAAGGCTAAACGGGTGATCCACCACTCCGGCGCCGAACAACGTGTGCCGGTGACATTGAACAACGGCATCAACCACTACGCATTGCCGGTATTCGCCTTGAACAACGGCGAGTAGACTGCCGAAGTGGTGCAGGACGGCAAAACCTCTGACGCATTGACCGTGCGACTGGTCGCGACCGGCGAAGGTTGGCATAGTGACTCAGAGCCAAATCCTGGTGGTAGTCAGTGGTGATACACCGCTCCCCTTGCCGGCTGATGTCAGCGATATTCATCTGCGTTTCGATGACAATATCCGCAAACGTTGTTCCGTTCAGCCCTCGATGAACTGTTGAGCTGAGGAGACTGACTTATGAATCTACCGCCTGAAGGGCTTCCAGTTTATAGAGTCCTGACGGGACCCGACGATGCTTCATTCTGCCATCGGGTCAGCGATGCCTTGAAAATGGGTTATGTGCTACATGGCGCTCCAGCCGTCACGTTCAACGGAGAACGGGTGATCGTTGCGCAGGCGGTTATCTGGCCTACGAGTATTAGCTTGCCTCAATAAAAGGAGCTTCACGATCTCTGAGAACTCTGAGTCGTGGCATGAGGCCTCCCCCGTCATCATGGATGTCATATCCGCTTACTCGCTAAAACAAAAGAAGCCCGAGGGGAGTTTGTCAACGACAAGCAGCGCAGGCGCTGTTCGAACTGACAGGTGATTTTTGCCCCACTCAAGCATTTGCTTCGACAGGGGACGCTGCATTTCGTTAGATTTGGGGGCTTGTTTGAAGGGGGCAAAGGGGCTATTTTTATGTCGAATAACAATATAGCCATTAGAACTATGAGACTGTAAGGGCAAGTGGCGGGATTTGTATCGAAAAAAGAATACAAACACGACAGTCAATTATATTTGGCAGCTTGCGATCTTGATTCAACCGGGGCAGCGTTCCCTGCATTAGTCTTCCTGCGTCAATCGGTCCGGCCTTTCGGATCACTGCCAGTGTGAAACGTATGTGATGGCAATACTGCCATGAGTACACGGATGTTCATGACCACGCGTTGTTAATATTTTTAACGCTGGTTCACAGGGAGGTTGACATGCTGGATCGCCAACAGCTGGAAGCATTTGCCTGCGTCATAGAATACAAGAGTTTTGAGCGTGCAGCATCGGCCCTTAACATTACCGGTGGCGCTATTTCGCAACGGATCAAGTCGCTGGAAAACTCTCTTTCAACCATTTTAATTATTCGAGAACGGCCCATTCACCCGACGCCGGCAGGCCAGGCTTTACTACAGCACGTCTCGGCCTTGCGCTCACTTGAACATGATGTTCTTAAGTTGCTTTCTCGCAAAAGCAGTATGAGTTCAAAAGTTGCTATTGGCGTACATCCCGATTCACTCAATACATGGTTCTCGCCGTTACTGATAGAACTGATGCGCGCTGAGCAGGTTTGCGTAGAAATCATCTCAGATGATCGATGCTCTAGTTTGAATATCCTCAAACGCGGTGACGTGCAAGGATGTGTATCGGTCGTTGCCAATGCGCTTGATGGCTTTGAAGTCCATCCATTGGGGGCAATGGAATACCACTGCGTCAGTACACCTGCCTATAAGCGCCGCTACCTGGCCCGAGGCATGGGCGCGCATTCCTTGCTCGACGCGCCAGCAATCACCCGGGGGCGCAACGACACGCGCCATACCGCATTCCTTCGTGAGCTGCTCGGTGTCTCGATCGAGCGTTTTCCTTGTCACTATCTGCCGTCATTACCCATGGTTCAGGATGCTGTACTGGCCGGCCTCGGCTACACACTGATGCCTGCGGACATCGCTGCGCCGTTTCTGGAGGACGGACAACTGGTCAATCTCATGCCGCAAAGCAGTTATAGAGAACCCCTTTACTGGCATGGCTGGATGAACCACTCGGTTGTCAATGATCTGGTGGGCCAACGGATCATTGACACTGCCAGCAAGTCCCTTCAGCCCACAGTTGGTTGAGTGACTTCTCAACGACGTCAAGCTTGTTAAGTGTTACTCGCATCGCTTTAAAAAATCTAACGCTCCGTTCGGCTTGAATGCTTGGGCGTAGAATGAGGTGAAATCGAGATAAGGTGATTCGGGGGCGTCATTGTGAAAAGTACTGCACTACATGCTTACTACGCACAACTCATGTCGCCCGTTACCCTATTGAAATGTTTGACTGACAGCATGGCCAGCGACACTTGGAAGCGAGTACTGGCACAGCGATTTTCCACCCCTGATGAATGCGTCACCGAGGCATTCAACGCCCACCGTCCCGGCGGTGCTTATTGTTGTGTCGGGGTAGACGGCACCCCATTAGGTTGGGCCGTGTATTTTCGTTTTCACGAGCGTTCCGGATATGACGGAAGCATGAATTTGGTACTTCATAGTCTTAACGATGAGTGCAGCCCTGGCATATTCGATGTTCTTTCTTCGGCGTGTGCTTCACAGGGGGTGGAACAGGGTGTTCATACGTTGATCAGTGTGGTCGACAGCAATATGAAGACCCATGCTTCATGGTTTTCAAGCAGCCCTTTCATGCTCGGCGGCGCAGTTGAAGCCAAAGAAGATTCGACGCTGCAAGTCTTTTACAGGAAGTTATTTTAGATGATTCGCCTGGCCATTCCTGACGACTTGCCATCTATGGTGGAAACTTACAATCAGGCAATTGCGGATAAGGTATTTGCCAATTGTGACGTCCCACAACGCGACACTGAAAAGTTTGCGTTGACCTATTTCGGAAATAATCGGCGTTTTGCCGTTCTGGTTTATTTGTCCAGCAACGGTGACACGATTGCCTGGGGGGCTCTGAAGCCGTTTTCCGCCCGGCCTGACGATGAAACCATGGCTGAAGTCGCGGTGTATGTGCGGCGTGACATGAGAGCGCGCGGGGTAGGTATTCGATTGTTGCGTGCGCTTGAAGCCTCTGCACGAGAGGCGGGGTTCGAATCGCTGGTTGCAATTATTCTGGGGCCAAACCACGCCAGCGCCCGCGGATGTATTTCGCAGGGATTTTCGGAACGCGTAAGGATTCCTCAGATCGCAAGGCTGGAAAACAACCTGGTCGACATAGTCTGGTTACAGAAAAAAATGGAAGGGAACACTCATGGTTTTGATCGTTGACGAGTCGTATCAATTGGGAACCTTTCGTGACAACGAGGATTCCTTGCGGCGCCTGAAATCCCAGGCTGGTATCGCACTGGATCTGGAGTTCGATAACCTCCGGCATGCGGGATTAACCCAGGGACAGCGGGTGCTGGATGTGGGCTGCGGGCCGGGAATAATCACGACTCAGATTGCGCTTCGTACACTTCCCAGTCGATTGCTGGCACTTGACTGCAATGAAACCAGTATCAAGGAAACGCGTGCGCAGCTCTCCAGCGCGGGAGTCAACGACGCACAGGTTCGTCAATGCAATCTCTATGACGACGTCCTGACCGAACCAGGACAGTACGACTTCAGCTATGCGCGGATGGTATTCCAGCATTTATCGGACCCGTTGCGTGCGTTGCGCAACATTCACCGGAGTCTCGCTATCGGTGGACGACTCTGCATTTGCGACATCGACGACCGCTGGTTCGGCGCAGCGCCTCAACCTCCCGAGCTGCAATCTTTCCTGGCCCGAGTTGCACGGGCTCAGGCCGCTCGCGGCGGTGATCGCCATGTGGGCAGCAAGCTGGCAAATTACCTTGAGCAAACCGGCTACAGTGACATCCGCTGCAGCATGTTACTGGTGTCCACGTCGCTGATTGGTGCAACGGCATTTTGTGACCTGGTCTTTGGTTACAAGATGGAAGTGATCCCGCAAGCCGAACTCGAACAGGCTCAGCGTGAAATGGCTGCGATCAAGGAAAGTATCGAGAGCCCAGGCGGCTGGGCGGGGATCGGGGTATTCTTCGTTTCTGGAGAAAAACAGTAACTGAATGGAATCACGGGAGCATTGTATGCCTGACAAAGCCGAACCGAACTCCGCTGTACGCCAGCAAATCGCCGCCACGGCCTGGATTGCATCGAGCGCTATCCTGGAAGGCAACATCTCGATCGGTGCTGGTACCGTTGTACGCCATGGCGCGATGCTCGTTGCAGAAGGGGGTACGCTGATGATCGGGGAGAACTGCATCATCATGGAAAATGCGGTAATTCGCAGCACGAACCATGATGATTGCCACATCGGTAACCATGTGATGGTGGGGCCGCACACTCATTTGACCGGCTGCAGGATCGACGATGAAGTGTTTGTCGCGACCGGCGCCTCGGTCTTCAACGGTGCTTGCATTGGCAAAGGCGCGGAGGTGCGCATCAACGCTGTGGTTCATATCAAAACCAGGGTAGAAGACGGCGCGACACTGCCGATTGGCTGGGTCGCCGTGGGCGATCCGGCGCAATACTTTTCCCCCGACCAGCACAAGCAGATCTGGAACGTACAGAAAGAACTGGATTTCCCCCGCTATGTTTTTGGCGTCGACCGCAACAGTAATGGTGTTGTCAGGCAAATGATGGAGCGTTACTCACGCTTCCTGCGCAAGCAGCGGGTGGGCGATGAATGACGAGTCCGAGAGCACCAGCGGACTGACAATTATCGATGGCCATAGTCACATTGCTTCGACGCACTTCACTCCCCTGAGTTTCCTTGAAGGCGTGGCAGACAATATCGAGGTGAGACTTCGGGCCAGCGGATTCCCGGTTTCCAGAACCCGGATTATTGACCAGTTTCAGCGTGAGCTCTGCGACCACCAGGGTGATGCGCAGATCGCTGCCATGGACAGATCCGGGATCAGCCGCTCCGTCCTGCTACTGCCGGACTTTTCCTTCGCGTTGCCGGATACGGAACTGAGCATTGACGAGATGTTTCAGGAGCACCAGGCCATTCTCCAGCGTCATCCGGGACGCTTCGAAGTCTTTGCCGGCGTAGATCCACGCTGGGGGAAGGACGGACTGGATCTGTTCATTCGCGGGATCGAGGAGTACGGCTTCAA
Source organism: Pseudomonas sp. EA_5y_Pfl2_R50 (assembly GCF_963970475.1). NCBI lineage: Bacteria > Pseudomonadati > Pseudomonadota > Gammaproteobacteria > Pseudomonadales > Pseudomonadaceae > Pseudomonas > Pseudomonas sp. EA_5y_Pfl2_R50. The sequence goes on along the minus strand of NZ_CAXAPT010000004.1, from coordinate 54,637 downwards.
GGGTTTAAAGCTCTATCCGCCCTGCGGATACCAAGCCAATGACCCGGCGCTGGCGCCCTTCTATGAGTATTGCAACGCTTATCGCCTTCCGGTACTGCTGCACATCGGCCCAACGTCTCCGGCGCTTTCTTTTGCCCAGGCTCAGGCCATGTGGGTGGACGAACCGGCACACCGCTATCGAGACACCCCTTTCATCCTCGCGCATGGGGCAGTCAATGACCAGGCGCAGTGCATCCAGCTATGCAAATACCGCCCTAATGTTTATCTCGATCTAAGCGGCGCCCAGCACTCGATAGATCCTCGCGGTAACGCGCCCTCACTGGCGACATTGTTTGAAAGTGAAATCAGTCACAAGATCATCTTCGGTACAGACTGGCCAATCAACAATCATGAGGCGATCAACAAACGTCTGCACTCATTCATCCTGGATCATGGCGAAGCCGTCTACAGTCACGATGCCGGGCTGATTCTTTCCGGGAACATGCGGCGATTGTTGAATGGGGCGTCGCGCAACGCATAAAGCGTCGCTGACAGGCGCTCATGGGATCACTCGCGTCATTGTGCATTACGCCCTGGAACGTAATGCACGGGACAGATTCGATTCGGTCATGCCCGCAGATGAACGGGTTCCTGGTTCTGCAAACGATCAACAAAAAAGGTACGGAAGGGTGACGGGTGACGCAAGCTACGCCCGTGCTGGATCAGCTGCCGTGCATGGTCGAATTGGCGGGCACGTATCGCCGCTTCAATCGTAGTCAGTTCAAGTAGATCGCGTTGTGCATTGCTGCCACCAATCGCACGTACCGTGGGCAGGATCTTGCTTAACAAATCCCAAGCGCTGTCGTAGTCACCTTGCTGGAAGGCAATCAGCCCTCGACAAACGGTACGTGTCACATTGGCAATAACCGGGACTTTGGCGTAAGTGGCATCAATGCGCCGCAGGATACGCTGAACCAATACCTGGTGATTCGAGCTGGCCATCGCCATGATCGAATGAACGTCGTTGAACCAGTACTGCGATTGATCGATTGATGGCATCCAGTGCTGTGCGACTTCTTGCCAGAGTTCGGAGACATCGATACCGGTTAGCGACAAGCGCCACAGTAAGCTGACGGCGTCCAGATCTTCGTACCCGTCGGGGTCGTTCTTGATCCTGATTTTTTGATGGAAGGTCTGCAGTACCGCATCCGGGCGCTGCATGTAGAGATTGAACAGCGCGTGGTGCCACCACAAATGGATGCGCATACAGAGGTTGCCGGCCCAATTACTTTCGGTGTCGTCCAACCACTTCAGCGTTTGAGCATAGTGCCCGCGTTCGTACCCCACATGACAGGCCGCATGAATTGCGTAAATATCCCGGGGATTGATGGCCAACGCGCACTCGGCCGCGACACTGGCGGCGTCGTAGTCGCCATTTTCCACCAGGGCAAAGGCTTCGATACCCCGCACATAACCATACAGAGGATGTGCGGCGCCCCAGAAGGGTCTTACCGTCACAATGGTTTCGCGCATCCGCTCAGTCCAGCCCATGTTGAACTCCAGCATGTGCAAGCTGAACAGCGCCACCACGTCTCGCGGGTGTTGAGCCAGCAGTTCGCGCCAGCAGACATGGGCGAGTTCATATTCCTGATTTATCCAGTGATTGCAGGCTGCCAGGTGACCCTGTTCGCGTTGATCCAGGAACGCCTGGTCAAGATTGCCCAAGAGCATCGTGGCTTGGTGGATCTGCCGGTCTTCCATGCTCGACAGCCTGACGGCGCATTCGATCAATTGAGAAATCGGGCAACGAACCTCGCGCTGTTGAAGCAATGGAAGTGGATCGAACTCCATCCCAAGAATGCCTGTGAGGGCAATCTCCAATTCGTCTGCTTCGGCAACGTCCTGCACTCGTACAGGCACGCCGCGAGAATCAATGAACTCGATCATACAAAATCCTTCCTGTCGGTCTCTGCCTGGTCCACTGAGAATGCCCGGGCCTGTTCATTCTCAGGCCGCCAGTTCAGCGAGCCTGGCTGGATTGATACCGTCGACCAGTGCGGCCGGGTTGATCTCGCGATCAAGTCGCTCATGGATCAGATTCAGCAACGCAATCAGCAACATCGAGTTGCCTCCGGCATCGAAAAAGTCAGTTTGATCGTTGTGCGCTGGTTGCTTGAGAACTTCTGCCCAAATGGTGTGGATCACCAGCAAAGGGCTGGTGTCGGTCTGCGATTGAAGTTCCTGGGTTGGCATGTTCATGGCGTTCCTCCGAGGGCGGATATTTGAGTAATGCGGTTAGTGCCTGTATTGAACAAGCATGTTGGCACGCAGGTTGGGAGCATCGACTGAAAACAGAAATTTCTCGCCCTCAGCGGGTGAAGTCTGTCTGGCGTAATCAACATAGTTAATTAACGTATCGGCCGAGAAGCAGTGCCCGCATCGCGCGACGTTATCCAGGTACAGTTGCCGGCGAGAAAACCCCAGACGGGTTTCTTTGAGCTGTGTCACTGGACGAAAAATGTTGTTGCAAAACACTTTGTTTATATCGCTCAAGCTTGTTGTGGAGCATTCCAATACTTCGTTCAAGATGCGCCCATAGAGTTCGGGCTCATCCTTACCGTGATTTGAGGTGATCGGGTCCTGGCTGACACCAAAACGAGCAGACATGATTTCCAGACCTGGAACGTCACGACGAGTCACCAGACAACTTGCTGCCGAATCGCTAAGCAAGGCGAAGTTATTGAAGCGTATCGACTCGTCGTACACCTTATCAGCGGTAATGATCAAAATATTATTGTAAGCCCCGCTGCGGATCATGTTTTCAGCCATCACGATCGCACTCATGAAACTAATACAATTGTTCAGAGTGATGCCAATCGGAAAGGCTTTTTTCAGTTCGAGACTTTCATAAATCCGTGCATTGTAATTAATGTACTCGATTTCATTTCCGGGGAAGCAGGTTGAGCAGAACATGACGAAATCGACATCGCCCGCAGACACACTACTCTGGGCCAGAGTCTGGCGGGCTGACCTGATTCCAAGATCGAATATATCGTCGTCGGTCTTGAAATAGGATCCCCAGCCAAATACCGTGGGCTCATCGGGATAACCATAGCGGCCAAGCATGTTCTCGAAGTCGGGCACATCGCGATAGGGACGTTCAATTTCACCCAAGACGTAAGAACAGGCATCGATTGTTATGCGCATCCGCATCCTTCCTTTTTACAGAACAGGGCCGGAAGTTATCCGGCCCAAAGGTTGTCAGGCTGGAATGAAAGGGTCGCCCCGCATGTTCTTGTCGCGAATACGGTTATGCGAATAGCGGTTTTCGCCTGAAACCACCACCGCCCCGTAATTCTCCAGGCTGACCTCACCGCCAAACTCGTGAAGCATGTCGGTATCGGGATGGATAAGGACTTCTGGCGGAACATAACGAGCGGAGTAACCCAGGCGCATTTTGTCGGTCAGGCCCAGATGAGGGAGCGAGGAGTGAAGGACCGTAGACCAGAAAATCACGCACTCGCCGGCTTTCATCTCGAAGTAGACGGCTTTTGACTCGTCAGGCTTCCAGTCCGGGTCAATTTGCAGATCGCGATAGTCGTACCCCCACAACCCGCGACGTACACCATCTTTGACAACGTCGTTATTTTTTTCAGGACTGAAGATCAGACGCTTCTCTTCATCGTAATGCATCATGTTGTGGGTGCCGGGAACGATGGCCATGCAAGCGGTATCTTTCATCGTATCGGTGAACGCGGTCCAGGCGGTCAACGTACCGCGCCGCCCTGAATCATCAGGCCAGACGATATGAGGGCGCCCCGCCACCCCGGCGAACGTATTCGCCTGGTGCCAATCAGTGCCCGCATCGCCGGGGTATTTCGAAAAGAACTCGGTTCGCCAGCAAAGCAGGTCTTTGCCCATAAGGCTGCGCACTTTATGCACTATCTTGGGATTGCAGACATGGCTCCCGAGAAACGGAATATCCAGATGCCTGTCGTAGTTCGCCAGATTATTATTGCCGGCATTGGAGATGGTATTGTCGGAATAAACAGCATGACTGCGATCCAGTGTCTGCAGTCGAACAGATCGCCATTGCTGCTCCATCTCTTCCGGTTCATAGACCTTGAACGGCTTTACATATCCATTCTTGAAGAAAAAAGCTATTTCTTCATCGCTAAGCCCGAAATCTTCTTTTAACTGATTCAAGGTAAATCTCCTTGCCTTCTTAGTGTGGAAGAACGCTGTTCCCGTAACTACTCAGCTGAATACGGAAGTTTCGTATCGTGAAGATATATTCTTGCGTTGCAGTTTTAAGTTTCGGGTCAGCAAACCGTTCTCTGGCGTGAACGGTTCAGTGGACAAGAAGTAACTGCGTATCGGAACCGAGGCATAAATATTGTATTCGCTGATGGTCGATTCAATGAGCTGTCTTGCACTCGAATCAATCTGTTCGACAATCAGCAACATCCCCAAGTGCGGCCTGCAGGCACCCAGCGCTACAGCGTGCTGAACAAAGGGCAGACTATTGAATGACTGCTCGACGGAAGTGGGATGGATTTTCTGTCCACCGGAGGTAATGATCGTGTCGTTTTTACGGCCCTCGATGAAAATATATCCATCGGCATCCATATGTCCGACATCGCCTGTGGCGATGAGGGTTTCGTCCAGATACACCGCTTGTTCCACCTCCGCTGGCTGGTCTACATAACCGCAGGTCAGTCGAAGACTTGATTTGAGCCGTATTTCCCCATCGCTTTCTAACGTCACGCTGCCAGGAGTGAGCGCCCGTCCAACCGAACCAGGTCGATTGTGATGGAGGGTATTGACGGCGACCGGGCCGTATTCGGTCATACCATACGCTTCGAGAAGCGGCAGGCCCGCAGCGCGATAGCCAGTCAAAATGGCCAGTGGCAGCGCGGCCATGCCGCTCCACATTTGCCGCATGTTCGCACCAAACGCCACGCGCAGTTTTTCCTCGTCTCCGTCTGCCAGGCGCCACATCGCATCGTAAAAAAGCGGAGGGGCCAGGAACAGGCTTGGTGACGCCCGCTTGAGTGCCTGCATCACCTGTTGCATATCGCTCAAAACGATATCGACACCGGCGTCAATGCATCCATAGATCAGCAACTTCTGCTGATAGTTGGACAGTGGCAAAAAGATCAAAAAACTATCGTCTTGCCTTGCGCCAATGGCTGAAAAAAATTGCTTGGCGTTGGGCAGGACCGTCGCGTTGTTCACCCTGATTTTTTTCTCTTTACCGCTGGTTCCGGAAGAGAAAATGACAGGGCCGGGGACCGCATTGGAGGCGTTCAAAAACGCTCTGTTCTTAAACAGACTCAACCCACAGATCTTCCCCAAGGGCTCCCATGAGTCACTTTCCACGACATCTTCATATAGAGCGCTGGCAAGCAGGTAGGCAATGTTGTCCTGTCCGATAACATCCAGCGCACTCTTCGCGTTTTTTTCAGGAATCTGTAAGACCGTACAATCGATATTCAGTAACGCCAGATCAACAATGAACGCTGACTTGCCGTTCTCGGCAATGACGGCTACCTGTTTGCCCATATCTACGCCGAGAGCACGGAGCTGTTGCGAAACAAGAGAAACCGTTTCGTATATATCAGAGAACCGTACACGCTCCATTTCGGTACTTTCATCAAACACAACCGTGTTGCGCTGATTGTCTTTGAGTTTGGAAATCAGTGTTGCCAGTCCTTCACTCTTCACGCTGCTCGCTCCTGCGTCCGATGGCGTCGGTCGTTTTAAGCCTACTACCGGCGACGGCGCTGGTGGCATTGCGTTAGCTTTTTGCGGGGGGCTTTAGTTTTACTAACGCAGGTTGCGATCCTGATCGGGGTCTGGGTATTTTCAGACGTCTTCGCGGTGCAGCACGCCCCCCCGATACAGAACGTTATGTGCTGCTGATCTTCTGCTGCGAGGCAACATTTCGACGGCCCATGGCATTCGCTGATAACGCGATTGGCCCACCGGAGCTTCATCAATGTCATCACGAAACAATTTGTTCTACGGCGTCGTTGCGCTGGCCACGGCTTGCGATCAGGCGGTGTTGACCGGCGTCATCTGGATGTCGCTCAAATTGTCCGGTTCGACCATCCCCCTGGGAGTGGTTCTGTGTTTCTCGGTCGTGGTGCCGTTCCTGCTGGACCTTGTGAGCCGGGGACGGGCCGCGAACATCGGTGCTACCTGGCTGGTCGTATTGCGCATCGCTGTATTCGTCTTCGCTGCACTCTGCGCATGGTTTGGACTGGCCACGACGCTGAGCGGCTTTTTGTTGATCGCGCTGATGGTTGGTACGGTCGACTTTCTGACGGCCAGCTCCCTGGAAATCGAAAATACGCGCCGTGTGGTTGCAGGCTGGATACCCGCCGACAACGCCGCGCGCTATATGCAAACGGCCATACAGGTCGGCGGTTTCAGCGGGTCGCTGGCGGGTGGAGGGTTGTTGGGCATGCTCAGCGACTCGACTTTCCTGTTGTGCGTGGCATTGGCAGGTGCGGCGCTCAGCCCGACGTTGTTGGCGGGACGTATGAAACGCAGCGCGCCGATTGCCGCAGATAGCCACGACCATCGGCAGGACAATCAAGCCAATGACAGCACGTTCGAGATGCCCTATGGCTGGATGGCGTGCCTAGGGTTGATTGCCCTGCACATCGGTGCATTCAACAGCATGATGCCCGTCGTTTATCAGCAGGTTAATCATTGGGGCCCTACCAGCTTTGGCATTGCCTCCGGCGTCGCGGGCATCGGGGCTTTCATGGCCGCTTTGATGCCACTGGGCAAACATCGACTGGTGATGTTCGCGATCTGTCTGATAGTGGTCGATGCACTGATGGTCCTGGCACCCCAGGTGCTGCTTTCGCTGGTGGGGGCCTTTTTGGTCGGGTTCATCACCAACCACCTGCGGATCATCGTGCGCAGTCAATTGATGCGTAGCGCGAACAATGATGCCCAGGCCGCGCGGGTAGGCAGTCGCAGCACCTTCTGCGCGTATTCGATGCAGGCCACAGCCCCGTTGTTTCTGACTTTTGCGACTTCCGCGTCGGTCTTCGGCCCCACTTCCGGCCCGGCATTGATGATCGGTACCGGTCTGTTTACCGCCATTGGGCTGCTGGGGCTTGCCCACTTGCGCCGACCGCCGCAGCCCCTTCCGATGGCGCGCTTATAAGTGATGAATGGAGAAAACCGATGAGTTCCGAAGGCCTTGAGGTCGATCGTCACCGTGTGCTTGCGCAAATATTCAACCTGATGAGGGAAGTCGCACCTCAGAGCGTGCAGGAGAATCCGGACATCTCATTTCTGGAGGCTGGTGTCGATTCGATGAAGCTGATTCTTTTGGTGACACGCCTGGAAGATACGTTTCAGATCGAGTTCGAGACTGACCATCTGGCGCCGCAGTTTCTGGGCAGCCCGGCGTCCGTCGCCGGTCTTCTTGTGGATCATTACCTGGCTGTTTAGGCGAAGGATTGCCCTCATGAAAGAACAACCGTTTCCCTACGACGTGCAACTGTACGACCGTCGTTTCCTCAATTGTTTCCAGCGTCATGCCGTTGTGTTCATGAAGCGCCTGGGCATTGAAGTGGACTGGCTTTTCCATAATGCCTTGCCAGCCGCGAACGATATTTTTCAGCAAATGGTGGTGCAAAACAAAGCCAAGTACGCACTGCAAAGCAGTTACTTCTCCGAAGATGATCTGGCCCTGTTGGGTGTACGCTTTTATGAGCGGCAGGCCGAGCATCTGGATGACCTCCTTGAGATTATCCACCAGCAAATTCAGGCTAATGGCTGCGCTTTTCTTTCGGGGGATGTGTACTACTTTGCCCACTGTCCCGAATACCGCAGCGCCCATGCCCAACATGTCGTGGTACTTCGTCAAGCCAACGCGGACGGCACCTGGGACATCGTTGATGATAATGCTGCCAGTGTGCTGTGCGAGTACCGTTATCCGCAGCAAGTGCTTGAGCAATTCTTCCAGAATGAGGGTGCCCGGCGCATGTTTTGTCTGGAGTGGACGCCGACGCCAATTAGCGCTGTCGAGACGTCATTCCCCCAGCGTCACCAGGCATTTTTAAACGACTTCAATAATGATCCCTGGTTCTATTACAACCTTGAGCACCTGCTGGATAACCCATTGGCCTGCGACGCGACCAAGTTTCGGGCGCTGCATGATGTATTCACGCTCTTGGCCGGCTCGCGTGATTGCTTTTCCCGCTATTTATCGATGACCGGTGCGCCCGAGGCGACCCAGGAACGGGTTGCTCTGTTTGCCAAAGAGGCCGGCGTACTTAAAGGCTTGATGGTGATGGCGCAGATCACCGGCAAAGTTCGTCGTCGCGATTTGATCGAGCGATGTGCAGCCTTGGCAGAACTTGAAACCCAGTACCTGTATGACTTGCGTTTGCCCCATTAGCAGAGCATGGCCCATGCCTGACATGTTCTGCCCCCCGGCACTCAGGCACGTCGCCTCATTAACAGGATACTTATCATGAACTTCCTGATTCAGGCGTCACTGATCTTCAGCCTGCCATTGTTGTTCTGGTTGCCGCTGCGTCGCTTCATGCCGTTGGTACTGATACAGATTCTGTGCGGCATGCTGATCGGCCCGAGCCTTTTGGGGCGCGTGGCGCCGGAACTCTACAGCGCAGTGTTTCCGCCCGACACGGCAGTCGCCTTATCAAGCCTCTCGGCGTTGGCGATTGTCTGCGTCGGATTTATCGCAGGATTGGAACTGGAGCTCGATGAACTCAAGCACCAGGCTCGTCAGGTATTGCGCGTCGGCTTCTTGAGTTATCTTGTTCCCGCGGTGGGAGGCGGTTTGTTTGCCTTGTGGGCGGGGTACCAGTGGCCGGAGTTGATGGGTGAGCGTACAACGCTATGGGTCTTCGCCGTCGCAGGTTCGATCTGCTTCGGTGTGACTGCCCTGCCCGTCCTGGCGGCCATCCTGCACGAGATGAACCTGTCCGGGAGTCGGCTTGGCCGCATGTCGTTGACCTTGGCCGCCATAAACGACCTGCTGTTGTGGAGCTGCCTGACAGTTCTGATGCTGGCAACCTCACAGTCGAGCGCCTCGCACAGCCGCTGGGTCTGGCTGCTTGGCCCAGTGCTGGTGGCGATCGGGTTCATGCTTCGTCCGCATCTGCGCAAATGGCTGGACAGCCTGACTCACGCCACGGAGCTATCGAGGAGCGCGCTAAGCGTTGTGCTCGTCGGCCTGTTCTTGTCCGCCAGCATCAGCGAGATGCTGGGCATGCATGCGGTGATCGGCTCTTTCATTTTCGGAATGCTCCTGCCACGGGCACTCCGTCGGCACTTCACCAAACTGACGGCCCCGTTCAGCAACGCAGTACTGCTGCCATTCTTTTTCGTTTCGGCGGGGCTCAGCCTTGATATTACAGCGAGCCCTCTGTGGACGTTTTTCGTGCTTAGCGTCGTGGTGGGCAGCGGCTTGAAAATCATCAGCACCGCAATCCCTGTGCGCGCGTGGGGCTGGAGTTGGCGTGAATCGCTGCAACTGGGGGCGCTCATGCAGAGCAAGGGACTGATGGAGATCGTGGTGCTTCGCGCGCTTTATGATGCGGGGATCATTTCGCAAAGCTGCCTAACGGCGCTCTTGCTAATGGCATTGGTCTGCACTGCATTGGCCATGCCTTTGACGCGCGGACTGGTGCCGCAAATCAACCAGAAATACGTGATAACAAGCGGCAGTTGATCGCTTCAGCGCAGCAAAAAGCAGAGCTTGGGCAAAAAGCCTGGCCCTGACCAATTGCGCGGCCATGAGTCACACGATACTGATACACCTTCTGTCAGGTCGCTTCGGGCAGGACTGCACTGCGAAGGCAATCGACCACCGCGATGTTATCTGAGCCGAGAGACTTTGGCCGGCCGACTCCTTAATCGTGTTCCAGGAGGGTCTTTAGTACGACCGCTACCAGGTGATTACTGCCTATCGCCACCGGCAGCTATAGGCAGTTCACTGGCGATCATGGTGACGAAGCGCGCCGGTCAGCTCTGATGCAATGGGTGGTCAGAGTTCCTCCCCCCTATCCCGCCACCGCCGCTTGCATGGCGATGCACATTACTCAAATGGACTTTTGGTTAACTCGCCTGGACAGTGCTTCAGCGCTCTCCTTGCGCTCTGAATAACGATCAACCAGATAGTGTTCTCTCCCCCGCACCAACAAGGTGAACTTCATCAACTCTTCCATCACATCGACAACCCGGTCGTAGTAAGCGGAGGGTTTCATTCGCCCCGTTTCGTCGAACTCGAGGAATGCTTTTGGCACGGATGATTGGTTGGGTATCGTGATCATGCGCATCCAGCGGCCAAGGATACGAAGCTGGTTCACCGTGTTGAATGACTGTGAACCACCACATACCTGCATCAACGCCAATGTCTTTCCTTGTGAAGGCCGGACCGCGCCCAGCGCCAAGGGAATCCAGTCGATCTGTGCCTTGAACACCGCCGACATCGAGCCATGACGCTCTGGCGAGCACCAGACCTGCCCCTCTGACCACATCACCAAATCACGTAGTTCTTGCACCTTGGGATGATCGACGGGGGCGTCGTCTGGCAATGGCAATCCTGAGGGATCGAAAATAGCCGTTTCTGCGCCCATGAGTTCCAGAAGACGCGCGGCCTCTCGTGTTAGCAGCTGGCTGAACGAGCGTTCCCGCGTCGATCCATAGAGCAAAAGAATGCGCGGTTTGTGCTCAGGCACGCCCTGTTCGGAAAGTCTTTCGGGGGTTGGTATCTCAAGCAGTGACAGGTCAAGCCCCGGAAAGTCAGCGGGATTTTCGCTGGCGGACTCGTTCATCGAATCTCTCCTATCTCGTCCAGTTTCTGCTTGAGTTCGATGTGGTTGAGGGAGGCCAAATCAAGAGAAAACAACGCGGCGAATCGTCGGCGGATTATCTCAACCGTCGCGTCAAATGCCGCCTGTATCGCCTCGTCGCTGCCTTGTGCATCTGATGGGTCAGACAAGCCCCAATGGCTCTTGATTGCAGATCCGAAGTAAACGGGACAAGGCTCGCCCCCAGCCTTGTCACACACGGTAATCACAATATCCGGCGGGTTTTCAGCGAAACTTTCAGAGCCTTTGCTGTAGAGCGCTGAAGTGTCCACGCCGAGACCTTGCAAGGTGCTGACTGCGCGTGGGTTGAGGCGTCCACTCGGGAAGCTTCCGGAACTGATTGCGCTCATTCCATCCGGCGCCATGTGGTTGAACAAGCCTTCGGAGAGCACGCTCCGGCAGCTATTGGCGGTACACATGAACAGGAAACGCATAGGTTGCTCCTGCCGCTTGCAGCGGGCTTCAGAGGCTCAGGCGCAGTGCCAGAGCCGAGAGGGTGATCAAAAGAACCGGAAAGGTCAGCAGGACGCCTACCTTGAAGTAGTAACCCCAAGTGATGCGCACACCTTTGCGCTCCAGCACATGCAGCCAGAGCAGCGTGGCGAGGCTGCCAATGGGGGTGATCTTCGGGCCAAGGTCGCAGCCGATGATGTTGGCGTAGATCATGGCTTCGCGGATGAGGCCTTCCACGCCACTGGCCTGAATCGACAGCGCGCCGACCAGCACGCTGGGCATGTTGTTCATCACGGACGACAGCAACGCAGAGATCAGGCCGGTGCCGAGAGTGGCGACCCACAAACCCTGCCCGGCGAGAATGTCGAGCATGCGGGCGAGGTAATCGGTCAAGCCGGCATTCTTCAAGCCATAGACCACCAGATACATGCCCAGGGAGAACACTACGACTTGCCAGGGAGCGTCGTGCAGCACCCGTCGTGTAGAGATCTTGTGCCCCTTGGCGGCAACGGCGAAGAGTGTCGCCGCACACACTGCCGCAACCGCACTAACGGGAATGCCTAGCGGTTCGAGTGCAAACAGCCCTATCAGCAAAATCAACAACGTCCAGCCCCCGACGATGAACGTGGCGCGGTCGCGTATGGCTGCTTTGGGTTCCTGCAAAACCTCCAGCGCATAGTCAGGAGGTACATCTTTCCGGAAGTAGAGAAACAGCACCAGCAGAGTCGCGGCGACACTGACCAAACTCACTGGCACCATGACTGACGCGTATTCGGCAAAACCCAGTTCGAAGTAATCGGCGGACACGATGTTGACCAGGTTCGAAACCACCAGAGGCAAGCTCGCCGTGTCGGCAATGAAACCGGCGGCCATGACGAACGCCAGCGTTGCGGCCGGCGAGAACCGCAGGGCCAACAACATCGACATGACGATTGGCGTCAGGATCAACGCCGCACCGTCATTGGCAAATACCGCAGACACCGCTGCCCCCAGTAACACGCAGAAGGCGAACAGCCGATACCCGCTCCCCTTCGCCCACCGCGCCACATGCAAAGCGGCCCACTCGAAGAAGCCAGCCTCATCCAGCAACAGACTGATGACGATCACCGCGATGAACGTGGCGGTCGCGTTCCAGACGATGGCCCATACCGTGGGAATGTCCTGAAGCGAAACGGCACCGACTGCCAACGCAATCAGCGCACCCAGCGTGGCGCTCCAGCCGACGCCGAGACCTTTGGGCTGCCATATGACTAAAACCAGGGTAAAGACAAAAACTGCAACAGCAATAAACATTGTGGCCTCACTCGATCAGGATTCAGCAGCAGGCGGCGTCCCGGACAGGTCGTCCATCCATCCTGTGCAGGCGCGCAATGTTTTCGTTGAGCCAGCCGGCGTTGGCCTTTGAGGTCACCTGCAGAATCTCGCGAATCCACGAAGGCAGATCCGGATTGAGGCGGTAGTAGACCCATTGGCCCTGACGGCGGTCGAGCAGCAGGCCACTGCCGCGCAGTTGGGCGAGATGACGGCTGATTTTTGGCTGGCTGTCGTCCAGTGCGCACATTAATTCGCAGACGCAAAGTTCACCTTGATCGGAAATGAGCAGGATCGCGCGGACACGAGTCTCGTCGGCCAAGCTCTTGAATACGTCTGGTGGAGTGATCATGCGGCACGCTCAAAACATATGGATAAACGAATATACGGATATCCATATGTTTAGTGCAACCTGCAGATTCAATTGCGGTTCACGGTTGGGGTCTCAAGCGTCCATATCAGACCTTGGCTGCCGGCAATGAACACCGTCCTTCGCCCGCTCAAGATCATTTGCAGGCATCCGCTCAAATCCGGCAACACTTAATCGACATTGTCGATGGGCGACTTTCGGCGCGGGCTCTATGCTGGGAACATCGAAGTCATGAGGTTGAACATGAACATCTGGATCGCTGCCCTACTGACCGCACTGATGTCACTGCCTGCCCTGGCGGCGCAAGTACCCGCTTCGCGCGTCGAGCCGATCACGTTCAAAAACGAGCGAATTGAACGCAGACAATCGATCAGGGGCGATCAAACGGCGCAGTACACGTTCACCGCCAAAGCCGGGCAGATGCTGACAGTCGACTTCAAACCTTCCAACACCTCGGCCTATTTCAACATTGCTGCCAAGGGCGCCGATTACGCGCTGTTCAACGGTTCGATCATGGGCAATCACTTCCTGGGCGCGCTGCCTGCCGACGGTGAATACACGGTTCAGGTCTACCTGATGCGCAACGCCGCGCGGCGTGATGAAGTGGCCAGTTACGCGCTATCACTGAATCTTGTTCAGGGAGATTCGACGCAAGACCAAAAGCCGTTCGACCAGACCTTGCAATTGCAGGGCATCGATTTTCACGTAAGTCGCACTACGGTCGATGGCCAAGCGGTTGTACGGATCGAGCCCAAAGGCCTGGAAATCGACAACGCGGTGCTCACCCAACCGCTCAGCGGTGCCATCGTCCGTGCCGAAGTCGGTGATCTCAACAACGATGGCTCTCCCGAGATCTACGTCTTCACCCGCGCTCCCGGGCGCGGCATGCCGGGCGAGCTGATTGCCTATTCGGCCAATAACAAGAAATCACTGAGCCAGATCTATTTGCCTCCGGTCAGTGACAACCCGAAAAACGCCGAGGGTTATCAGGGCGAGGATTCATTTGCCGTAGTGGAAAATACTCTGGTTCGGCGTTTCCCGATGTATGACAGCAACGATGCCGGCGCTGGCCGGACCGGGAAAATTCGAGAGATTCAGTACACACTGACCGCTGGAGAGGCGGGATGGATCTTGCGCGAAGCCAAGGTGACGGAGCAGTGAACTGACACAGCGGGGGCTGATCTCACGTGCCATGAACAAGCATGGATGCGGCGGTGACGAGATGAATTTTTCTTCACAGCCTCTGCACAAGCAAACCTGTACATTCCACCCGCTCATTCAAGAAACTACGGTTCGCCCGCGGCTCTCCCGCGGGCTTTTTTTGCCTGTCGTTTACCGCCAGCGCTCCTCATGCAGCAGCTGCCGAAGGCTGCTCCTTCAGAAGATCTTGCGCGTCGGTAAAACCGGTTTGTATTTTCCGCCGCATCGGTCAATCCTGTCCCTGGATTCCACACACCGGAGCACCCGATGCCCTTGCTTTCCCTGCCTTGCCAACGCCTCACGCTCGCGATTCTGGCCCCGGATCAGGCAGCACTCGAAAGCGCTTTCTACCAACGCAATCAGCGCCACCTCGCGCCGTGGTCGCCGATTCGCGCCCACGACTATTTTTCCACCGAACAGATACGCCGACGCCTGGAAATCCAGGCCAGCGCTTTCGAGGCTGGATTGGCCATGCACTTCGCTGTGCTGACGACAGACGGTCAGCAGATGATCGGCGCATGCAATTTCAGCGGAGTTATTCGCGGTGCGTTTCAAGCGTGCTATCTGGGTTATCACATTGACGCGGCCCATGAGGGTCAGGGCTTGATGCAAGAGGCGCTGGAGGCCGGCATCGGCTATATGTTCGAGACCCAGAACCTGCACCGGATCATGGCCAATTACATTCCCGGCAACGAGCGCAGTGCGCGATTGCTTGAGCGATTGGGCTTCGAACGTGAGGGATATGCCAAGGCGTATCTGAACATTGCCGGGCGTTGGCAGGATCATGTGCTGACCGCGCGGGTCAATCCGCTGTTCGAAACGCCGGACAAACGTTGGTCGCGACGTCTTGGCTGAGTTCACAATTTATTCAGCATTGACGACGTAAGCTCAAGCCTTCCGCCCCTTCCGGTTGCCTGAAACCCATGTCGCGCGCCGTCACTTCGTTGTTTCTGCTTGCCGCCCTGCTGTTTTTCTTCGCGCTGGGAGGCCATCAATTACAAGGCTCCACCGAAGCCCGCGTTGCCGGGATCGCCATGCAAATGCACCTGGACAATGACTGGGTGACGCCACGTCTGTTCGGCGAACCCTTTCTGGAAAAACCGCCGCTGAGCCTGTGGCTGGATGCCGGTGCCATGCGCGTGTTCGGCGCGTCGCCATGGGCGGTGCGCTTGGCCTCGGCAGTGGCCGGACTGCTCAGTGTGCTGATGTTGTACGGCATGTTGCGTCGCTTCGGACGACCGAAAGCCGTCGCGTGGACAGCGGGAATGCTGCTGGCAACCATGGCCAGTTACTGGAGCAATGTGCGTGGCGTCGGTGAAGATGCACTGCTCGCGCTCGGCGTGACAGCGGCGCTGCTGGCGTTTTTTCAGTGGCAACGTGCATCGAGCGCGGGCAATTCGCTGTTGTTCGTCGTCGGCATTGCCATCGCCACCTTGAGTAAAGGTGTGCTGGGGTTGGCGATGCCCGGCGTGGTGATTTTCGCTTACCTGTTGGCAGACAGCCTGCTCGAAAAACGCCTGAGGATTGGCGACTGGCTGCGCCCGGGATACCTGACCGTAGTCGGCCTGATTCCGTTGCTGATCTGGCTGGTCGTGCTGTACCAGCATGACGGTGCGCAAGCGCTGAAGGAAGTGCTGTTGACCAACAGCGTCGGACGTTTCAGCGGCTCGTTCGTCGAGGCCGGGCACTATGAACCGTTCTATTACTACCTCGCCAAACTGCCGGAGGCGTTCCTGCCGTGGAATATGCTGGTGTACCTGGGGCTCTGGCATTTTCGTAAGCAATTACGGGCCAATCGTTATCTGCTGTTTTTCAGCCTGTGGATGATTGCGCAATTCATCATGCTCACCCTGGCGTCGAGCAAACGCACGGTGTACCTGATGTCGATGACCCCGGCGGCAGCGGTGATCGCCGCTGAATATGCAGGCGTGCTGTTCAAAAGGCTGCAAGGGTACGAATCGGTCAATCGGTTTGTCGGCCGAATCGCTCGTTATCGTCAGGCATTGGCCGCCAGTGTTCTGACTGTCGTAATCGCCAGTTATCTCGGCGCTGCGCAATGGGCACTGCCAAACGCCGATAAACACCTGTCGTTCCTGCCGCTGACCGAACACATTCAATCTCTGCAGGCCAGCGGTCATCAGATCGCGTTGTATCAGGCCAACGAGCGGGTGGGCGGCGCCAGCGTTTTCTACACGCAGAGCGTATTGGAAGGCCTGGATACACCGGCGCAGCTGCGGGACTTTCTCGGCGCTGCGCCAACCCACGTAGCGGTGATTGCCTCCGACGCTGAGCCCCTCGCCCCATTGAAAGTGCTCAAGGCCATGAAGGTCGGGCGCCAGGCGTATTACTTCGTCGGCTACTGAGGCATCTCCAGCATCGACAAGAACCCACTGGTCACTAAAAAGACCTGGGGGACGGCTTGTTACAAATTCCGTCTGACAAAATCCTTTCAGCTCTCGGGTTTGCGGCCGATACAGACCTGCTAACACCCTTGCTGGCTCAAAAAAACAACAATCTTCCAGCCTAACTGACGACCAAGAAACCCAATGTTTCTGGAGGATTTTTGATGAATAGCTGGTTCGGCAACATCAGCGTGAACATGAAATTGGGACTGGGCTTCGGCCTGGTACTGGCACTGACCTGCATCCTGGCGCTGACCGGCTGGACCAGCCTCGGTGGCCTGATCGACCGCAGCAACTGGATGAGCGATATCACTCAGTTGAACGCCGGCCTGACCAAATTGCGCGTGGTGCGCCTGCAATACATGCTGACCAACGGCGACGAAACCGCTGCGCAGAATGTGCAGACCACCCTTGAAAGTTTCGCTGCCCAACAACAAGAGCTGATCAACAGCTTCAAGAGCCCGGAAAACGTCAAACTGCTCAAGGAGCAGGCCGCGACCATTGCCGAATACCAGACCTCACTGAACAAAATGCGCAATGCCTATCGCACCGGCAACAGCGCTCGCGACACCATGAGCATGAATGCCGAGACCGCGTACAACCTGATCAACTCGATCAGCCAGCGCGTGCAGCAGATGGAGATGAGCGAACAGCGTTACGAGCAGTTCCAGGCCATCACCGCCGCCAAGGAAGCCTTCATCCTGGCGCGCTACGAAGTGCGTGGCTACACCGCCACCACCAACGCCGAGACCGAGCGCAAAGCCGTCGGCCAACTCGACGTGGCCATCGCCAGCCTCAAGTCACTCAACGTGCATTTCGCCAACAGTCAGCAAGACGCCCTGCGTCAACTGGAAACCGCTCTGCTCAACTATCGCAGCGCATTGATGGCCTATAAAAACGCCAGCACAGACGCCGTGCAGGCGCGCAAGGAAATGACCGACCAGGGTGCCGCTATCGTCACCACCAGCGAACAGCTGTACCAGATCCAGCTCGACCGTCGCGACGCGGAAAGCGCCCAGGCCCGGACCCTGCAACTGATCAGCACCTTGCTGGCCCTGCTGGTCGGCGTGATTGCTGCGGTGATCATCACCCGTCAGATCACGCGCCCGCTGCAAGAAACCCTGGCCGTGGTCGAGCGCATCGCCAGCGGCGACCTGAGCCAGAACGTGACCGTCACCCGTCGCGACGAACTCGGCGTGCTGCAACAAGGCATTGCGCGCATGGGCGTGACCCTGCGCGACCTGATCAGCGGCATCCGCGACGGCGTCACCCAGATCGCCAGCGCCGCCGAAGAACTTTCCGCGGTGACTGAGCAGACCAGCGCCGGCGTGAACAGCCAGAAGGTCGAGACCGATCAGGTCGCCACCGCCATGCATGAAATGACTGCCACCGTGCAGGAAGTCGCACGCAATGCCGAAGAAGCCTCGCAAGCGGCAGCCGCGGCTGACGGCGAAGCCCGTGAAGGCGACAAAGTGGTCAATGAAGCCATCGCCCAGATCGAACGTCTGGCCAACGAGGTAGTACGTTCCACCGAAGCGATGAGCGTGCTGCAGCAGGAAAGCGACAAGATCGGCAGCGTCATGGACGTGATCAAGGCCGTGGCCGAACAGACCAACCTGCTGGCCCTGAACGCCGCCATCGAGGCCGCCCGTGCCGGTGAAGCCGGTCGTGGTTTTGCCGTGGTCGCCGACGAAGTCCGTGGCCTGGCCCAGCGCACGCAGAAATCCACTGAAGAAATCGAAGGTCTGGTCGCCGGTCTGCAGAACGGCACCCAGCAAGTCTCGGCCGTGATGAACAACAGCCGTGCGCTGACCGACAGCAGCGTGGCCCTGACACGCAAGGCCGGTGCATCGCTGGAAAACATCACCCGCACGGTGTCGAATATCCAGTCGATGAACCAGCAGATTGCCGCCGCAGCCGAGCAGCAAAGCGCCGTGGCCGAAGAGATCAGCCGCAGCATCATCAACGTCCGCGACGTGTCGGAACAGACCGCCGCGGCGAGTGATGAGACGGCTGCATCGAGCGTTGAACTGGCGCGCCTGGGTGGTCAGTTGCAGCAGATGGTCAGCCACTTCCGCGTTTGATCCCGAATCGGCGCTGAAGCAAAAAACCATTCGCGGGCAAGCCCGCTCCCACAGTATTTTCAGTCGTTCACAGAGGTTGTGTTCGACTCATGTTCTGTGGGAGCGGGCTTGCCCGCGATTGCGTTATGGCTGGCAATACCAATCTGGCCTTGCCTGGAAACTGCCCGCCGCTCTCAGCGTGTGCCACGCTGGCGCAACGCCGACGGCATAAAGTACGCATCCTCCGGCACCGGCTGCGCAAAATCCACGGTCTGCGCCTCCTCGTTATCCAGGTTTTGCACGTAGTAACGCCGCGCCTGCAAATCGTGGAACACGTCCAGCGCACTCCAGGTGGTCGGCAGGTCATAGAAGTTTTTCAGGTAGGCCATCGACACGCGCCACAACTCCCCTCGCCCATCGTATTGATCGACCAGCGCCGCACCCCAACTGTCCTCGTCGAGGAACAGCACACGCTTGGAGTAGATGTGCCGCGCGCCCGGTTTCAGCTTGCCTTCGACCACCCACACGCGGTGCAGCTCATAACGGGTGTATTGCGGATTGAGGTGGCCCGGCGTCAGCAATTGCGCGTATTTCACGTCGGAGCTGGCGACTTTGTAGTTGTTGTAGGGGATGTAGATTTCCTGCTTGCCCTTGAGCGTCCACTCGTAGCGATCCGGCGAGCCGTTGAACAGATCGGTATCGTCGGCGGTGCGCAGGCCATCGGAGGAAGCGATTGGGGTGTCGTAGGCGAGGTTCGGCGCGCGGCGCACACGGCGCTGGCCGGCATCGTAGATCCAGGCCTGGCGTGGGTCCTTGAGCTGATCGAGGGTCTCGTGCACCAACGCTGCGCCACCGGCCAGACGCGCCGGGCTTTTCACGAAGGCGAGGTAGTAGAACAGGATGTTTTTCAGGTCGGCGAACTGGCCGCCGGGGCGGTAATAATTGAACAGGCCTTCCTGTTGCGAAGTCACCAGCGCGAAGCTGCCGTTGCGCTGCACCGGCGCTTCGGAAGCGCGGCGCACGACATAGATGCCGCGATAGCGGGTGATGTGGTTCCACAGCACTTCGATGCCGTCCTTGGGCACGGGAAACGGCACACCGCCATAGGCATCCGAGAAGCCGCTGCCCCCTTCGAGCAGCTTGGCCGAGGTCGCGTTTTTCAGGGTGTTGTCGTACAGCCATTGCGGCGCCGAGCCGGAGCGGCGGGACGGGTAAATCGGCATCTGGAAGGTGTCGGGGTAGCTGTTGAACAGCGCGATCTGGCCGGGACTGAGGTGCGCTTTGTACTGGTCGAGATTGGCCTTGGTGATGGTGTACAGCGGTTTGTCTGCGGCAAACGGATCGGGGTGATGCTGGCCGGGTTTGTAGCCGGCGGGCGCTTGAGTGATACCCCCGGTCCACGCGGGAATGGTGCCGGCGGCGTTGCCGGCACGTTCGGCGCCCATGGGGGTCAGGGTGGTTTTCAGTTGTTCGGCCTGTTGCGGGGTGATGGCGGCGAAAGTGCTGCTGGCCGTCAACCCCATGACGAGCGCCAGCGTGGTCTTGGTCAATCGTGACATGTGAAACATGAGCAATCTCCGAAACGGGAGTGAGGTCTCACCTGTGGGAGCGGGCTTGCCCGCTCCCACAGGTGATCTGTGTAGCCTTTAAAGGAAATACTTGAGGTTGAACCCGACGTTATCGCGGTCGCGGATGCCGTTGTTCTGCCCGCCGCCGTAAAACTCGGTGTACTGCAATTCCGCTTCGAGCTTGTTCTGGTAGTTGGCCTTGATCCCCAGCGTGTAGGCCTTGCGACCTTCGATGGCATTGCCTGCCTGATAGCTGTTGCCCTTGAAGTCGTCCTTGTAAACGACGTAAGGCGAGACGTTGACCCCGGCGTACACGTCGTTCCAGGTGCCATTGAGCATTGCCGTGTAGCTGTAGGAATCGCGGTTGACCTGATCGTCACGATCACCGCCGGACACATAGGAAAAATTACCGGTGCCAGCGTAATAGCGATTCGTGCCGTCATAGGCGGTGTATTGCAGACTGCTGCCGCGCAAGTGTTCGGAGGCCAGTTCGAAGATGCCGAACAATGAGTCGAACGAAGCCGTAGGGCCGAAGTTGTAGATAGTCCCCAGCGAGGTGTTGAACGCCTCGACGCGCTCGGCGTTGTTGATCTCGCTATTGAGGTTGACCCTCTGCCCGCCAACATTGATCGACTGGCCGGTGACTGCCGCGGCGGCGCCGTTGGCCAGGTCGCCGATCAAATCGTTGGTGGCCGCGACGCCGATGGGCAGGTTCGGTCGATAAGCGATTTCACCGAACACCGAGGCCTCGCCCAGCGTGGTGTTGAAACTGAAGCCATACATGCGAATGTCTTCGGCGTAGCGACGATGGGCCTGAATGCTGCCCATCACATCCGCAGTCGCCAGACCGTTGGCCAGCGCGCCGGCCTGATCGCCTGCGACCCCGGACAGCAGATTGGTCAGGGCATTCATGTCGATGCCGTTGTACCCGCCCAGATCCGCCGCAATGGTCGGCTCCTTGGCGTGGTAGTTGACCAGATACAAACCAAACTCGGTGCTGTTGAGCTGTTCGGCAATGTAGCGAAAAGCAAAGCCGAACTGGCCGTCGTTGCGCGCGTTGTAGTCCTTGCCGATGCTCGCCACTTTCAAGGTATTGCCATAGGCCGGTGTCACACCGTTGGCGTACAAACCGGTGGTTTGCAGCACCGGACTGAGCAACGGATTGTTGCCCAACGCGCTGTACAGCCCGATGACGTTACCGAAACCCGGCACCGGCGTGTCGAGGGCAGTGCCGCTGAAGTTGTTGTAGCCGGTGTTGCCGCCGTCAGCGAACAGGTCGGTTTGCGAATAGAAGGTGCCGACCGGATCGATACGGGTTTCTTTCCAGTTGGTCTGGTAGAAACTCTCCAGGGTCAGCGCATCGGTCAGGCCGATGTTGAAGCTCAGCGCTTCCACCGGCACCAGCACTTCCTTCACTTCCGCGCCGGGCAAGCGGTACTTGGCCGCGTCCACCGGGTTGGTGGTGTTGATCCCGCCACGATAGAAAATCCCTTCCCCCCAGTTGAACACTTGTCGACCTAGCCGCGCTGTCAACGGCATCTGCGCGACGTCCCAACTGCCGTGCACATAGGCGTCGAGCATCTCGATGCGGCTGCCGGCGATGTCGCGGGTCTGGCCGGTGAAATGGTCGTCCTGCGGATAGCTCTGGCTCGGTTGCGAAGGGCTGTTGTTGTCGTAGTAGTGGTTGCGCTTGTCCATCAGCTGCGTGTCGTAAAACGCGGTGCCGCGCATGAACACGCCATAGTTCTGATAGTTGGCTTCCAGCTCGGAAGTGATCTTGTACACCTCGGAAACCAGCCCGGTGTCGAAGTTGCGATTGCCGTCGTTGGTGTTGACGTCATCGTTGGTTTTGTCACGGCCCTGCACCCGCCACATGCGTCCATAGGACAAGGTCGTGTCGATGGCGCCGGTGATCTGCTTGTCCATCAGGCTGAACTCCACCGCATGCGCACCATCGACCGCGCCGAGTTGCAGCAACCCGGCCAGACCGAGCCCGGGGAGCGCCGCGCCAGACAGGCGCAATCGAGTGTTGATCATGTGTTCCTCCTTCCCTGTTTTTATTGTTTTGATGTGCGTTACCGCGCGCTACGGCGCCAACCCCGCGCTGACATAGATCCGGCTGTGCGCACCGAAATGGCCGAGCAATCTGAACAACTGCCGGTTGAGTGCCGGGTGGTCGAAATCTTCGCGGTGCAACTGATTGCCGCGGCTGAAGTCACTGGTCGCGGGTGCCGTTTCCAGCCACTGACCGATGGCCTCATCGAAAGCGGCGGAGTCATCGACTGACTCGGCGCTGACCACTTTGCGCAGGTAGTTCACGGAGTAAGGCGGGTAGCGTTGATCCTGGGCAGTGTCGACGTAGGCGGTGAGCATCGGATGCGGCTGACCGGCACGCAGCAAGCGCCGCAGCCAGGTCGACTGATACTTTTCGACTTCCGTATGCCGGGTCGCGACGCGCTCGATGGACATCTGTTTGTCAGCGGCAAAACCGGCTAGCGCCTTGCCCTCCAGCAACAACAGACTGGCGAGATCGACACCGGGCAACGGCTTGGCGTGATAGGGCTGGGTCAGGTCCTGAATGTGATGCAGGCCCCAGCCGAGGAAGCGATAACCCCAGTAAGGATGGCCGTTGGCAAATGCCAAGCGCGCCAAGCCCATGTACTGATACGCGCGCCAATCCGGCCAACTGCGTTCAAGGAAACCGGCAGCGGCATACACCACCGCGCTCTCATGGAAAAAGCCCATGTGGAACGGCGCCTGCGAGCTGTACTGGAAACGCTCGTCACCAAAGGGCTGCGGGCCGAAGCCGTAGAGCGCGCCAACATTGCCTGGATTGTCACTGAACAGGTTGATGTCATGGCCGTAATCCGGCTCATCAGCGGCGCTGGCGAGCACGGCCAGCGGGGCGACTTTTTCGTGCTCGGTGACGACGATGAAGCGCTGGCGATTCCACGGTGACAGGGTTTGCTCGACCATGACTTGATCGGCCTGTAGATGCGGGCGTGCGGGCAGGTCCTTGCCCGGCAACGGCTGGATCACCATCGCCAGATGAATCTCGGGATTGATGCGCAACGCCGTGAGGAAGTCGTGGCGCAAACGGTCGCTGGGCGTGGCCGGCAATTTCAGACTGTCGGGGCGTGACGGGTATTGCGCGAAGTGCTCACGGGCGAAGGTTTCCTGCTCTTCCAGCAACGCACGCACGGCCGGGTATTGCTGCGAAAGAAAACGTTCCAGCGGCTCCACTTCGACTGGCGACCCATCGCGCAACGCCGGCAGATCCTGCAACGCCAGATAGCTGCCCACCGTATGGTTCGACCAGCCCCAGGCGCTTGGGGCCGTTGCACAAAGCAGCAACAGGAGGAAAGTCAGCTTCATTGCTTGTCGTTCTTATTGGAGGTGCCGTGGGGGATGAGCCTAACAACCGCCCCCGACGCTGACACTGTCCGATCTCACCAGAAAAAGTCTCCGATGGCGCCATTTACCCAATATAAAAAACGCCAGCGTCCCCCTGCTCGCGAAGGCGGCGTGTCAGTGAAATGAATGAGGCTGACACACCGCATTCGCGAGCAAGCCCGCTCCCACAAAGGGGATTTGTGGTGTGGTTTTTCAGGCGGGGTAACCGGTGATTTTGCGGATACTCTGGTACAGCGGTTTGAGTTGGCGGTACATCCGCAGATAGACCTCTTTGTACAGTTGGTCGTAGACCTTCTGCGCCTCGGGTTGTGGGGTGAAGACAGTCCCGGGTCGAGTCATCGCCGCGATGGCCGCAGGGAAATCCGCGTGCAATCCCAACCCCACCGCACAACAAATCGCCGCCCCCAGACCGGACGCTTCATACACATGCGGACGCTCCGCCGGCAGACCAAAAACATTGGCCGTCAGCTGCATCGCCGCATCGCTCTGCGAGCCGCCACCGGCCACGCGCAAACGCTTGATCGAGACCTTCGAACGCCGCTCGATATTCTCCAGGCCCTGACGCAAGGCATACGCCAGCCCTTCCAGAATCGCCCTGTAAACATGCGCACGAGTGTGCACATCGCCGAAGCCGATCATCGCGCCTTTGGCCTCGACACCCGGCTCGCGAATCCCCGGCGACCAGTACGGTTGCAGCATCAAGCCCATCGACCCCGGCGGCACCGCATCCACCAGCGCATCGAACAGTTGCTCAGGCTCGATGCCCTGCGCTTGAGCCTGCTGTATTTCGCGCAGACCGAACTCGTTCTTGAACCAGCTGACCATCCAGTAACCGCGATAAATCATCACCTCGCAGTTGTACTGATCCGGTACTGCCGAGGGGTACGGCGGGATCAACGGGACGATTTCCAGATAGCGCGACCGCGTGCTGGTGATCGTCGCCGTGGTGCCATAGGACAGGCACACCGTGCTCGCATCGACCACGCCGGAACCGACCACTTCACACGCCTTGTCGGCGCCGGCGGCAATCAGCGGCAAACCTTCGGGAATGCCGGTGTGGCGAGCGGCCTCGGCGGTGATGTAGCCGAGGGTTTCACCGGGTTTGTGCAGGCTCGGCAATTGCTCCGGCCGCACCGCCAGCGCCTGCCATTTCCAGTCACTCGGCGCGGCCCATTTCAGGCGTTTGAAATCGAACGGCAGATAGCCGACGCAGCAGCCCACCGAGTCGACAAAACGCCCGCACAAACGATAAGAGAGAAACCCCGACAGCAGCAGAAACTTGTGCGTCGCCGCCCACACGTCTGGCTGATGCTGAGCGATCCAGTTCGCCTCAGCCTGGGCGCGAAAATAATCCACGGTGCCCTGCGCGCCCGCCAGTTTGAACAGCCAGCCCCACGGCCCTTTGATTGCGCCTTCGACTTCGCTCTGGCGTTGATCGAGCCACAAAATTGCCGGGCGCAACGGTTGGCCCTCGACATCGACGTTGATTACCGTGCCGCGCTGAGTGGTCAGGGAAACGCCGGCAATCTGCGCACGATCAATGCCGGTCTGCGCCCACACCTGCTGGCACGCCTCACCCAATTTCGCCCAGTAATATTCCGGGTCCTGCTCGGCCCAGCCCGGTTGCGTCGAGTAATAAGCCTGTAATTGGACCTTGCCCTTGCCCAGCAAATTGCCCTGCAAATCGAAGAGCAGCGCGCGCACGCTCTGGGTGCCGTTGTCGATCGCCAGCAGGTAACGCTTGTTCGGGTGGTTATCCATGGAGCTCTCTTCAGGGGGCATCAAGGCGCGGTCTCCGGCAACCCGTGATGGCGTTGCCACAACGCGCGGTAGCGCTGCAGTTCCTGCTGCCAATGCTCGTCGCTCCAGCCCAGTCGTGGCTGACAGAGTTCGCGGATGACGGGGAAATAATCTTCGCCACCCTGCGCCAGCAACAGGCCGAGACGGGTGCGGCGCAGCAACAGGTCATCAAGGTGCAGGACCATTTCCGCTTCGCAGGCGAACGCCAGTTCCGCCCACAACGTGTCCGTGGCGCCGACGGTGTCGTGGCCGATGTCGGCGATCAATTGCGCAAGCCTCGGCAGATCGCGGCCATGGCGTCCGGCGAGGCGTCGCCACTGGCCGGCGCTGAGCGACTGGATATTCAATGCAGGCACCGCTGCGAACACCGCTGCCGCGTCATCGACAAAAGGACGATCAAGCATCGCTGCGCAGGCCTTGAGCACTTCGATGGCTTGCGGGCGGAACGTCGTCAGTTTGCCGCCGGCCAGTGTCACGCAGCCGGGTTCCTGCCAGAGCACATGTTCGCGGGTTTCGTTCGACGGTTTGTCTTGAGTCGCACCTGCGCTGCCCACGACCGGACGCACGCCCGACCAGGTCGACAGCACATCATTCGCCGTCACTTCTGCGCCGGGGAACTGTTGTGTACAGGCCGCCAGCAGATAGTCGAGTTCCTCAGCGCTGATGCTCGCGCTCAGATCCAGATCTTCGCGATGATCAAGATCGGTGGTGCCCACCACTGTCGCCCCTTCCCACGGGAAAACAAACACCGGACGCCGATCCCGCTCATGCAGAAACGTCAACGCCTGGGCCACCGGCAAACGCCACCCCGGCAGCAACAGATGACTGCCGCGCAACGGGCGCAGTTGCCGTGGCGCCGCTGGCGGGCGCAAGCGCTCAGCCCAGGCGCCGGTGGCGACAGCGAGCACGCCACAACGCAATTGCAGTGACGAACCGGCCTCGCAATCCTCGACCTGAACACCGCACACTCGCCCGTTTTCTCGCAGCAGATGTTCGACACGCATGCCGTTGACCACGACGGCGCCATCGGCCCGCGCTTCGCTCAAAACGCGCATCACCAATCGTGCATCGTCGGTCAGCGCATCGACAAAACAGGTGCCGCCGAGCAAGTGGCGTTCCTTCAGCCCTGGCGCCCGATAACGCAACTGTTGCGCATCATGAAAACCATGGCTGCGGCGTCCCGCCAAGGCGTCGTAAACACTGAGCAAACCACCCAACACCCGTGGCCCGGGAAAGCCGCCGCGATAGTGCGGCATCATGAAACTCATCGGCTCGACCAGCCCTGGCGCTTCGTCGAGCAAGCGCTGTCGCTCGCGCACCGAATCGCGGGTCAAACGCCACTGGCCCTTGGCGATGTAACGCAAACCGCCATGGACCATTTTCGAAGAGCGGCTGGAGGTTCCCCAGGCAAAATCCCGTTGCTCCAGCAGCAGGCAGCGCCAGCCACGCCGCGCGGCTTCACGCAGAATGCCGGCGCCGCTGATGCCGCCGCCGATCACGATCAGATCCCAGGTGTCCTCGGCCAGCGTCGGCAATATTTGCTCGCGCCACGCGGCGTTCCAGTCCTGACTCATGGCCATCACTCCGGCAACAGCGTGCCGGGGTTGAGGCGCCCGGCCGGATCGAAGTGTTTGCTCAGCGCCTGCAACGTATCCATCGCCAAAGCGCCCTTTTCACGCAGCAGGTACGGCGCGTGATCCTTGCCCACGCCGTGCTGGTGACTGATGGTGCCGTGGTTGTCGACGATGGTCTGGCTGGCCGCATGCTTGAGCGCCTGCCAACGCGCCAGCGTCGCCGGATAATCCGCCGCCGGGCGAAACACGTAAGTGGTGTAGATGCTCGAACCTTCGCCGTAAACGTGGGACAGGTGAGTGAACACATGCACACGCTCACCCTCCGCTGCCAAGGCCTCGCGCAGACTGTTCTCGATGAGGTTGAGCAGGTGGTCGACGTTACTCCAGTCCGTGGCGGTTTCGAGAGTGTCGACCACGTACCCGGCGTTCCACAGATTCTCGCGCAGGTAAGGGAAACGGAAGCGGTTCTGCGCCCACTTCTTGCCGAGCAACGTGCCGGTAAAAACGCCGCCGAAGGCCTTCAGATGCTGCCGCGCCTGGCGCAAGGAAAGTGCGTTTTGCCGGCGATTGCCGGTCACGCCAAAGGTCAGCAGGCATTTGCCCTCAGCGGCGCCACGCAGCTTCAGATACTTTTCCAGCCAGGCGATTTGTTGCGGATGACCGGCCAGCGCCAGTTGCGTTTCGGTTTCCACAGCGTTGGATAAACGCAGCATCGACAGCGGCACCCGCGCCTGCGCCAATTGCCGGATGGCTTGCAGCGCCTTGCTCCAACTGGGCAGGAACACGCCATAGAAACGCTCATCCGCAGGCAATGCACTGACCCGTACCTTGACTTCGGAAATGATCCCGAACCGCCCCTCGCAACCGAGTACCACTTCGCGCAGATCGGGGCCCGCGGCAGACGCCGGAAAGGTTGGAATCTGCAATGGCCCGGCGAAGGTTTCCAGCGTCCCGCCCGCGAACAATTGCTCGATCCGGCCGTAGCGCAACGACTGCTGACCACTGGACCGACTGGCGACCCAGCCCCCCAGCGTCGACAACTCCCACGACTGCGGAAAATGCCCGAGCGTGTAGCCCCGCGCACGCAACTGACTTTCCACCTGCGGGCCGCTCGCACCAGGGCCAAAGGTCGCCAGCAGACTGTGCTCGTCGAGCTCGATCAGGCGATTCATCCGCGCCAGCGACACCGTTACCACCGGTCGCACCGACTCCGGCGGATTGATGTGCCCGGCCACCGACGTGCCGCCGCCATAAGGGATCAGGCACACATCCTGTTCATGGGCGAGCGCCAGCAATTGACGAATGTGTTCGGCGGTCTCGGGGAATGCCACCGCATCGGGATAGTTGCCCAGCGCACCTTCACGCAGCGCCAACCAGTCCGGCAAACTCTGGCCGCGCGCATGCAGCAAGCGGTCATGGGCATCGACGCTGTAGAGCCTGTGTGACTGCAATCGCGACGCCGGCACGCGCGCCAATGCCGCTTCCAGCGTGGCATCGGGCAGCGCACGCCCCTCGCCTAGCCGCTCATGGAGAAATTCCGCGCCTTGGGCCGGCAGTTCGACCACCGTGGTTGCATCTCCCCAGCCATTCCAGCGTCGCATGCGTGTGTCCTTTTTTGCCGTCAGATCAGTGATATTTCAGGCCCTCATACTAACCAGCCGCGCAAACGTGTCACGGTCGCATCCGGCCAGTTCGTGTAGCCAATTGAGTCAAACGTCGCGCAAGCGTCAGCCATTTACTTTAGTCGTGGTTTCAAATTACCTTTCAGGCATTTATCCGCCCACGCGGCCGTCGATCAAAGGAACGGGATCATGCAATCGCTCGGCTTCACCTCGGTTCCGCCGCTGCTCAAATACCTGCGTCATGCCGAACACCTGGGCATGGCGATCGAGCCGGCGTTGGCGGCGGCGGGTTTGCAGGCGCAGCAGTTGAGCGATAACACCCTGCGTTTGCCCGGTGAGGCCCATGAGCGTTTGCTGGATTACTTTTGCGAATACTCGGGCGATCCGTTGTTCGGCCTCAATGCGGCGAATTTCGTCCTGCCCAATTCGTGGAGCGTGCTCGGTTACATCACCATGAACTGCGCGACGCTGGGCGATGCGATGAGCCGGATCATGCCGTTCGAAAAACTGGTCGGCGACATGGGCGTCAGCCGCGCCGAAGTGCAGGACGGCCACGTGCATCTGATCTGGACCTGCCGTTATCAGCGCCCACGGATTCGTCGGCATCTGGTGGAAAACGTGTTGGGTTCGTGGCTGCACTATGCGCGCTGGATTGCCGATACACAGATGTCGCCGGCCGGTGTCTGGCTCGAACATCCATGCCCGGCGGAGGCTACGCCGGCGCAGTACGAAGCGTTTTTCGATTGCCCGGTGCTGTTTGATCAGCCTTATTCGGCGCTGATCGTGCCGCTGGCGTACTTGCAGTTACCGTTGCGCCAGGCCGATGCGCAGTTGCTACGAACGCTGGAAGAACATGCCCTGGGGTTGATGGCGACGCTTGCGGATGCGTCGCTGGAGCAGCAGGTGAAGAACATCCTGCGGCAATTGCTCAAGGAAGGTTTGCCGCGCAAGGAACAGGTGGCCGAGCATCTGGCGGTTTCAGTACGAACATTGCAGCGCCAGTTGCATCAGGCGGGGACGTCGTATCAGCAGATTCTCGATGATTTGCGCCAGGAACTGGCTGAACATTATCTGCTCAACAGCACGCTGCCGATTCAGGACATTGCGCAGTATCTGGGGTTTACCGAACCGAGGTCGTTTCATCGCACGTTCAAGAGTCGACGCGGGATGCCGCCCGGTGAGTTTCGGCAGATGCATCGCGGGTGATTGAGGAGGCTCAGCGTTACGCGAAACAGCTCCCAAATCCTTGCGGCGCGGACTTCTTCTTGCGGTGGGCCATTTTCCCCTCTCCCCAGCCCTCTCCCGAAGGGCTGGGGTGAGGCGTCTGGCGCTATGCATCGACCTGAATGACCGAGTCGATTATGGATTCGACCGAGCAGCTTCAGGTCGGCGTATCGCTCAAGCATCCCCGGATCGGTCCCCTCTCCCTCTGGGAGAGGGTTAGGGTGAGGGGCTGTTCAGTTCAGAGACAAATCGCGTTGGTAAACACCAACCGATTGCCAAACGGATCGGCAATCGTCATGTCCTGACTGCCCCACGGCATCGCCTGAATCTGCGGATGCGAAAACGTGTAGTCCTTGGCGATCAATTGCTGCTGAAACGCCTCCAGCTCATCGGTCTCGATGCGCAGCGCCGACCCGGGCGTCGCGTCGCCATGATGCTCGGACAGATGCAACACACACTCGCCACGCGACACCTGCAGATACAACGGAAAATTTGCCTCGAAACGGTGCTGCCAGTCGATCTTGAAGCCGAGAAAGTCAATGTAGAACTCGACAGCCTTGGCCTCATCGAAGATCCGCAGGATCGGGGTGGTTTTGCCGAAGCTCATGGGGTGCTCCCTGACTGATTGGCCCAAGAGTGTAGCCGGGCTTGATGTCAGCACTTCGGCTTGTTGATGGTTTTCTTTAGTCGCAATATGCCACTACTGTGACGCACTGCGCGAAACGTCAACGAAAGCCGTCGCGCAGATCGCCCTGGCGCGCAAGAAAACGCCCTTCCCGCCGACCATTCGCCTGCCCATCGCGATAGCTCAAAACACCGTTGATCCAAACCCCGTCAATACCTTGCGCGGCGCGTTGCGGATCGTTGAAATCCGCCACATCACGCACCGTCGCCGGATCGAACAGCACCAGATCCGCCCAATAGCCTTCACGAATTTCACCGCGCGCCTTCAACCCAAACCGCGCCGCCGACAACCCGGTCATCTTGTGCACGGCGGTGTGCAGCGGAAACAGCCCGACGTCGCGACTGAAATGTCCCAACACCCGTGGGAAAGCGCCCCACAGACGTGGATGCGGGAACGGGTCTTCCGGCAGTCCGTCAGAACCGACCATCGACAGCGGGTGCGCGAGGATTCTTCGTACATCCGCCTCGTCCATGCCGTAGTACACCGCGCCCGCCGGTTGCAGGCGTTTGGCGGCGTCGAGCAGCGGCAGGTTCCAGTCAGCGGCGATGTCGATGAGGTCGCGACCGCTGACCTGCGGGTGTGGTGTCGACCAGGTGATGGTGATGCGGTGGGCGTCGGTGACTTGCTTCAAATCCAGCGTCGATGAACTCGCCGCATACGGGTAACAATCGCAGCCAACCGGATGGTTTTTGGCCGCGTCCTCCAAGGAGGCGAGCAGCTGCGGACTGCGCCCCCAATTACCGACACCGGCACACTTGAGGTGGGAAATGATCACCGGTGATCTGGCGTGACGACCGATCTGAAAGGCTTCATCCATCGCCTCCAGAACCGGTGCGAATTCGCTGCGCAAATGGGTCGTGTACACCGCGCCGAATGCCGTCAGTTCTTCGCTCAGTTGCATCACTTCATCGGTCGACGCGTTGTAGGCGCTGGCGTAGGCCAGACCTGTGGATAAACCCAACGCACCGGCCTCGAGACTTTCACGCAACTGCGCACGCATCGCGGCAATTTCATCCGGCGTAGCGGTGCGAAACAGGTCGTTCAGATGATTGCTGCGCAGCGACGTGTGGCCAATCAGTGCCGCCACGTTCAGGCTGGTATTGGCCGCTTCAACCGCCGCGCGGTAATCGCTGAAGCGTGGATAGACGAATGCCCCGGCAGTGCCGAGCAGGTTCATCGGGTCAGGCGGATTGCCCTTCAGCGTGACGGGCGAGGCGCTGATCCCGCAGTTGCCGACAATGACCGTGGTCACGCCCTGGCTGAGCTTGGGCAACATCTCCGGCTGACGAATCACCACGGTGTCATCGTGGGTGTGCACATCGATGAAACCCGGCGCCAACACACGGCCGCCAGCGTCGATGTCTTCGCTCGCCGATGCATCATGCAAGTCGCCGATGCGCTCGATGCGGCCCTCACGGATCGCCACGTCGGCCTTGTAACCCGGCGTGTTGCTGCCGTCGATGATCAGCGCGTTGCGAATCAGGGTGTCGTACAGCATGTCAGTCTCCCAGCGGCAGGTGATCGTCGCCGCCACGGTATTCGTCGAGGGCCAGTTTGATCCGCCGCAGACGCTCTTGATTGTCTTCAGGACTGGCCAGCGCCAGCTCGGTGGCAAGCACGTCGATGGCGAGCAACATGCCGTAGCGCGCCGCCGTCGGTTTGTAGATGAACGAAGTTTCCGCGCCTTGCAGCGGCAGGACGATGTCGGCGAGTTCGGCCAGCGGTGAATCGGCGCGGGTGATGGCGAGAATGTGTGCGCCGTAGTTGCGTGCCAGCTCCACCGTCTCCAACAGCTCCGGGGTGATGCCGGTCAGCGAGCAGACAATGAGCACCTGCTCGGCGTTCAGGCTGGCGGCGGTGACGCGCATCATCACCGCGTCATGACAGACCGCAATCGGATAGCCGAGGCGCACCAGGCGCACCTGCAATTCATCGCTGCACAGGGTCGAGCAACCGCCCATGCCGAAAGCGTGAATCATCCGCGCCTGGCCGAGCAACTTCACGGCGTCGGCGAAGCGGGATTCTTCGAATCCGGTCAGATGCTGACGCAGGGTGGTTTCGATGTCGCCGACAATTTGTCCGTAGAACGCCGATTGTTCCGGCGTGCCCGCCGGGTCGAGAAAGCGGCTGCCAACGCCGCTGGCCTGCGCCAGTTGCAGGCGCAGATCTCGCAGGTCGCGACAGCCAACGCTGCGGGCAAACCGCGACAGCGTGGCGGTGCTGACTTCGGCCCGCTGCGCCAGATCTTCGAGGCTAGCGCTCGCGGCAAAGCCGACGTCGTCGAGCATCAGCCGGGCGATGCGCCCTTCGCCGGCGCTGAAGGAATCCTGGCGGGCGCGGATCTGGTAGAGGATGTCCATAGGCGGTGGGCTCCGGTTACAGCAGGCAAGAGAGGCCGACGGTCAGACCGAACGCGACCAGCGAAATCAGCGTTTCGAGCACAGTCCAGGTCTTGAACGTCTGCGCGACCGTCATGTTGAAGTATTCCTTGATCAACCAGAAGCCGCCGTCGTTGACGTGAGAAAAGATAACCGAGCCGGCGCCGGTCGCCAGCACCAACAGCTCAGGGTGCGGATAACCCAGACCAATGGCCACAGGTGCGACCACCCCGGACGCGGTGGTCATGGCCACGGTCGCCGAGCCTGTGGCGATGCGCATCAACGCGGCGAACAGCCAGCCCATGACCAGCGGCGACAGGTGGAATTCGTGAGCGAGGCCGACAATCTGATCGGTGACGCCGGCATCGACCAGAATCCGGTTGAGGCCACCGCCAGCGCCCACCAGCAACGTGATACTGGCAGTCGGTGCGAGGCATTCGTTGGTGAACTTGAGGATCGATTCGCGGTTGAAACCCTGGGCGATGCCCAGCGTCCAGAAGCTCAGCAAGGTCGCGAGCAGTAAGGCAATGACCGAGTTGCCGATGAACAACAGGAACTGATTGAAACCGCTGCCCGGTGTGGAAATCAACTGGGCCCAGCCACCCAGCAGCATCAACACCACCGGCAACAGAATGGTCGCCATGGTGATGCCGAAACCCGGCAGTTTGTCGCGCGGCTCGCGGTCAAGAAACTGTTTTTCCAGCGGGTTATCCGCCGGCAATTGAATGCGCGGCACAATGAATCTGGCGTACAACGGGCCCGCGATGATGGCCGTCGGAATACCGATGGCAATCGCATACAGCAAAGTCTGCCCGACCGACGCCTGATAGACCTGAACCGCGAGCATCGCTGCCGGGTGCGGCGGCACCAGCGCATGCACCACCGACAGGCCGGCGACCATTGGCAAACCGACCATCAGAATCGACACGCCGACCCGCCGTGCCACGGTAAACGCAATCGGCACGAGCAAGACGAAACCGACCTCGAAGAACAGCGGCAGGCCGACCAGGAACGCGATGCAGACCATCGCCCAATGCGCGTTCTTTTCGCCAAATTTGTCGATCAACGTGCGCGCCACCTGCTCCGCACCGCCGGACTCGGCCATCATCTTGCCGAGCATCGTGCCCAGCGCCACCACCAGCGCAATGTGCCCCAGCGTCTTGCCGACCCCGGCCTCATACGCCCCCACCACAGCCGACGGCGGCATCCCGGCGACCAGCGCCAGGCCGATGGAAATCAAGGTGATGACGATGAACGGATTGAGCCGGTAACGAGCGATCAAGACGATCAAAGCGATGATGGCGACAGCTGCATAAACCAGCAGCCAATAGCCGAAGTCGGGCGTCATGCGGTACTCCTCGAAAGGGTCACGTTCGAATGGGTTGTGAAACTCATAAATCATTTCGAGATCGAGATTTCAAACCGCATGAAAGTAATTTTCGCGCAGAGGCAAGGCGTGTCGCTCATGGGTATGTCTTGTCGCGATTAATGAAAATCACGGGGCGGGATTTACACGGTTGCGCCGCCAACACGAAACCTTTGGGAGCTGGGTTGCCTGGGATGGCGGTTGCACAGTCAACATGGGGTGTTGATTGAAATATCGCTTTCGCGAGCAAGCCCGCTCCCACAGGTTGATCGCGTTTCTTCAGTGTGGGAGCGGGCTTGCTCGCGAATGACTTCAACCCGCCCTCGCCCAATTCACTCTTGCGCAGGGCTCACGAATCAGCCTTTGAAGTCAGCGCTGGCGTAGGCGGCGAGTTTGCTCTGGATGAAGTCGAGGAAGCACTGGATGCGCAACGCCAGTTGCGAGTTCCGGTAGTACACGGCGTTGATCGGCTGGCGATATCCACTGTTGAATTCGGCCAGCAACACCTTCAGTCGACCGGCGCGAATATCGTCGATGGTCATGAAGTGCGACAGGCAGGCGATGCCCTGCCCTTCCAGCGCCAGATGCCGCACGGTCTCACCGCTGGAGGCGCTGATCGCCGGGGTAATTGGCCAGCGATCGCCGTGCACGTAACGCAGCGGCCACTGGTTAAGGCCTTCGTTCTGGG
This sequence comes from Pseudomonas sp. EA_5y_Pfl2_R50, assembly GCF_963970475.1. NCBI lineage: Bacteria > Pseudomonadati > Pseudomonadota > Gammaproteobacteria > Pseudomonadales > Pseudomonadaceae > Pseudomonas > Pseudomonas sp. EA_5y_Pfl2_R50. Next base: position 19,672 of record NZ_CAXAPT010000004.1, on the reverse strand, counting down.
TGAAGCCGAGCAAGGTGTGTTCGCTCAAATCGGCCACTTGCTGCGGCGCCCCTTGCTTTTCCAGATACGCAGGGCTGGCGACGATCAGCAGCGGACTGCAACCCAGCGAGCGCGCATGCAGGGTTGAGTCAGCAAGGGTGCCGATGCGAATGGCGACGTCGGTGCTCTGTTCCAGCAGGTCAATGATCAGATCATTGCTGTTGAGTTCGAGCTGGATGTCCGGATAGCGCCCGCGGAATTCGTCGATATAAGGGACGATGGCGTGGAGCATGAACGGCGAAGCGGCGTTGATCCGCAAACGTCCGGACGGTGTTTGCTGGCGAGAAGACAGACGCTCTTCGAGTTGATCCATCTGATCGAGGATCAGCTTGGCCTGCTCGAAGAAATACTTGCCCTCTTCGGTCAGGTCCATGCGCCGCGTGGTGCGGTTGATCAGCGTGGTGTCGAGCTTGGCTTCCAGCCGCGACAGTGTGCGGCTGACCGCCGATGGCGTCTGCCCGACCTGTTCGGCGGCGGCGGAGATCGAACCGCACTCGATCACGCAGACGAAAATCTGCAACTCATCGGATCTGGCTTTCACGGGTGTCCTCAAATCGATTGGCCTGCGCCACAGGCTCAGGCCTTCGATAGTAGCCGAGCATCAGCCCTTGAGGCCAAACACCTCAGTCAGATGCTGCTCATAACGCGCCACATCACCCTCGATGTTCGGACGCTTCATCACGTCGACACAGAGGAACGTCGGCAACCCGGTCATTCCCAAAAACTCGTTGGCCTTGTGAAACGGGAAGTACACCGCGTCGACACCTTTGGCTTCGAAGAAATCGGTTGGATCATCGAAGGCTTGCTGCGGCGCGTTCCAGGTCAGCGACAGCATGTATTGCTTGCCCTGAATCAGACCACCGCTGCCGTACTTCTGCGAGGCATCGGAACGCGTGCGGCCATCACTGGCGTAGAGGCTGCCGTGGCCCTCGGTGAAGACTTCGTCGACGTACTTTTTTACTGTCCACGGCGCGCCCATCCACCAGCCCGGCATCTGATAAATGATCACGTCAGCCCAGAGGAATTTGGCCACTTCTTCAGCAACGTCGTAGCCCTCATCGATGAAGGTGGTTTTGACGTCGACGCCACCGCGATCCAGCACGCTCAGCGCGGTTTCGTGGAGGGTGGTGTTGTAGCGACCGTCAGAGTGGGCGAATTTTTTACCGCCATTGAGCAGCAATACTTTTTTCATCAGAAAACCTCGGCGCAGCCATGGGGCTGGATGGAGAAGGAAAATGGAATGGCGGCAGGTTAACGGTCCGCCTCGCGCGGAATAAGCCGTGATTACGCAAAATACATTTGACTGAAAAGCACGAATAGAACGCCGATTATTGCAATAGCATCCGCAGCCTTCTGAATTTGAGGAGTTGTTGCGATGAGTGAACGCCAGGGTTTCATCCTGCACGCCAAGACCCGCCCGGAAAAAGCCGAAGACTTTGAGGCGCTGTTTCGTGCCTATGTCGAGCCAAGCCGCGCGGAGCCGGGCTGCATCGAGTACCACATGCTGCGCGACAAGGAAGATCCGTCGCTGTTTATCTTCTACGAGATCTGGGAGAGCCAGGCGCACCTGGACGTGCATTCGAATCTGCCACACATGAAGGCATTCCTTGAACGACGCATGGACTACCTGGAGCGCGATTTCGATATCCGCGCCATCGACATGCTCAGCGAAGCCTCGGCTAAGCGCTGATCAACAAATGGGCGCCGAGCGCGCCCAGACCGATGAAGAACACCCGCTTGAACAGTACCGCGCTGATGCGCTGCCGCAGCCATTGGCCGAGCAGCATGCCAAGGACGGCGGGGACCAGCGCCAGCAGTGAGGCACTCAGTTCACCGCCGCCGAGTGCACCGCGCCAAAGCAGACCGCCCGCCAGCGCCAGGGTCGAAACGGTGAAGGACAGACCGAGTGCCTGCACCCCTTCATCACGGTTCAATCCCAGCGCTTGCAGATAAGGCACCGCTGGAATCACGAAGACGCCCGTAGCAGAGGTGATGACACCGGTGATCAAACCGCACACCGGACCGAGCCAGGTTTCGTGGCGGGGTTTGACCTTCAGCGTCGGCAGCAATAATCCGCTGAACGCATACAGCAACAATGCCGCGCCGAGCCCGCGCACCACCCAATGCCCGCCTGCCATGCCGATCCACAGCGTGCCGATGCCGGTGCCCAGGAAGATCATCAACAACATGGGCCAGAGGCGTTTGATCAGTCCTTTAAGGTAGCCACCGAATGCCAGCTGCCAGACATTGGTCAACGTGGCAGGGATGATCAGTAAAGCGGCAGCCTGCGACGGTGCCATAGCCAGACCGAGCAACCCCATGGCAACGGTGGGCAGGCCGAGACCGATCACGCCTTTGATCAGGCCGGCGAGGATGAAAGTGGCGATGACCAGCAAAGACAGGGCCAGACCGAGGTGTTGGTAGAAGTCGGTGAGTGTGTGCATGGCGTTACTGTGCCCCAGCCGGGGTTGGCTGAAAATCTGCCATATACTGAGGCAGCCTCTCACTGGACAAGAGGCTAATACTTTCTTTGGAGCTTCTGGCCCCAACGCTGGCAAGTCAGCTCCCACGGAATTTTTGTTGTTCAAACATTTTGAGATCAACACTGAAACCTGTGGGAGCGGGCTTGCGCGCGAAGAGGCTAGACCAGCCACCACAAAACCCGGGGCACCCCATGCACTTCGACCTCACCGACCTGCGCCTCTACCTGCACATCCTCGACACCGGCAACATCACCGCCGGCGCCGCCCGCAGCCATTTATCCCTCGCTGCAGCCAGTGCCAGAATCCGAGCGATGGAAGCTTCACTGGGCACTGATTTTCTCGAGCGCGGTCGCCGGGGCGTCACGCCGACACCCGCCGGCAAAGCCCTCGCCCACCACGCCCGCATCCTCCTGCAACAGGCCGAACGCATGCAGCAGGATCTCGCCGACTACGCCCAAGGCGTCAAAGGTCAGGTGCGACTGCTGTGCAACACTACGGCGATTACCGAATACCTGCCGGAGGTGCTGGCGGATTTCCTGCGAGGTCACCCCAACCTCGACATCGACCTGCAGGAATTGCCTAGCGCACGCATCACCCACGCCCTGCGCCAAGGTGCGGCAGACCTCGGCATTGTTTCCGACGCGGTGGATACCACCGACCTGCAGACGCAAGCGTTTCGCGATGATCCACTGGTGCTGATCCTGCCGCTCGATCACCCTTTGTCTGACGCTGTCGACATCAGTTTCAGCGACGCGTTGCGCCACGACTTTGTCGGACTCAGCGCCGACAGCGCGCTGGCGATCTATCTTGAAGAACAAGCCCTGCACAGCGGCGCGCGCATGCAGGTGCGAATCCGCGCAGACGGCTTCGATGGCGTGATGCGCATGGTCGGCCGCGGCGCGGGGCTCGCCATCGTACCGCTGGCTGCCGTCGAACGCGCAGCGCCACGCGGTTTCATTAGCGTAACGCTCAACGAACCGTGGGCGCGCCGCACGCTGAAACTGTGCGCCAGGGATTTCGGCGCACTGCCGGGTTATGCCAAAGCCTTGTTGCATACGCTCACGGGTCCGCGCGTTTCTGAGCAGTTTGATGTCGACCCCAGACAACTGAGCACCGACCGGGCGCTATAGGGTGCGAGTTCCTTTCTCAAGTCCACTGCCCGGAGTCCTCATGACCGCGACCGCCCCTATCACCGTTCTGCGCGACACCCACCCGCTGCCGGTCCTAGATGCCTGTAAATGGGAAAAACTCGAAGGCGACCCGCACACCGTCAACCTCAACGCCTACACCAGCGAAGACGGCAGCAAAATCATGGGCACGTGGATCTGCACGCCGGGCAAGTGGCGCGTTGAATACGTGAAGTGGGAATATTGCCATTTCCAGGAGGGCTACTGCGTGATCACCCCGGACGGCATGGCGCCGATCCACCTGCGTGCCGGCGATATCTTCGTGGTTGAGCCGGGCATGAAAGGCACGTGGGAAGTGGTCGAGACCGTGCGCAAATACTTCGTGTTTGCCTGATGCAAAAAAGCCGGGAAACCACCCGACGTGATTTCCCGGCAAATGTCTCGGGTTCAATCAAAGCCCTGTAGAGCTAGCCCGCTAGTGATTGCGGTGGATCTGGCACAGAAAAATTGCCTCACCCCCAGCCATCGCTTGCAGATCAGCTCCCGCAGTTCGTTCAGCGCTGTCCTTCTATCGCAGGCTTGCGATAGCTGTTGATGATCGCCGAGAAGTCTTTAGCGCCATCGCCACGCTGGCTCATCGCCTGATACAACTGCTGCGCCACGGCGCCGAGCACCACCGGTTGGTGCGCCTGCCGCGCGGCTTCCGTCGCCAAGCCCAGATCCTTGAGCATCAGTTCCGCACCGAAACCACCGGTATAACCGCGCGAGGCCGGCGCCGTTTCGACGATGCCCGGCCACGGGTTGTACATTTCCGAACTCCAGCAACGCCCGGTCGAGCTGTTGATGATCCCGGCCAGCACCGACGTATCAATCCCAAGCGCATCGCCCAGCGCCATCGCTTCACTGACACCGACCATCGAAATCGCCAACAGCAGGTTGTTGCAGATCTTGGCGATCTGCCCGGTGCCGACTTCACCGCAATGGACGATGTTACGCCCCATCTGCGCCAGCACCGGTTGCAGGGTGGCGAACAGTTCCGGGGTGGCGCCAACCATGAAGGTCAGCGTCCCGGCGGTCGCACCGCCGGTGCCGCCGGAAACTGGCGCATCGGCCATGGTCACACCTTGCCTGGCCGCCGCCGCGGCCACATCGCGGGCCGTCTGCGGATCGATGGTGCTGCAATCCACCGCCGGCACGCCTTTACGAATGCCAGCCAGCACGCCGTCCTCACCGAGCCAGACGCTGCGCACGTGCACAGCGGCGGGCAGCATGGTGATCACCAGTTCAGCATCTTCAGCCGCCTCACGCGCACAAGCGCGAATGGTGCCGCCCAGTTGCTCCAGTTCCGCCAGCACGGTTTTGTTCAGGTCGACCAGGTTCAGCGAGTGGCCGGCCTTGATCAGGTTGCGCGCCATTGGCGCGCCCATGTTGCCCAGACCGATAAATGCGATTTTCATGGCCATTCCTCAGCGCAGGTTGATGGTGGTGTTCACGCCGTCGTTGACGCTGTCGTCATCGAACCAGCGCGCCGTGACCGTTTTGGTCTGCGTGTAGAACTGCACCACTTGCTTGCCATACGGGCCGAGGTCACCGAGTTTCGAACCGCGCGAGCCGGTGAAGCTGAAGAACGGCACGGGTACCGGGATAGGGATGTTGATGCCGACCTGGCCGACGTCGATTTCCGTCTGGAATTTACGCGCCGCTGCACCGCTCTGGGTGAACAAGCCCGTGCCGTTGCCGAACGGGTTGGCGTTGACCAGCGCGATGGCCTGATCGAGGGTGTCGACTTCCAGCACCACCAGCACCGGCCCGAAGATTTCCTGGGTGTAGATCTGCATGTCGGTGGTCACGCCCGAGAACAGGGTCGGGCCGACGAAGTTGCCTTGCTCGTAGCCCGGCACCTTGATGTCGCGACCGTCCAGCTCAAGCTTGGCGCCTTCCCTGATGCCGCTTTCGATCAGGTCGAGAATACGCGCCTTGGCTTTCTTCGAAATCACCGGGCCAACGTCCGTGCCCGGCTCGTTGCCTGCGTTGACGGTGAGTTTCTGTGCCAGTGCTTTCAGATCCGGCAGCCATTGTTTCGCCGCGCCAACCAGCACCACCACAGAGGTGGCCATGCAGCGTTGCCCGGCCGCACCGAAACCGGCGCCGACCAGTGCATTCAGCGCTTGCTCGCGGTTGGCGTCGGGAAGAACCACAGCGTGGTTCTTCGCGCCCATCATCGATTGCACGCGTTTGCCGTGCTTGCCGGCCAGGTCGTAAACGTGGGTGCCGACGGCGGTCGAACCGACGAAGGACACGGCTTTGATGTCCTTGTGGGTGCACAGACCGTCGACCACGTCTTTGCCGCCATGAACCACGTTCAACACGCCCGCCGGCACACCGGCCTCAAGCGCCAGCTCCACCAGCAGCATGGTCGACAAAGGGTCTTGCTCGGAAGGCTTGAGGACGAAGGTGTTGCCGCAGGCGATGGCCATCGGGAACATCCACAGCGGAATCATCGCCGGAAAGTTGAACGGGGTGATGCCCGCACACACGCCGATCGGCTGGCGCAGGGTGTAAGTATCAACGCCACCCGCGACGTTTTCGGCGAATTCGCCCATTTGCAGGGAGCCGATGGAGCAGGCGTGCTCGACCACTTCCAGGCCACGGAAAATGTCACCCTCGGCGTCGGCAATGGTCTTGCCCTGCTCCGCGCTGAGCACCACGGCGATGCGTTTGGAGTGTTCGCGGATCAAGGCTTGCAGCTTGAGCATGATGCGCATGCGCGCACCAATCGGGGTCAGTTTCCAGGTCTGGAAGGCGCGCTGGGCGGCGCCGACGGCGGCGTCGACCTCAGCGGCGGTGGCGAACGGAACCTTGGCCAGCACTTGCTGGGTCGCCGGGTTGACGATGTCGTGCCACTCGGTGGTCTGCGACTCGACCCATTCGCCGTCGATCAGCAGTTTGACCTTCTGGACCGTGGTTTCGTTGGGCGTAAGCGATGCGTTCATGCTGGTCTCCGGAACTTGTTTTTATCGTAGGAGCCAAGGCGAAGGGTTCGCCTTGCGATGAGGCGTGTGTCACGAATTGGTTGTCGGACTGTTTTTGGAGTATAGATGTGCAAACTTCCAATAAGAACGCACATATAAGCCCGTCCATCATGCAAAAAAACATCACCTCTCTAGGCTCGCTGAACTGGGACGACCTCAAGTTTTTCCTCGAAGTCGCCCGTACCCGCAAGGCCAGCACTGCTGCCAAACGCCTGGCCGTGGATTACACCACGGTGTCGCGGCGGATCAGTTCGCTGGAAGCGGCATTGGGGACGTTGCTGTTCGAGAAGTCGCGCACCAGCGGCTTCGTCCTGACGACCGAAGGCCAGCGTTTGCTGGGTTACGCCGAATCGATCGAAAGCACTTTGCACATGGCCTGCGAGCAGGTCTCGGGCTCAGGCGTGGCGCTGTCCGGGCACGTGCGCATGGGTTGCACGGAAGGCTTCGGCAGTTTTTTCATCACGCCGCAGTTGAGCCATTTCGTCGACGCCTACCCGGCGATCTCCGTTGACATCCTGCCGCTGCCGCACTTCATCAGCCTGTCCAAGCGCGAGGCCGACATCGTCATTGCCCTGGAACGCCCAGAACACGGTCCGTATGTGTGCTGCAAACTCTGCGACTATCGCTTGCAGCTTTACGCGACCCAGGACTACCTCGACCAACACCCGCCGATCCGCCATCCGGCAGACCTGGGCAAGCATCAATTCATCAGTTATGTGGATGACCTGGCGTTCAGCTCGGAGCTGCTGTACCTGGCGAACGTGCTGCCCGGCGCCAGCGCAAATCTGCGCAGCACCAGTGTGATCGCGCAGTTTGTCGCCGCCCAGCAAGGACGCTCGCTGGCGATCCTGCCGTGTTTCCTCGCCGCGCAAGACCCGCGCCTGCTGCCGGTGCTGCCGGAAGAAATCAACATCACCCGGCAGTTCTGGATGTACTGCCGGGAGGATCTGCGCAAGTTGAAGCGGATTACCCTGTTGTGGGACTACATCCGTGAAGTGACCGAGCGCAATCAGGGGCTGTTGATGGGGGAGACTCGTGCGATGCAGTTCGCCGATTAGTCGGCGCTGACCACTATTGATACCCGGCGGTTCTCGGTGCGACCCGCTGCCGTGTCGTTGGAAGCCACGGGTTCTTTGCTGCCGAGGCCTTGAAGCTGGATGTTTTCTTGCTTCATGCCCACCGTCCCGAGCACTTGAGCGACACTTTTGGCGCGACGCAGGGAGAGTTGCTGGTTGTAGGTTTCCTTGCCCGACGCATCGGTGTGGCCATCGACCCGCACTCGTTCGATGCCAACACCGAGCAGTGCCTTACCGATACGCTCGACGATCTCGGTGCTTTTCGGGTTGAGGCTTTCGACGTCGCTGCCAAACAGCACTTTGCCCGACAGGCCAAACTCCCAGCCCTCGTCAGTCAACTCGAAGCCTTGTTGTTTGAGCACCGCGACTTGCGCCGGGGTCAGGCCTTTTTGCGGTGCGCTCTGGCAACCGGTCAGGGCCAGCGCGGCCATCAACAGCACAGCGGAAAACAGTCGAACAGGGAGTGTGAACACGGAATTAGCTCCTGGTTTTAACGGAATCAACCGGGTGCTCCGACCCAGCCGTGAATTGAGCGCCGCGCGACAAGCGTTTGGCCTGGTACATCGCCGCGTCGGCAGCGTTGAGCAACGTACCGGGGGTGGCGCCATGATCGGGGAAAACCGCAATGCCGATACTGAGCGAGGTCACAACGGTGGTGTCGCCCGGCAGTGCAATGGGCATATCCATGCTGGTGAGGATCTTGTCGGCAATGCGCTCGGCGTCTTCGATTTTGTGCAGCGGTGTGAGCAGGACGGCAAACTCGTCCCCGCCGAGCCGGGCTACCAGATCTTCCTCGCGCAGTTGCGCGCGAACGCGATTGGCGATGGCCACCAGCACCGCGTCACCGGCTGCGTGGCCGAAGTTGTCATTGATGCCTTTGAAGCGGTCACTGTCGAGAAACAGCACTGCAACGCGCTCGTTGAGTTTGCCGCCGTTGCGCAACGCCCGAATCAGCCGGCCTTCGAAAAAGGCCCGATTCGGCAGACCGGTGAGGCTGTCGTGGCTGGCCTGGTGAGCGAGGGTTTCGTTTTCGCTTTGCAGATGGTTTTGCCAGGACTCGAGTTCGTCGAGCAACGCGTTGAAGTCGTTGCCGAGATTATCCAGTTCGGCGATCTGCGCCGGCGGCACGCGCCGGTCCAGCGCGCGCTCGCTGCGAGCGGCGTGGGCCACACTGGCGAGGCTGCGCAGCGGACCGATGATTTCGCGCAATTGTCGGCGCGCCAGATAGATCGCCACGCAGGCGCTGATGGCGGTGCAGAGGATGATCCCGGCCAGACCGCTCAGCAGAAACCGCATCAGGCTCCCGCCATGACCGGTGAGCAGGAGGCGACCGATTTCACGATCCTGATGCTCGATGGGCAGACTGATGGGGCGCTCCAGAAGCGCGCGGGTCACCTGCATTTCCAGTTCGGAGAACAACCCGTTTTCAGGCCGCTGCCAATGCGCAACCACCTGCCCCTGAGCATCCAGTACCAAGGCATCCGCCACTTCTTCGGTGGAGGCGATCAACGCCAGTGCTTCGGTGGCGGCTGCCTTGTCGTTGAACACTACGGCGGCTTCCACGGTGTAGCTGATCGAACGGGCGATCAGGTGCAGGTTGTGGTCGGCATAGACACGCAGCGCCAAAACACCGAGCAGGGTCAGCGAGATACTGGCCATCGCCACCGCCACCAGCGCGACCGCCAGATGCCCCCGGCCAAGCACCGAGCCCAGGGTTGGGCGGGTATGCGATTTGAACAGTTTCATGGCGCCGCCGGTTTACGACGGGACAATTGCAGGACGCTTGGGTGAATCCGCACACCACTGCGGGCAACCGAGTCGAGATTAACCTCGAAGGACACCTGATCGTTTCCAACGCGCAGACAGAACAGGCTGCCGACGGTGCACTGATCGCCACCTTCACTGATGCTCAGCACGGGATGGCCGATCAATGAGGCGAATAGACGGCTGCGTTCGTCAGGGGTGAGCTTGCCGATGTACACCGCATCGCATTCACTGACGATGGCCGGGTTGTCAGCCAATAGACGCTGCACAATGACCGGTCGCCCGGTCGCCTGCGTGGTGCCTTTGACCAGGTTATCGGTGTATTCGGTGGGGCCGACGATGCACAGGCGCAATTGCGCGGGCTCCACCGGCCAGCGGGCATAGCTGAGAATGCCAAGAACCACCTGCGTGACCGATCTGGCCCGTTGCTCGGCCATGCCCGCAGGCGCTTGCGGCTGCGCGATGGCCACACCCGTCCATAACCATAGCAGCCCCACCAGCAACGCGTGCTTGCAGCCAATTGCGCGCTCTGTCGCCCAGACAGACACCTTCATGCGGGGATTCTCTTGGATCGTAGCGAAATGATGCCGCAACGATAGCACAGCACTGAAACACCAGCGATACAGCGAGGTCTGATTGACTGGTCAACAATCGCCGCCGGAGATCAATTTTTCATTCCCCAGGCTCGGCGCCCTCCTCCAGTTCCAGCATCAGGCCGCTCAAGCGTTTGACCTTGCGTTGCACCGCCTCCTCGAACACTCCCGCGCGGGGCTCGATCAGGGTGAACCAGTGTTTCGCCCGAGTGATGCCGGTGTAGATCAACTCCTTGGTCAGCACGGGATTCAAGGCATCCGGCAGGATCAACGCGGTGTGGGCAAACTCCGATCCCTGAGATTTGTGCACGGTCATGGCGTAAACGGTTTCGACGTCATTGAGGCGGCTCGGGAGGACGAAGCGCACACCGCCCCGACCGTCGTTGCGCGGGAACGCCACTCGCAAAACCGGTTTACCGGCCTCAGGCCCTTCGCGCTCGGGCAGTTTCAGGGCGATACCGATGTCGCCGTTCATCAAGCCCAGACCGTAATCATTGCGGGTCATCAGCACGGGCCGACCTTCGTACCATTGCTGGTCGTTCTCGATCAGGCGTGCCTTGAGCAGCGCCGCCGTGATGCGCTGGTTCAGCCCCTCAACGCCCCACGGCCCCTTGCGCACGGCACACAGTAGCTGGAAGGTATCAAAGGCCTGCAAGACTTCGCGGGCCCAATCGATCCAGTCCGGATGCTCAAGCGGTCTTCCCGGCGGTGGGCGCCGATCACGCAACACGTTCAGATAATGGCGATAGCCATGAGGGTCGTCGCCGTGGCCATCGAGCAGCAGTCGTTCCAGTTTGTGATCGTGCTCGCCCTTGAGCGGCAGCGAATACACGTCAGCATAGTGCCCGGCAGCCAACAGTTGCCGCGCCTCTTCCGGCAACTGCTGATTGACCCGTCGTGCGAGCTGCCCGATACCGCTGCCTTCGCCGAAGCGCCGTGAATGGCGCAGCATCACCACCTGTTGCGCCAGTGGGTGGGTGCCATCGACGTCCTCGTGCAGGCCGCTGTCCTGCAGCGATTCACCGCTGACAGACTCCAGCCAGTGCCGGGTCCGCACGCTATACCAGCCCTGTTCGGCGTCGCGACACAAATCACCCAGAACCGCGCCGGCCTCCACGGAGGCCAGTTGATCCTTGTCGCCCAGCAACACCAGACGTGCATGAGGCGGCAGGGCATCCAGCAGATTGGCCATCATTTCCAGGTCGATCATTGATGCTTCGTCGACCACCAGCACATCCAGCGGCAAGCGATTGCCGGCATGGTGGCGGAAATGCCGAGTGCCAGGACGACTGCCGAGCAAGCGGTGCACGGTGGTGACGTCGCAAGGAATTTTGGCTCGCACGTCTTCGGCGACTTTCAGCGATTGCACCTGCTGGCTGATCGACTCGGTCAGACGCGCAGCGGCCTTGCCGGTGGGTGCGGCCAAACGAATTCGCAGCGGGTGGCCCGCCTCTATTGCCGGGGCTTGAAGCAATGCCAACAGCCGCACCACCGTGGTGGTTTTACCAGTGCCAGGGCCTCCGGTGACGATGCTGAACGCGCCGCGCGTTGCCAGGGCACAGGCGAGTTTCTGCCAATCGATCAGCTCATCTGCCTTGGCCGATCCAAACAGTTCGTTCAGTCGTTGCGGCAGATCATCCGGTGCCACTTCGACCTGAGCGAGTCGCTGGCGCAAAGCTGAGTCGATGCGCCGCTCGTAAGCCCAATAGCGCCGCAGATACAAACGCTTTCCGGACAACACCAGCGGGCGTTCCTGAGCGGAGTCATGGTTATCGGCAGCCAGGGCGACCAGGTCGCTGCACGCCAGTGCCTTACACCAATGAACGCCGTCGAGCGCCTCCAGCAGTTGCGAGGGTAACAGCAGCACTCCGCCCTGCACATCGCCCTCGGGCGGAAGCGACAGGGCGAAATCCGGGGCTTTGAGGGTTTCGAACACATCCAGGCAGACGTGACCGTGGCCGAGTTGATGACTGGTCAACGCGGCAGCCAGCAACACCAGCGGGTCAGTATCCGGTTGCAGTTCGTAAAGGAACGCGACGAATGCCTTGTCCAGCGCACGTAGCCAGCCACGCTCGACCCAGCGGGTCAGCAACAGCAGCAGGTCATCGGCACGGGTCAGGGGTGACAGCCGCGACAGACTGTCGGCGGCCAACGGAGTCGGCAGCAGATCGGCGAAAGTACGGTTCACAGCAAGACTCCCTGTTCCCATGCGGGTTCGGCCTTGGGCTCGGGCTTGCCCTGAAACAGGCGGTCCAGACGTTCGATCAATTCCCGTGGCGGACGGGCGAAGTACACACCGCGACTGTCGGCCCGGGTGCCACGCAGGAACAGATACAGCGCGCCGCCGACATGCCGGTCGTAGTCGTAACCCGGTAACCGCGCCTTGAGCTGACGATGCAGGGCCACCAGGTACAACACGTATTGCAAGTCGTAGCGGCTCGCGAGGATCGACTGCTCCATGGCTTGTTCCGTGTAAGCCAGATCATCCACGCCCAGCCAGTTGGATTTGTAGTCCGCCACGTAATAACGGCCATTGTGCTCAAAGGTCAGGTCGATAAAGCCTTTGAACATGCCGTTGAGTTGCACCGGCTCGGCTGCCACCCGCGCCACCCCGTTGTGGGTGTATTGGCACACCAGTTGATCGAGCTTGAGCACATCGACTTTATGACTGGCGAACCAGAACTCCATTTCGACACGGTACTGTTTCAGTTGCTCAAGGATGACCGGCGGTTGCCCGTTGCCAATCGGCAAGGGGGATTTCAGCAGATGCTGCAGCCAGTCGCTAAGGGTCACGATCCAGCCCTCCCAGCCACGCAGGTTGCAGCGTCGGCCAATCGCATCTTCAAGTTGCTCGCGGGAAACGGCAAAACCATCATCACCCGCCCACTCCAGCAATCCGTGGAGAAAGGTTCCCGGGTTGGGTCCACGCGGGAAGCGATGGATATCGGCACCGCCGGCAATGTTTTCTCGCGGCGCATCAGGGTCGAGTCGTTCGTCATCGAACAGCTTCTGCGCTTGCGGGCTGTCCGGCGCTTCATCACTGCCTGCGCTCAACACATCGCTGATGCGCAAAGCACTGTAGGAGGCGATCCACCAGTTTTCACTGGCCTTGCGCTTGGGCAGCAGCGTGGCGCTGAGTACCGCCTCATTTTTCGGCGGCAGGTAATGTTCGGTGGTGGCCTCGGGCATCTCACCGACATCGATCGCCGGACAATTCTGTCGCAGATCTTGCAACCAACGGCTCAGCCCGGAGGACTCGCCAAGCGAGCTACCGCCGCCCAACAAGTAGCCGAGCGCAGAAAGGTGCAGCACCGAGTTGTTGTTATTGCCGCGTTTGAGATCGGTAACGCCCAACCAGCAAGCGTGTTGCGCGCGGGTCAGGGCGACATAGAGAAGGCGTAAATCCTCGGCCAGACGCTCATCGTCCGCTTGGGCAATCAACTCGGGAGTCGGTTTCAGACTGATTTGAGCCTTGCCACAGGCATCGTGGTAGTTCAGCGGAAGACGACTACCGTCCACCGGTTTTGCCGAGCAGATGAAGGGCAGGAATACCAACGGATACTCAAGGCCTTTCGACTTGTGGATGGTCACGACCTTGACCAGTTGCTCATCGCTTTCCAGGCGAAGAATCTGCTCTTCACCGGCCTGCCCGGACAACGCCAGAAGCTCCGCCAAATGACGAATCAGCGCTTGTTCGCCATCGAGTTCAGCGGCGGCCTGCTGCATCAATTCACAGAGGTGCAACAAATTGGTCAGCACCCGCTCGCCATCACTGCGCGTCATCAAGGCTTGCGGCAGATGGAAGTCATGCAGCAGACGTCGCAACATCGGCAGCACACCCTGCTTGCGCCATAGCTCACGATAGCCACGGAACTGCATGACCCGGGTTTCCCAGATCAGCTCATCCTGGTTCAAACGCTCCAGCTCGGCCAAAGGCAAATTCAGCGTGACGCAGGCCAGCGCGGCTTTGAGCGAACGCTCGACATCCGGCTCGGCGCAGGCCTTGAGCCAGGACAGCAGGTCGCGAGCTTCCTGAGACGCGAAGACCGAATCCTTGTCCGACAGATAGACACTGCGCACGCCACGAGCGGCCAACTCACCGCGTACAGCCTGTGCTTCCTTGCCATCGCGGACAAGAATTGCGATATCCGATGGCCGCAGGCCTCTGAAATCCTTGCCCTCCTGAACAAACCCCGCCTGATCGGTTTGCCCGCCATTGAGCAATCGGGTGATTTCACTGGCGCAGGCGGCCGCCATCTGCAGGCGATACACCGTCCCGGACAGTGGCTGATCGGTGGAGAGTTGCCAGACGTTCAGCGCCGCAGCAACCTGGCCATCAATCAGCAATTGTTCTTTGCGTCCCTGGGATTCCACCGCTTGGAACGGCACCGGGTTATCACCGTTTCTCGCCCGGAACAAAAACGCGCCGCGTCCTTGCTCGCGGGACTCGGCACGCTCGAATACATGGTTGACCGCTTTGACCATGCCGTGACTGGAACGGAAGTTGGTACCCAGCGTGTGCAGGCGGCCAGTGGTCGCCTGACGAGCGCGCAAGTAGGTGTAGATGTCCGCACCACGAAAGGCGTAGATCGCCTGTTTGGGGTCGCCGATCAGAAACAGGCCGGTGTCCGGACAGTTGTCCTCGATGCGGTAGATGCTCTCGAAAATCCGGTACTGCACCGGGTCGGTATCCTGGAACTCATCGATCAGCGCAACCGGAAATTGCTCGCGGATCAGCGTTGCCAGACGTTCGCCGCCCTCGGACTGCAGCGCGGCATCCAGGCGCAACAGCATGTCATCGAAACCCATCTCGGCACGACGGCGCTTCTCCTCTTCAAAACGGGTACCCACCCATTTGGCGGCGTGTTGCAGCACCGCAGCATCGGGGGTCGGCAGCGCATCGAGACTCGATTTGAGCCCCGACATGGCCTCCAGCCCCGGGTGGCTCGGGGCCTGACCTTTCCAGGCTTCAGCCATTCCGTCGGGGGTCAGTCGAGTGAAACCGGTGCCGATATCCAGTTGTTCCAGTGATTCGTCTTCGGCCCAGGCTTTGAGTTTTTCGAACCACGGTTCGAAATAGCGCGCCTGCATTTTTCGGCCATCGACCGCTTTACTCGCAACGCCTTCATGGCAGATGGCGAGTAACTCGTCCGCCCACTGCCGCCACGGCATTTTCAGTTCGATCAACGCCGTGCGGCGCTCTTGCAGACACGCCTCGATCAACTCCGCCGGCGTCTTGCCTTCATCGCTGTCACGCTCACTGGCGAACAGGCCCCGCACCCTTGGCAGCAACGCTGCAGGCCCACCCCAATGGTTGCGAACCCAGTTCAGTGCATCGCCCTGCATCGGGTAGCAAAACAATCGCCAGTAATCGCGCAGCACTTCGCCGAGCAATTCACTGTGATCGGTTTCCAGAGATTGGGTAAACAGACTGCCGCTATCGAATGCGTGCTCGCGCAGCATGCGTTGGCACCAACTGTGAATGGTCGAAACGGCCGCTTCGTCCATCCATTGCGCGGCGATGTCCAGGCGATTGGCGCAGCCAGGCCACTGCTGAGGAGTGAACAGGTCGCGCAGCTCGGCAATCAAACTGTCGGGGGCCGGCGTTTCATCGCGAAAGAATCGCGCAGCTTCGGCCAGTCGTGTGCGAATTCGCTCGCGTAGTTCTTTGGTCGCTGCGTCGGTGAATGTCACCACAAGGATTTGTGGCGGCAACAGTTCACGGGCAAATCCGCTTGATTCGCCGCCATGGCCGAGGATCAATCGCAGGTACAGTGCGGAAATCGTAAAGGTTTTACCGGTGCCGGCACTGGCCTCGATCAACTGGCTGCCACGCAGCGGGAATGCCAGTGCGAGCGGTGTCTTCGAAGTCATGAGCGCGCCCCTTCAGTGGTCAACGAACGCCATGGGGCTTCGAACAGAGGGCGATACAAGGCGTCGCACCAACCACTGAAAGTCTCGTCCGCGAGCAGTGCATCGAAGTCGCCATATTGCCGGGACAGTGCAGGGCTTTCACGGCGCTCGCCTTCGTTGGTCTGCCCATCGCCGTCATAGGTTTTGCGAGCGGCGGCTTCGGCCTTGAGCGGGTCAGTCTGGGACAACCAGGCAAATGCGGTTTTTACTGCAACGGGCAGTGGCTGGCGCATGCCCGCCTGCCAGGCGAGAAGCAGGTCATCGAGGAAACGCATAGCGCGGTCATGATTCAAGGGTTCGAGCAGCAATGTGTCGTCACTGGCAACCAATGCTGTGGTCAGCGTAATTCCACTTGCGCATGCCACCAGATGGTTGACCCAAGGCTTGATCAGACGATGCCATTTCCGGCTTTTGATCGAGCCGATGCTATTGGGAATGGTGGTGACCGACAAGACGCCCCCATCGGCGCGCTGGTGCAAACCCGAGAGCCACCCTTCGACGCGTAACTCCTGCAGTTCCAGATTGATCGGGATTGCACTGGTCAGCGGTGTTGGCCATAGCGTCAAGAGCTGTTGATAACGTTGCACCAGGTCCGGGAGCGGCTCGATCAACTCACGTTGCAGACACTCCCCGAACCCGGCCATTGGCAGCAGGCCGCTATTCTGCAAACGTCGAGCCTGCACCTCAAGCGCCTGTTCAATGTTGTCCGGCTGCCGGAGAGCGGCTTCGAGCAAACTGCTACTGAGGGCGTAGCGCTGAAGGACATCCAGCACGAAAGGTTCTTCATCGGCCAACGGAGCGTCGGCGGCTTCGAAATAAACCTTGAGTCGCTGGGTAAAAAAGTGTCGAACCGGGTTGCGCAGAAAATCCTGGAGCAACGCCAGACTCAGGGGTTCTTCAGGAACATGGGGAGCGAGTAACTCAGCGGCGCTTTGCACAACCTGCTGTTGGTGCAATACCTGCCATTCGCTGGCATAGCTGAACAACTGATCGCCTTCATGAAAATAGCGCGAGCTGAACGGCTGCAACGGATGTTCCTCGGTCATCGAGTTCAGCAGATTCTGGCTCTCATCGAGCAATCGCCAGCCGCTGGCGAGGTGATCGCGCAACTGGCCAATCAGCACCGAAGCGGGACGCTCGCTGTTGTCGCGAATGCTCCGGCCGACCCAACTGATATAGAGCTGATTGCGCGCTGACAGCAGTGCTTCAAGCAACAGATACCGGTCGTCCTCACGCCGGGAACGGTCGCCGGGGCGGTAGTCGCTACCCATCAGGTCGAAGTCCAGCGGTGGCTGGGCGCGCGGATAATCACCATCGTTCATCCCCAGCAGACAGACCAGTTTGAAAGGGATCGCCCGCATGGGCATCAGAGTACAAAAGTTGACTGCTCCGGCGAGGAAACGTTGGGACAGGCGGCCCTGATCCAACCCGGCGAGCCAGGCTTCCCGAACGACCGTCAGTGGCAACTCATCGATCAGCTCTACGGTTTCGCAAGTCTCCAGCCAGGTTTCACGAAGCTCTTCAAGTTGCGTCAGCAAGTAGTCGTCGTGCTCATTGCTGGCCTTGAAGAACAGCTGCATCAATGCTTGCAGACGATGTCCCCATTCTTTCGGCTGGGCCGGTTGCATAAGTTCCTGGTGGGCGAGTTCCAGAGCATCGAGCAGGGCCACCAAGGGGCCGATCAATGCGGCGTCGAGCCCGCCGATTTCATCGTAGGGTTCGATGCCGGCACAAGCGTTTGCGCTTCCGACCGCGTAACCCAGCAGCATTCGGCGCAGGCCGAAATGCCAACTGTTCTGTTCCATCTCATCCGGCAACCCCAGTCCGGCACGTTGCTCGGCACTCATGCCCCAACGCACACCAGCGCCTTCGATCCAGCGGTGCAGTGTCGGCAGGTCGCGCTCCTCCACGCCGAAGCGGGCACGCAGCGCTGGAACGTCGAGCAGGTCAAGAATTTCACTGACCGGGAATCGGCTGTCCGGCAGCTTGAGCAGGTGTTCGACCGCGATCAGCAATGGGTCGCGACCGCGTTGGCCTTGGTCCGCCAATGTGAAGGGAATGAAGCGCGGGTCATGCCGATCAAACTGACCGAATACTGCGCGGATATGCGGCGCATAGCTGTCGACATCCGGCACCATGACGATCACATCGCGGGGGCGTAGATCCGGATTGGCGCTGAAGCGCGCCAATAACTGGTCATGCAGAATCTCAACTTCGCGCTGGGCACTGTGGGCAATGTGAAAACGGATCGATTGATCCTTTGCCAGATCTACAGCCGGCCAGTGCTCTCGCGTCTCTTTGAGTGGACGCAACTCCAGAATGTCGTCCTGCAGTTGATTGAGCAGATTCTCTGGATGAGTGTCGCTGAACAGGTCGATTCGACCGTCGCGGAATGCTGCACGATAGCTAGTGGGTTCATCGTAGCTGTCGAGCAGGTTGATATAGTCCCGCCCCTGTTTACCCCATGCCGCCAGGAGCGGGTGGGCGTGCTGGTGCAGCGCATCGGGATCGAGTACTACGGGCATGCCGTTCTTGCGAGATTGGCGTTTGTATTGATGGCGCAGCAGATCCTTGTCAGCGACGATGTCAGCCCAGTGATGACGACACGGATTGTGTACGCACAGCAAAACCTGACTGAAACGGGCAAGACCCGCGAGCGCTTCAAGCACCTGGGCGGGCAAGGATGAAATCCCGAAAACGATCACTCGGGAAGGCAGCCCGGCTGGGGATTGATCAAGGGTGTTGATGCGTTCGATAAACCGCTGATGAACACCTGCACGACTTTGTGCCATGCCTTGTTCGCCTACGTCGTCCAGCAGCGCACGCCACAATTCGGCTTGCCAGCAACTGGTGAGAGAGAGGGGTTTTACTTCGCCTCTGACATTGCGCAGTTGGTGTCGCCCTTCTGCCCAATCTTCAAGCCAGTCCGCCCGATATACCTGGTATTGATCAAACAGATCCGCCAAGCGCTCGGAGAGTTGATAGCGCTTGCGCAAGTCTGTGTCGTGAGTGAGAAAGCGCTGCAACGGCTCAAAATGTGGGAGGTCGATGACTTGGGGTAACAGACGCATAAGGCGCCAGGTCAGCGGGGCTTTATCAAGCAGGGATTTGGCTGGAATTTCATCGCGTCCCAAGACCATGCGATAGAGCTGCCACATGAAACTGCCAGGTAATTGCACATCGATTGCCGCAGCGATACCGCAGCCTCCGAGGTCGTCTTCCTGAGGATCTTCAGCCAAGGCCAGCTTGAGCCACTGGGCGATACCGTTGCTCTGTACCAGCGCTATTTCATTCTCCAAGGGTGCCAATGGATAGCGCCGCATGATGCTGATCACAAGGCTGCGCAGTTCATCCAGGCTATTGCTCTGAACCACCATGAATGCAGCATTGAGGGACTGGGCGTCCGGCATAAAGGTTTCCTTGGAAAAGTACAAAAGCCAAGGCAGAACCTTAGCATTGTCGGCAGGCTGTGACAGCCAGACGGCGTCCGCGAATGCTGTAAGAACTTTCCCGCGGGCAAAACAAAACCCCAACTGCTTTCGCAATTGGGGTTTCGGAATTTAATCTTGACGATGACCTACTCTCACATGGGGAAACCCCACACTACCATCGGCGATGCATCGTTTCACTGCTGAGTTCGGGATG